>CP166960.1:1048126-1380508 GCA_041447175.1 Candidatus Bathyarchaeia archaeon | reverse complement strand
ACGCAATACTCTCCTCCTTCGCCCTACAACTATTCATACTCTACACCCCAGGCATCCAACAAATCTTTGACGTGACCTCGCCGGGGCTAATGGACTGGGGAATCGCAGTGCTGTTCGCAGGCATAGTGTTCGCAGCTTTGGAAATTGGAAAATACATCGCATCCAGACGAAGAAGAACCGGATAACTCAACCAATAGAGTTATATGAGAAAAGCTGAACAAACGTCTAAAACTCGCAGCAATTGATGTGACACGATGAGCGACAAAATCGCAAAATTGGCAAACCCCGCCCCTTTAGGGCTGCTTGGCTTTGGCTTGACCACAACCCTGCTGAACCTGCACAACGCTGGCTTATTCCCCCTTGACACCATGATTTTAGCAATGGGCTTAGCATACGGTGGCTTAGCACAGGTAATCGTTGGCATCATGGAGTTCAAGAGAGGCAACACCTTCGGAACCGTAGCGTTCTCCTCCTACGGCTTGTTCTGGTGGAGTCTGGTGCTGCTTCTTGTTCTTCCAAACGTCTCTTTCCTCCCTGGGCTTGTTGCACCAACTGAAACTGCCATGGCAGCCTACTTCTTCATGTGGGGGCTGTTCACGCTCGCAATGTTCTTTGGCACCCTAAAGACAAACCGTGCACTGCAGTTCGTATTCGCAAGCTTAGTCGTGCTGTTCTTCATGCTGACCATCCGCGACCTAACCGGCAACCCCGTGCTCTCAGGCACATTCACCTTTGGCAACCTCACAGGCATCGAAGGCATCATCTGCGGCTTAAGCGCAGTCTACTTAGGCTTTGCAGAAGTCCTCAACGAAGCACACAACAAAACCGTTCTGCCAATTTGCCCCGTAAAATAAGATTCAACACACCCTTTTCTTTTTCAATCTCAGTCCATCGTGTAGCGTTACTGCGTTTCTAAATAGATTAAGAACAAAACCGTTAAATTCCAACAAACACTGCTTTTGAAACCATGATAAAAGCCTTCATTTCTGGACCAATTCAAGGCATGGAAGACCATCAAGAATACCGCGAAATCATCGGAGAAATCTGCAGCAAGCTGGGCTTGGAAGTTATCGACCCATGGCAGCGCGAAAAAGTCCTCTATAACAAGGAGGAGCCCTGCTGGTGGGATGAAGTTCCTGCCGCTGGGTTTGTGCAAAGAGACCTTGATGACGCTGACCGATGTGACGTGATGATTGTTTATCTGCCGCGGCTTTCGGCGGGTGCCTGCATGGAACTCTTCTACGCAAAACGCAAAGGCAAAAAAATCGTTGTCATCTCAGATATGCCTTGCCTGAGCCCGTGGGTGGTGGTGCATTCAGATGCTGTCATTAAAGGTTTTGGGGAGCTTGAAGCGGCAATGAAAAGTTTGCTGCCTCAACTTTAGCTTTTTCTTTGCAACAATTTCTGCTTTGTTCTTTGTTGAGTAAAAAAGTTTAAAATTTATAAACGCCCAAATAGAGTAGTGTAGATGAGGTTTTTCGGTATGCAACCAAGAGAGTGGCGTCTAACCCTTTTAGACGTGATTCCGAGAGCAAGCTTCTTTTAAACTAACTGGCTGAAAAAAATGTACGCGGAAGAACTAAAAGACACAACTGAGTGGGAACCGTTTCTGCAGACCTGCCCCAACGCCACCTTCTACCACACTCCCCAGTGGAAAGAGGTGCTTGAAGAGGCTTTTCCGCAGCCCCTGTACTTGGCAGTGCGAGACGAAAACGGCGTCCTCGTTGCCATCTGCCCCGGCTTTATAGTGAAGTCGGGCATGGTCAAAATTTACCAGTCAAACCCCCGCTCCGACTACGCAGGACCAATCATCTCACCGACCTGTTTTGGACGCGTCTATGAAGCCCTAATCTCTTACCTGAGGGGCTTATCGCACCGAAACGGTGTCGCTTACGCGAAGCTGAACTTGATGGATGCCGACTTTAAACGTGTGTTTTCATCAAGTGCCTTAACGGAATCCAACGTGGGCGGCGTCGTTGAACTTGACCTCAAAGCCACTCCCCACGCCTACATCTGGAGCAAAGTGCTTAGGCAGAAGATGCGTACCAAAATTCGCGCCATCGAAAAACACGGATTCCACGCCGAAGAAGCCAAAACCAAATCTGACCTCAAAGAATTCTACCGCCTCTACGAAAACAACATGCACTACATTGGGGCTTTACCGTTTCCTTACTCGTTTATGGAGCATGCGTGGGATTTGCTTTATCCTGAGAATTTTCGGGTCACGCTTGTCCGCGGTGACCGCGCCATCGCTGGCACAGCTAACTTTAAGTATGGACGGGGAACCTACGGTGCCTACGTGGGCATGGACCGAGAAAAATGCCGCAAATACCCCATTATGGCTTATTTGGCGTTAGAGGAGGTGAAACGGGCAGAAGCAGAAGGGCGCGACTTTGTGTCTTTTGGCTCCACCCCCAACGACCCCCGCGAACGGCATTACCTGCAGAAGATGGATTTAGGCGGCAACTACCGCAAACAAACCACCGTCTGGGTCCCCTCCAACAGCACGGGGCACTTTTTGGTTTTAAGCCGCAACAAAACCATCGCCACATGGAAAAACATGCGGAACTTCTTGCCAGTGGGCTTCAAGAGGAGTTTGGAGAAGCGCCTCGAAGCGTTTTAGGCTCGTGGGTGAAGGCTTTTCAACTGCAAACACTATAGTCTCAAGCGGTTTGCATGGCTAAAGGCATCTACGCCCTCATCATAGACCTGACTCAAGACGTCACCATAACCGTGGGCGCCCTCGGAGAAACCCACTTCAAGGAAGGCACCTACGTCTACGTCGGCTCCGCCCAAGCCAACCTTGAGCAGCGGGTGAAGCGGCACCTACGCAAAGACAAACGCCTCCACTGGCACATAGACTACCTACTCAACAACCCCCACGCAAAAATCACAAACGTCCTCTACCTGCAAGGCAACAAACTCGCCGAATGCAAAACCGCCGAAACAGTCTGTAGGCAGGGCGAGCCTGTGAGGGGGTTTGGGTGCTCCGACTGCCACTGCACAAGCCACCTGTTTCGCGTCTCGGAATGTGCGTTTTTGGAGGCGTTCATGGAGCCTCTCGTTCGCGTTTTCCCTTCTTGCGCAGAATTTCTTCCACCCTAAACCGCACCATTTCCTTAACCAACTCCGTCGGGGTGGGCTGGTTTAGGAGGAACTTGACGGTGCCCTTGCTGGTCTGGTATTTAGCCAGTTTCTCTTTGAACGCCTCAACGGCAGATGCAGTGGGGTAAAAGCCAATATGGTTTTTGAAAGCAGCAAAATAAACCAAAATTCGCCCGTTGAGCTTGAAGGCAGGCATCTGGTAACTGATTGTTTCTTCAGCGTTGGGCGCTGCTTCTTTGATGGTTCGCCTAAGCTCCTGCAACATGGTCTGCACGTTTTGGGGGAAGGCTGCGATGTATTCGTTGACTGTTTGGCTTGTTCTGTTGGCTTTCATGTTGGTCCCGTCAGAAACCGATACAATAGTGTTTCTCCTTGCCTGATTTAATTTTGCTGTCCTCTGGTGCCCTTTAATAGTGAGCGCAACCCATTTTGCTCCCGCTTTTATCTGGGGCTTATGCTACGCTTCACCTCAGTTTGGCTCAAAAACCTTTTAATGACAGAATGTTATCTAAAGCAGTAGCAAATCAGAAAAACCATGCAGTTGACCTGTTGGTTCGCTGGTCGGTGGCGAAATCAGGCTGCAGCAGTTAGCAAGTGCGGTTGTAGTCTAGCCTGGTTTAGGACTTCAGCCTGCCACGTTGATGACCCGGGTTCAAATCCCGGCAACCGCACCACAATTCTCCAAAACTCAACTTTTCTTCCATTTCAGTTGTCTGTTTTGTTTGGCTGCCCTTTTGATTGCTGTTAAGGAAAAAACTGGTGATGTCAGGCGTGCTCTGTTTTTGCTCTATGCTCAATTTTGCTGTTAGGGCGTGATTTTTGCGTCTTTGACCTCGTAGCTGACTTCTTTGGCGTTTCGCATGTTAATGAGGTCCACCTCTTGCACCATGCGGTTTACCATTCTGCCCACCACCAGCACAAACACGTTCAGTCCCCTTGAAGCAGCGATGGCGGCGGCGTTGTTGATGCCAAACTCTAAATCTGCCTTCAACCCCAACTTGTTTAGGACCGCTCTTCCGACGGCGCCCATGACACCCACGCGGTCTGGTTTGAACTCGTCGTAGTAGGCGCGGACTTTGGTTAAGTCTACGGCTCGGGAGCCGCCTTTGCGTATGCTGGGCAATTTGACAATGAGAATTTTTCCTGGGGTTACTTTGATTTTGCCCTGTAGGTTTTGCAGCCCGATGTCTTCGCCTTCTTGGGCGTCTGCCATGACGGTGCCTTTTGCTTCGGTTGTGGGGTCGTTGAGGGAGGTGGTGTACATGACGCCTTCTTTCATGATTACGCCGACTTCTTGGCCTGCTTTCACTGGTGCGGTGGTTATGGCGGGGAGGGCGCGTTCAATTTTGATTTCCCGTTTAATGTTGATTAAGTAGTTCTCTAAATTTTTCATGTCGTCGTGCATTCTTCCTACGGCTTTGGGGGTTAGTCTGTAGTCGGCGCGTTCGGAACCTGTTTTAAGTAGGCCTTCTTTGGTGAGTTTTTTGAAGTATTTTGAGACTGCTTGGATGGTTATTCCTAGGGCGTCTGCGATGTCTTTTTGTTTGACGTGTGGTTGGTTGCGCATGACTTCGAGGAGGATTTGGAATTTTGTGAATTCTCCTTTGTCTCGTAGGAGGATGGGTTGGGTTTGTTTGGGCAACGTTGTTCAACCTTGATTTAACTTGAGTTAAAAAAAGCTTAATAAACTATTTGGATGGATTATCCAACATCAAGGAGGAAAAAGATGCACATAATGGAAGGTTTCCTGCCGCACCCATGGTGGGAAATCTGGTTTATAATCTCAATCCCAATAGTAGCCTATGGCGTTTATAAACTCTCTAAACTCGCCAAAAAAACTCCCGAAGCAAAACCCCTGCTAGCCCTGATGGGCGCTTTCATCTTCATACTCTCCGCCCTAAAACTGCCCTCCGTCACCGGAAGCTGCTCGCATCCCACAGGCACCGGGCTATCCGCCGTAATCGTCGGACCCGGCATAACCTCCGTTTTGGCAACAATTGTGCTGGTTTTTCAGGCGCTTCTGCTTGCTCACGGAGGCTTAACCACGCTTGGCGCAAACATCTTCTCCATGGGCATCATGGGGCCCGTCGTAGCCTACGCAGTTTGGCTCATCTGCAAAAAAGCCCACGTTCCCAACGCAGTAGGCATCTTTTTGGCTGCAACTTTAGGCGACCTAGCAACCTACGTCACCACATCCGTACAACTCGCTTTAGCTTTCCCAACATCCGCAGGCTTCTTTGATGCATTCGCAAAATTCGGCACAATCTTTGCAGTAACCCAAATTCCACTAGCCATTGGCGAAGGCATACTCGCAGTGATACTCTTTGACTTCTTAGCCAAATACAAAGGACACCTGCTAGCCGCCCTCAAAGTGATAAAGCTTCCAAACGGTCCACGCTTACAGGAGGATTCAGAACAGTGAAAACCCTCCACTACATAGGCTTAATCGCCGTCTTAGTGATCCTGTTTGTGACGCCCCTCTTTCTTCTGCCCTCAGCAGAGTACGGAGGAGCAGACGGCGCCGCAGAAGAAGCCATATCCGAAACAGGGTACGAGCCGTGGTTCACCCCGATTTGGGAGCCCCCCAGCGGCGAAATTGAAAGCCTGCTGTTTGCGCTTCAAGCTGCCCTAGGCGCATTAGTCATTGGGTACTATGTGGGTTACGAAAAAGGAAAACGGGCAAAGAAAAAAGACGCGTAGATAAACTACTCTGGATGAAAACTGAATGGCTCACAGCGACCTCTCGACCCAAATCGACCGTTCCGCATACACCAACCGATTCGCCAACAACAGCCCCATAACCAAAACCCTTTTTTCCCTTTCCGCACTCATCATCAGCGTTTCTTCGCCCTCTTTTATTGTATCCATCATAGTTTTTGTTGTATTTACCACGATGTTGCTTGGATTTGCAAAAATCAGGGTACAATTCTACCTCAAGATGCTTCTCTACCCAACTTTTATGCTTACCCTCAGCTGCATTTTTCTGGCTCTATTCTACGGTTACGGTGAACCCCTAACAAATATTGTCACACCCTGGTTTACTTGGACCATTTTCAAAAACGGCATAGCCATGAGCATAACCACCTTCCTACGAGTCGAAGGCGCCATTTCCTGCCTCTTCTTTCTTGTGCTAACCACTTCAATAACTGATCTGTGTATTCTTTTTCGACGTGCCCACGCCCCCAAAATCCTCATCGAAATGTCGCTGCTAATTTACCGCTACATCTTTGTATTCTTGGAGGTTTCCACAAAAATGAACACCGCTCAAGACCTGCGGCTGGGGCATTCAGGCTGGCTAAAACGGATCCGCTCTTTGGCTTTGCTTGCGGGAAACCTCTTTATCCGCGCTTTAGAGCAGGGTGAACGCACCTTCACCGCCATGAACGCCCGCGGCTATGATGGAACCATATACGTCTTGGAAGAGCAACCAAAACCCAAAAAAGCAGCATTAGCAGGAATTGTCCTATTTGATGTGCTGCTTGTTTTCGCAATCTTTTTCACCTTAAACATTGGAGTTATTTAACAAATGCTGTTTCAACTGGACAAACTTTCCCATTGCTATTCCGACGGCACCCTCGCACTAGACCAAGTCTCCCTTGGCTTTGATAGAGGCGAACGAATAGCCCTTCTAGGAACCAACGGTTCAGGCAAAACCACCCTGCTCAACCACCTAAACGGCATCCTAAAACCTACTTCAGGAACCATCTACTTTGAAGATAAACCCTTAGAGTACGACACGAAAGCGCTGTTGACTCTGAGAAAGCGGGTGGGCTTTGTGTTCCAAGACCCAAATGACCAACTGTTTGCCTCAACCGTGAAACAAGACGTGGCTTTTGGACCGCTAAATCTTGGGTACCCTCCTGACAAAGTTAAAAGACTCGTGGATGATGCGCTTCAAACTGTAGGCATGGCTGAGTTTGTGGAAAAGCCGCCGCATTTTCTCAGTTTAGGACAAAAAAAGCGCGTTGCACTTGCAGGAGTTTTGGCTATGCAGCCCGAAGTCATCGTTATGGATGAGCCAACTGCAAACCTTGACCCACGAGCCACCAGCGAAATCCTGCATCTACTGCTTAAACTCAACAAAGAGGCAGGCATAACGCTTGTCTTAGCCACACACGACGTAGACATGGTTCCCCTGTTCGCTAACCGCCTCTTTATCCTTAGCAAAGGTAAAAAAGTCTCAGAAGGCACACCCAAAGAAATCTTCTCAAACACCCAACTCATCAGAAACGTAAACTTGCGTTCGCCAAGGCTTACCCACCTCTTTGAAGTGCTCAAAAAAGAAGACGACCTGCCCATCTCGGATTTGCTGCCGCTCACTATCAGCGAAGCCCGAAAAGCAATCCTGGAGCTTCTCAACAAAAAACCTGCTGCCCAAGACCAAGAAAAACGCTCTACCTGAGGTAGCTTTGTGACACATCACTGGGGCTATGTTGGAGCACTTACCTCGGCGCTCCTTTTCGGAATAGGCACAACCTTAAACAAGCTTGCCCTCGCTGATGTTCACCCGACCCTTGTTGCGGGGTTAATTTACTTCTTTGCAGGGGTAACCCTTTTTGCAGTCCGCTTCTCGCCGCTTCGCGGGCGCGTCATGAAACTGCTTGCGACCCCAACAAAGACGGAATCAAATTTTTGCCTCAAAGACTTTGTTATTTTGGGTTTGGTGGTTCTTTCGGGTTCCATTATTGCACCCTTCTTGTTTTTGAACGGCCTTAATCAAACCACGGCAGTGAACGCTTCTTTGCTGCAAAATGGGGAAGCCCTCTTTACCGTGCTTATCGCCGTGAGTTTTCTTAGAGAACGTTGTAACCGAAAAGAGTGGGTTGGTATTGGTTTTCTCATACTCGGCGCTGTTTTCTTGTCAACAAACGCCCAATTCTATAGCCTCTCTTTAGACACGTGGCTCGTGGGCAACCTCCTCGTACTGGGAGCTTGCCTATTCTGGGGCATAGACAACAACCTGAGCAAGTTTCTCTGCTTCAAAGAAGACCTCATAACAGTAACTGCCCTCAAATGCCTAATCGGCGGCGCAAGCCTGTTGCTGTTAGCCTACGCTTTTGGCATTCCCTTCTTTGTTCCCTTGTCCGCTTACCCCTACCTTCTCTCAGTTGGCGCCTTCAGCATTGGTTTTTCGCTTCTGTTTTTCATGCTGGGACTCAAAGAAATCGGCTCCATGCGGACAGGAACGATTTTTTCAACCACTGCCCTCTTTGGCGCGGTATTTGCTTTTGTTATCCTTAGGGAGACTTTTACAGTGGTGCAGACTTTGGCGGGGTTGCTGATGGTTTTAGGAGTTTATGTTCTCTATAAAAAATGAATAAACGCAATTGTTAAAAAAAGAAAGCGGTATCTAGACAAACTTTTGTTTCTTAGGTTACGTCTAGTTGCAGGCTTCTAAGTTGTAACCTCGAGGTGTCACCATTCTATCATTGACAAGGCGTGTAGCTGAAGTCCCAACCACAATGGTGGTCACCATATCGACCTCGCAGTTCAACAGCCTGTCTAATGTAGTTATCTGTATTTTTTCTCCTTCACGCCCCGCCTGCCTCACAATACCCACCAACGTGTCGGGACCGCGGTGACAAAGCAGAATCTCATAAGCCTTAGCTAACGGTTCCTTTCTCCCCACACTCTGCGGATTATAAAGCACAATCGCAAAATCCGCCTTCGCCGCCGCCTCCAGCCGCTTCTCAATCAGCTCCCAAGGCGTCAACAAATCGCTAAGACTAATCACCGCAAAATCGCTCACCAACGGTGCCCCTAAACAGGCTGCCGCCGCCGTTGCCGCTGTGACGCCAGGAATAATTTCCACGGGAACTTGTGTTTTCTCTAAAGCGGCAACTTCCAAAACTACTCCTGCCATGCCGTAAACGCCTGCGTCTCCGCTGCTGATGACCGCGACGGTTTTTCCTTGCAGCGCTTTTTGCACGGCGGCTTTGGCGCGGTCAACTTCGCGTCCCATGGTGCCCGCGACCACTTCTGCCTTGGGGTCTATGAGGTCTTGAATTAGCGTGAGGTAGGTTTTGTAGCCGACGATGGCGTTGGCTTCTTGTATGGCTTGGCGCGCTTTAGGCGTCATGTGCTCTGCGCTGCCAGGTCCGATGCCGACGACGCTTATTCGCCCTCTGCTACCGCCACAGTCACGCCGTTGAGTTTCTGTTTTTTTAGGATTAAATGTGGGTTTTTTCCTGCTGCTATTAAGGCTGCTCGTTCGCAAACTCCTCCAACTCCAATTTTTTCTTGAACTAACTCTGAATCAGGAGACAACTCTGCATTTCTTACTGCACAAAGCTCCTCTACACTGAAAAAATCAAACTTTAAACCCAACTTCTCGGCTGCAGCCAACATGCCTTGTGAATCGCGTTTTATGTCCACGGTTGCCAACCCGTCCACGCGTTCCAAAGGCAAGTTAACCCGCACCAAAGCAACATTTATGGCTTTGAGGATTTGGGTTTGGGTGATTTCTTTTCTTGCGCCTACCCCAATGACTATTCGTTTGGGTTTAAGCAACACGACTGGTTCTGAGGCTTCCTCAGGGGGCAGGGGTTCATGGGTGATTATGGCAGCTGTGTCATAGCGGTTAGCGATTTCTACCGCTTGATGCATGTCTTTTGCTTCCTCAGTCGTGTAGCCCTCAATTGCCTGCAGAGGGACTCTTGCGTCGCCCACCCGTATCAAAGCCAACCGCTCCTCATTTACCAAGGCAGCGTTGACGCCAACAAGGCTTTTTGGGTTCACTATCGTCAAATGCATGGTACGCGCCAGTTCATCTGCGCCCTGTTTTCCCATCGAATCCGACGCTGTCGTGATTACAGTTGTTGCGCCTATGCCCGCCGCGATTTGCCTTGTGAGGTGGTTCGCGCCGCCAAAATGCCCTGAAAGAAGGCTTATTGCAAATTTGCCGTTTGCATCCACCGCCACCACTGCAGGGTCTGCCAGTTTGCTTTTGAGGCAAGGCGCTACTGCGCGGATGACGATGCCTGTTGCCATAACCGTCACAAGGGCACTGGATGAAGTGAAGGCTTCTTGGATGAACTTGTCCAGTTTTTGCGTTACGGGGTTGACGCCTGTTTGGATGTATTTGTTGGGTGCGTAGACCTTGCTGGGTAACTCCAAAGCGGCGAGGGCGTTTTGGATTTTAAGTGCCGTTTCTACTCCGCGGCTGGTAGCGGCGATGATGCTGATTTCTTTGTTGTACATTACTGGGTGCCTTTGCGAAAGCCCGTGGTGAAGGCGGGGTCGTAGAGTTTTGAAAGGTCATAGGCTTGGGGGTCTAACACTTTACCCACAAAAATCAAGGCCGTCTGCGTTATGCCTTCGGCGTCGACTTTTTGGGCTATGTCGCCAAGGGTGCCTTTGACGATTTTTTGTTCTGGCCAAGTGGCTTTGTAGACGACTTGGGCAGGTGTATCTTTGGGGTAACCTCCTTTCTGCAGTTCCTCAGCGACGCGTGCAATGTACGGTGTGCCCAGAAAAATGACCATGGTGGCTTGGTGCTTGGCAAGTTCAACAAGACTTTCCGTGGGGGGCACAGGTGTTCGACCTTCAGGGCGGGTGATGATGATGGTTTGCGAGATGTTTGGCAGAGTTAATTCGCGGTTTAACGCTGCCGCGCCGCCCTGCAAGCAACTCACTCCTGGAATCCGAAAATACCCAATACCCTCCTTGTCTAAGAAGGTCATCTGTTCCTGAATGGCTCCATAAAAGCTGGGGTCGCCGTCGTGGACGCGTGCCACAAGTTTGCCTGCCTTGACGCCTTCCAGCATGACTTTTTGGACTTCTGGCAAGCTCATTTTGGCGCTGTCATGCAGTTTAACGCCTTTTTTGCAGTATTTGAGGTATTCGGGGTTTAACAAGCTGCCCGCATAGATAACCACATCCGCCTGTTCAAGATACTTTTTGCCTTTTAGGGTGATGAGTTCGGGGTCTCCTGGTCCTGCTCCGATAAAGACAACTTTATTCATGTTTGCCATTTTTGTCACCGTTTTCTTTCCAGTGAATGGGAACTTGGCTTCGCTTCACGATAGCCACGGAAAAGTAATCCTCCTTTATGTCCCACTTTTGGATGTCGCCGAGTTTGCCGACAAGAACTCTTTCTTTAGGAAGCGTGCACCGCTTCACAAGTGCGATGGTGGCGTCTTTTGTGAAACCTGCTTTCTCCAAAATGGGAACAAGCTCTTTGATGCGATAGGCGCATTTCATGAAGACGATGTTGTCGGCGCTTCGAGCGGTTTCCTCGATGATTGCGGGGTCAAGGTCGGAAGGAATAATCGAAACAACCTCCTCTCTTTCCGCAAGCGCAAGTTTAGCCCTTGCCGCCGCAGCAGTCATGGATGTCACGCCCGGAATTATCTCTAACTTCACGTAGGGGTAGGTCTCTTTGATGCACTCGTAGAGATAAAGAAAAGTACTATACAGCATCGGGTCGCCCAAAGTGATGAATGCTACATCCCCAAGTTTCGCCTTGGACGCCACAACCGCTGCGTTTTCCACCCACAGTTTCCTGTTGTTTAACTCGTCCTTGGTCATCGGGAAAATGAGTTCAAGAATTTCGGCGGGTTTTTGGCGGGCTTCCAAAATCTGCTGAATCATCCCCAGTGCCATGCTAGGCTTGCGAGGATTTGATTTTGGGACGCAGATGTATTCCGCCGCTGTTAGGGCTTTTACTGCTTTCACGGTTATAAGGTCGGGGTCACCTGGACCCACACCGATACCTACGAATTTTCCAACCACTTCTTTTCACAGTTCCTTTGTTGCTGAAATTATCTTTATGGGGTTACGAGCGAGCATCATGGTTCCGCTTCCGACGGTTTTGCCCTTCGCCACAAAAACCTCAACCACATCCACCTCAACAAACCCCGCCTTCTTGACCTGCTCCAACGCGGTCGCGGCGGTTTCCAGCAAAATGGCGTTCACGACGATTCTGCCCTTTGGCTTCAGCTTGGTGTGGGCTGTGTGGATGGTTTCTTTGAGTGCACGGCTTCCGCCGAAAAGTATGGCGTCTGCAGGCGGCAAGTTGAGCAGCGCATCGGGAGCCGCCCCCAACGTTGCCTCAATAACCCCTTGTACACCAAACTTTGCAGCGTTGCTGCGGGTTAATTGGAGGGCTTTGGGATTTTCGTCTATGGCGTAGATTTTTCCTGTTGGTGCCACCTGCAGGGCTGCTTCGACGGTTAAGCCTCCGGTGCCGCAGCCCACATCCACTACAACGTCTCCTTCGCGGAGTCGAGCTTTGGAGAGGGTTATCACTCGGATTTCTTCTTTGGTGGGTCCAGGAACTTCCTCACTTTGGATGAACCTGTCATCTGGGATTCCAGGCGTCTTGAAAGACCACATGTCGAATCGGCCTCTACTGTAACCTATTATTGGTTTGGTTACTGTGAATTGCTGTTAATTGCCACTACACATAGCGGCGGAAACTTTTGCTTTGAAACCTCATCCAATGTTGCCTTAACGGTTTTCTCGTTGGGCAGCGTCAAATTTGTGCACACTGCAACGGAGGTTTTTTTGTCTGCCCCCTCTTCGAGAAGGAAAGCTGCGATTTCTGAGGGCGTAAAAGTGTTCGGGTCAGGCAGCACAAGCACGGTTTTGCCCGCCTTGACAGCCTGGAAAAGCTCACGTTTCTTTTCCTTACTTGTATTATTGTGGAATGTGAATAGGCGTGCGTTGTCCCAGTTTAAGCAAAGTTTTGCTGCGCAAACCTGAATGGAGCTTACGCCGGGAACAACTTCAATGTCTACATTTTTGATTAGTTGTCTTCTTAGCAAAGAACCCAAAAGCCCTGAGAATCCGGGGTCGCCTGTGGAGAGAAGTGCAACGGTTTTTCCGTTTCTGGCATAATCAACAGCTTGTGAGAGGTTTTCTTCAAAGTTTTTGGCTGTTAATGTTAGGGTTTCGCCTTTGATTTCTTCCTGAAATAGCCTCAGGTTGCGTTCTGCGCCTGCAACCACTTGCGCTTGCTGCACGGCTTTACGTGCCGTGGGGGTCACGTAGTCGGGGGCGCCGGGACCCACGCCGACTATGAGGAGTTTAGCCATGGCTCCTGCCTCTTAGCGTTCTCGTCTGCCCCCAAAACCTTGCCCTCCATGGATACAATTATAATGCCAATCTTGATTTTGCTTTTCACTCGGTCTGTGACCCGAGCGTGAATTCTTTGGGCGATTTTGTCATATGTGACTCGTGTTAAACCCAATTTGTTTAGCAGTTCGGTTGCTTCTTCTGTTGTGTTCGCCTGCAAAATTGTGTTAACCGCTTTCTGGTCAGCGCCCTCTGAAGCCGCGTATGCAGCGATAACTTCATTTCTCGCATCCCCCATCCGATAATGCGTATTAAAAATCCCCGCCGCCAACTTCACCATCTTGCCCGAATGCCCCAAAAACATGATTTCCTTGACGTCCCTCTCAGCGGCTTTCTCCAGCATAAACCCCACAAAGTCGCCCGTCTGCACAATCTGCTCATCCGCCACAGTGAACAGCTGTTTGGTTATTCTTTCGCCGATGTTGCCCGGCACAAAGAACACCCTGCTGTAGCCGCGGGAAACAGCTACGTCTATTTGGGGCACCAGTGAACGGCGGCAAGCTTCAAGCGACAGCGGCTTGACCACGCCTGTTGAGCCCAAAATTGAGATTCCGCCCACGATGCCCAGTTTGGCGTTAAACGTTTTCTCGGCAACCTTTGCGCCTTCGGGAACTACAACAGTGACTTTTGCGCCTTTTCCTTGGGGCAGCGCTTCTTGGACGGCTTCGGTAATCATTTTTCGCGGCACAGGATTAATCGCTGGCTCCCCCACAGGAATTGGTAAGCCTGGTTTGGTGACTTTCCCGACGCCTTCTCCGCTTGTTATGATGATTTCGCCGTCGTCAGTTAGTTGGACGTTGGCGGTTATTTCTATGCCGTCGGTTACGTCGATGTCTTCACCTGCATCCTTAATCACGGTTGCCGTTGCCTGGTCGTTTTGTTTGCTGCAGGATTTAACTGGTATTTCAAAGCGGATGCCAATTGGCGTGGGAATAACCACGCGTTCCACACACTCTTTTGTTAACGTGATTACGGCGGCTTTGGCTGCGGCTGCCGCACACGCTCCAGTGCTGATGCCATACTTTAGAAATCGGGGCATTTTAGTTCCCTTTTGACGCTTCAGCCATCGCCAGCAGCGCGTTAAAGATTGCTACGGCGATGGTGCTTCCGCCTTTACGTCCCTTCGTGATTATGTATGGAACAGGCAATTCGGCTACGGCATCTTTGGATTCGGCTGCGCCAACATACCCCACAGGCACGGCAACAATTAATGCGGGTTTAGCTTTGCCTTGCTTTACTGCTTCGGCTAATTCAAAGGCGGCGGTGGGGGCGTTTCCAATGAGAAAAACCGCGCCGTCAAGCCCATCGTTTACGGCTAGGCGTGTTGCAGCAACGGATCGGGTGACAAACTCGTTGTTAGCTACGTTTGTGGCTTCTTCTTCATCAATGTAAGTGACGATTTTGCCGCCGAACCTTTTCACCCGTGCCTCGTTGATGCCCATTTTCACCATTTTCACGTCGGTTACGATTTTTGCCCCTGTCTGGATGGCTGCTATGCCTGCTTTTACGGCTTGGTCGCTGATAACCAGCAGCTTTGCGTATTCAGGGTCGGCTGTTGCGTGAACCACCCGCTCAATGACGGGCGCCTGCTCTTTTGGCGCTTTTGCCAATACGTCTGCAATTTGAGGTCGAATCAGTTTCATGCTATCCTCGTAAAGTTGTTTCGAAGCGGCGGGGGCATTTGCGCCGTACGGTGCAGTATCTGCCTTTGGTGTTTTTTCACCTATGACTTTGAGGGCTTTTTCTTCCAGAATATCCGCTAAACGTTCATCTGACCCGATAGGTTCCCCGTAAATTACCTCAATCCCCTTGGCGGAAAGCTGCAACTCCTCATTTTTGATGCCGATCAACTCGGGGATTTCTTGGGTGGTGTGGACTCCTGGGGCAAGAAACGCGGGGATGAGCACAATTTTTTTGACCCCCTTCTCGGCTATGGCTTCTATGGCTTGGGCAATTGTTGGGGTGTTTCGCACCATAAAAGCTATGTCCACTACCTCAAAGTTGCCTCTTTTCCGCAGAATCTCTGCTAATTTTTCTATGTTTTCCCGGTTATGGGGGAGTTTGCTACCGTGTCCTATCAGGACTAATCCGACGTTTTCCATCTGTCTTCCTCTTACTGTTTTAATTTAATTTTCTTTAATTTCGAATAATTTCATTGCAACTTCAATAAGTTCTGAATCGTCGTTTAGGGCGGCTCTTCGTAGATTTTCAATAACGGGTAGAAACATCTGCTTAAGTAAAACACATGTTAAGTCGCCGACGATTTTTTTTTCCCGGTCATCTACATCTCCCATCATGGTGAAGGCTTTGGCAAGCTCTTTCTGCCGGGTTTCTTCGGTTTGCGAAAGCAGCGCCGAAATAATTTCCCGTACCGAATCTGCCTTTAGGGCGCGCTCCAACCAGGCAGCTTCTTCCTCGACTATTGCGGAGGCTTCTTGAACGCTTTTTTTGCGTTCCTCCTTGTTGCGTTCCGCAATTAACGTTAAATCATCTAAATTGTAGAGCTTCACCTTCGGGAGCGTTTCGATGGATTCTTCAACGTTTCGCGGGTTTGAAATATCAATGATTATGAGGTCGGTTTTGTTTTGTCGTTCCTCGATGAATTTGGAGATTTGTTGTTTGGTTAACAGGTAGTGTGGGGCAGAGGTTGAACAGAAAACCAAATCTGCTTCTTTAAGTGCCTCGCCGCGTTCATTAAATCTGATGGCTCTGCCGCAAAGTTCCTCTGCTAACCTTTCAGCCCGTTCGAAGGTGCGGTTGGCAATAAACACAGGGGTTAAGCAGCGTCTAGCCATGGCTTTGGCGACAAGGGTGCCTGTTTCGCCTGCGCCCATGATTAGGATTTGTTTTTGGTTGAGGCATCCCAGTAGCTTTTCGGCAAGCTCTACTGCAGCAGAACCCACCGAGACGGCGCCTTTGCCGATGGCGGTTTCGCGTCTTGCCCGTCGACCCACGTTTACTGCACGGTTAAACAGAGTTTTAAGGACAAGTCCACTGGCGCTGGCTTGTTCTGCTTCCAGAAAAGCATTCCAGACTTGGTTAATGACTTGTTCCTCACCTATAACCATGGATTCCAAACCTGAGGTCACCCGCAGCAGGTGGCCAATGGCTTCGTGACCGAATGCGCATTCAATGGCTTGGGTGGCTTTTTCCTTCTGGGTTTTTGTTCGGTTTGCCAAGAATTCAATGGCGGATGTAGCCGTTTTTTCTGCCTCTTCGCTTACCATGTAGAGTTCGGTGCGGTTGCATGTTTGCAGAATTACGGCTTCTTGGACTCCTTTAAGCGAGCACACTTGGGTGTAAGCATTCTGTTTGTCCTTGAATGCTACGGCCTCCAGCAGTTGAACGTGAGCCGTTTTGTGGGTGATTCTCACGTTTATTATGCCAAGGTTTTGTGCCAAGGAATGCATGGTTGGATAAACCGACCAGCTTAAATATAAGCTTTATCGTAAAGTAACTCCAACGACAGTCAAGGGAACAAATGTGAACCACAGAATCGGCTTAGTCTACGTGCCCGGAGCATTACCCTGCTTTGAAATGTTTGGTAACCTGCCAACCGACTTGGTACACGCCGACGGCACCGTCGACGGAAAATCCGCCTCCACCATGTTAGACATGCTTATCATCCCCGGCGGCAGCCTCGTTGAATCCCAAACAACAAAAGGCAAAATTGAGCGGGAAGTTCTGAAAATGGCAGAGGCAGGCAAATTCGTGCTGGGCGTATGCTCAGGCTTTCAGATTCTGTCTCGCGGAACCGACATCGGACGCCTCTCCGCAGTGCCAATTGTTCGAGACGGGTGTGGTTTGTTAGACGCAACTTTTGAGCCCCTGATTTGCACGGACCAAGTGAAAGCCACCGTGGTTGGGGCAAGCTGTTTAACCGACCAAGTGGGCGCAGAAGTGGCGGGGTTTCACTGCCACACCTACGGCAAAATTACACTTCACCAAAACGCTAAGCCTATCCTTGTATCTCATACAAAACGCCTCAACTACCGCAATGACTCCCAAAACCTCATTTCAGGTGTTGCCAGCCGTGAAGGCAACGTAGTGGGCGTCATTATGCATTCTTTACTTGACCAAAACCCTCCAATAGTGCAGGGGATAGCCAAGTCGCTGGACATAACCGACGCGGAGCTCTTGAAAATCCGTGCTGCAAACGCGCAACTGCAGAAGAAAATGAAAAGCGAAGTCGGCATATCCTCAAGCGTCTTCACTGGCATCGCATCCCAGAAGACCCCTCGAAGTTTGCTGGTGACCGCTCTGGCTAGTGGTTCAGGAAAAACATTGGTTATCACAGGGTTGGCGGGTGCCCTAAAAAAACGAGGCTACAACGTTGGCGTGGTTAAAGTTGGGGGCGACATACGAGACATTGTGCCTGCCCTGTACCTCATCAAAGAACCCGTCAAAAGCTACTCTTCCATAAAAATCGGGCCAAGCGGCTGGACCGCCCCCCCAGAAGCAGTACATGGCGCAAGCAAAGATTACGACTTCGTTCTAATCGAAGGCGCCATGAGTGCCTTCACGGGGTTGCTGATGGATAACGCCCAGAAACCGAGCGCAACTGCTGAGGTCGCCGCGGCTTTGGGGGTGCCGACAGTTTTGGTTGTAGGTTGCGAGAAGGAAGGCATCGAAGGCGCCCTGGTCAGCAGCCTCAGTTACATAAATCTTCTACGCTGCATGGGCGTAAAAATCGTGGGTGTCATCCTAAACAAGGTGCGCATGAGTTACTTAACCGACGAAATCCGAGAGCTTCTGAAACAGGCTTTTGCAAATGCCCATGTCGAGTTGCTTGGGATTGTTCCCCGCATAAACTTGGAGGGACGCGGTGCAATCCCCGAAGTGGAAATCCGCTATGAGGAATTTGGCGCCAAAGCTGTTGAACTTGCGGAAAGCTCCATAAACCTTGATGAAATTGTCAGCCTCGCGGCACCAACTGCGCAAACCACATTGGATTACCGCGCGTTTATGGATAGCTTCAAAACTGCTCTGGAAAAAAACCCGAGCTTCAAAATGGCTAAAGGAGGCTTCAAAGCGGATGCTTGTTGACCTCAAAGTTGACGGAAAATATGTCGTCGTAGTTGGAGGCGGCTTGGAAAGTTATAGGAAAACCAGCGACTTCTTGGAGGCAGGCGCACATATCCTTGTCGTCAGCGAATCCTTTTCAGAAGGCATAGCAACCCTGCATGACCAAGGAAAAATTCAGCTTCAACAAAAAAAAGTCTACGACGCCCAAGCTTTCTTTGACCAACTCATACCTAAGCCTGACCTGCTGGTTGCAGTTACCAGTAACCCTGACCTTAATGCCGCGCTTGTAAGCTACGCTAAATCCGTTGGGTGCATGGTTTACGCCCCCCAAGACCCCAGGGCAAGTGACTTCAATCTTCCCGCCACAGCTAAGGTTGGCGACGTAAGAATCGCCATTTCGACCAGCGGCAAAAGCCCTGCCATGGCAAGCGTTTTGCGGAAACGAATTGAGCAAACAATCCTGCCTGAGGACCTGCTTCAAATAAAACTGCAAGACCAGATGAGGAGGCTTCTGAAAGCAAAGTTTTCCGACCAAAGACTGCGCCGAAAAGTGCTCTATGACATAATTCAGGACTCCGCGGTTCAGGCGCTTTTGCAGCAGGGCAACTTTGATGGGGCTAAAGAAAAAGCCACCCAAATCGCGGAGGCACAAATCACTTTAAAGGAGATACCGAAATGAGTTTTCCCTCAGTTAGACTGCGCAGGCTTCGCCGAACACCCGCAATGCGGAGCCTCATGAACAAAACCGTGGTTAACCCAAGCGACTTGATTCATCCCCTGTTTGTAGATGAAACAGCTACGGCGCCAATTTCCATCCAAGCGATGCCTGGCTGCTTTAGACTACCCCTTGACCAAGTGGTTGAGGACGTTAGACAAGCAACGGAACAGGACGTGAGCGCGGTTATGCTTTTTGGTGTGCCCGCGAAAAAAGATGCGACAGGTTCAGGAGCTTTTGCAGACGACGGCATTGTTCAGCAGGCAACCCGCAGGCTCAAAAACGCGTTCGGAGACGAGTTGGTCGTAATTACGGATGTTTGCCTCTGCGAATACACCCGCCACGGACACTGCGGAGTAATCAAAGATGGCGACGTGGAAAACGACCAAACATTGACGCTTCTGCAGAAAACTGCCGTCAGCCAAGCCCAAGCGGGCGCTGACATGGTGGCGCCTTCCGCCATGATGGATGGACAAGTGCAAGCAATACGCGAAGGCTTAGACGATGCAGGGTTTGACCAAACCGCCATAATGTCCTACGCCGTAAAATACTCCTCCAGCTTCTATGGACCCTTCCGCGAAGCAGCCGACTCCACACCCAAGTTTGGCGACCGAAAAAGCTACCAAATGAGCTATGGCAACCCAAGCGAGGCTTTGCGGGAAGCAGAACTGGACATCGACGAAGGCGCCGACATAATCATGGTAAAGCCTGCCCTCGCCTACATGGACATAGTTAGCCTAGTCAAATCCAGATTCCACGTGCCTGTTGCGGCCTACAACGTGAGCGGCGAATACGCAATGATTAAAGCTGCAGCACAAAACGGTTGGATAGACGAAAAAGCAGCGGCTCTTGAAGTTCTAACTGGACTCAAACGGGCTGGCGCTGACCTCATAATAACCTATTTTGCTAAGGATGTGAAGACATGGTTGAATCAGCAGCGATAGTTAGGCAAAACAAATCTGCGGCTCTGTTTGAGCGTGCCAAAAAAGTTCTCTCGGGAGGCGTAAACAGCCCGGTTCGTGCCTTCCAGCCAAACCCGTTCTTTGTCACTCACGCCCAAGGTTCACGACTTTACGGCGCAGACGCGGAACCCTACTTAGACTACTGCATGTCCTATGGCGCCTTGTTACTTGGACACGCAAACCCCGAAATTGCAAACGCAGTTAAAGAGCAGTTGCTGAAGGGAACAATTTACGGCGTCCCAACTGAGCAGGAAATTGCCTTTGCAGAACAGCTTCAAACCCTTTATCCAAGTTTGGAGATGTTGCGGCTTGTTAACACAGGAACCGAAGCAACCATGCACGCAATCAGAGCAGCCCGCGGCTTCACCCAAAGAAAGAAAATTGTCAAGTTTGAAGGCTGCTTCCACGGCTCCCATGACAACGTTCTTGTGAAAGCAGGTTCAGGAGCGGCAACTCTTGGGGTTCCCACTTCACTTGGCGTCCCAGAGGAAACCACCCAAAACACCCTCGTTTTACCCTACAACAGCTGCGAGGCATTGGAAGAGGTATTTAGGCGGGAAGGCGACCAAATAGCTGCAGTCATCACTGAGCCAGTCATGGGCAACGCAGGGTTGATTCTGCCCAACCGAGACTACTTAACTTACCTAAGAAAAATAACTCGGGAAAATGGGGCAGTTTTGATTTTTGACGAAATCATTACCGGCTTTAGGCTCGCACTTGGAGGCGCCCAAGAATACTTTAACATAAAACCGGACCTGACAACCCTTGGAAAAGTGCTTGGCGGCGGCTTTCCACTTGCTGCTTTTGGGGGCAAAAAAGAAATCATGCAGAACATTTCTCCTGCAGGACAAGTTTACCAAGCCGGAACTTTTAGCGGCAACCCCATTTCAGTTTCTGCAGGAACCGCCCTTCTGTCTCTCCTGAAGCATAACCACCAAGAGGTATATCCTGCGCTGGAAAAAGGCTGCTCTGAATTAAAAAGCGCCCTTGTAGATTCAGCGGCTAACTACCACACAGACGCGCAGGTCTACAACCTTGCATCAATGTTTCAGATATTCTTCACCGCCCAACCCGTCTACGACATGACAACCGCAAAATCCTCAAACGTCCAAAAATTCCACGCGTACTTCTGTGAACTACTACGGCAAGGCGTGTTTATTCCGCCTGCCCAATTTGAAACCTGTTTCCTTTCCACAGCTCACACTCCAGACGACTTAAACTCCACAATCGCCGCATTTGACAAAGCATTGCATGCAGCATCAAAAACCGATGGGAGCAACTAAAATGAAGTTTACCGTTGGCACCCGAGGCAGCAAACTCTCAAAGATGCAAACTGAGCAGTTCCTAGAAGAACTCAAACGGGCTCATCCAGATGTGGAGTTTGACCTAAAAATAATTAAAACGTTGGGTGACACAGAAAACGCTAAACCCCTCTTCACCATAGACAGCCGAGGCATTTTCGAAAAAGAAATCGACCAAGCACTTATTGACGGAGAGGTTGACTTTGCTGTTTCCAGCCTTAAAGATGTCCCCACGGTGGAGGCAGCCGGCACAGTTGTTGCAGCAGTACCCAAGCGGGCTTCACCATGTGATGTGCTCATATCCAAAGACCGCCTTCACTTCAACGAGCTCAAAAGAGGTGCAGTTATTGGCACAGGAAGCCTCCGAAGACTTGCTCAAGTCAAACTTTTACGCCCCGACCTTGAAGTTCAACCCATCCGAGGCAATGTTGACACCCGCATACGTAAAGTTGAAAGTGGCGAAGTTGACGGCGTTATCGTGGCAGAGGCGGGGCTTCAACGGATGGGGCTGGCAGTCAGGATTTCTGAGCGGTTTCCGTTGAGTCTGTTTCCGTCGGCTCCAGGGCAGGGCGCTTTAGCCGTAGTCGCCCGAAGAGATGACTCCCCAACCATAAAGTTTCTGCAGACTGTTGAGCACTGGCAGACACGGGCGGAAGTAACCGCTGAACGCACCCTCATGCTGCAGCTTGGCGGAGGCTGCCGCGTTCCCATAGGCGCCGTTGGCGTAGCAAGCGAAACTGGGCTGTCGCTTCGCGGTGTCATGTTCACTTTGGATGGGCAAAGCAAAATTGAAGCGTTTGCCTCAGGAAAAATCAATGAAGCCGAACAATTGGGCAAAACCGTGGCGGCAAGCCTCGAAAAGCAGGGTGCCAAAAAGATTGAGTTGCAATGGAGAGAAAAATATGGTGATTGGTAAAGTTTTCTTGGTCGGCGCTGGGTCAGGCGACCCAAAACTTTTGACGCTTAAGGCCGCTGAACTGTTACAAACTGCCGAAGTCGTCATTTATGACCGACTGGTCAGCGAAGAAATCATCAGCCTCATCCCCGATAGCGCAGAAAAAATCTATGTCGGTAAAGAGGCAGGTAATCATGTGGTGCCGCAGGAAAAAATCACTGCTTTGCTGGTTGAGAAGGCGCTGGCTGGGCGGAACGTTGTTCGGTTGAAGGGTGGGGACCCTTTTATTTTTGGCAGGGGCGGCGAGGAAGCGGAAGCTTTGGCAGAAAACCATGTCGTTTTTGAGGTGGTTCCTGGTGTTTCTTCGGCTGTTGTTGCGCCTATGTACGCTGGGATTCCGCTTACGCATCGGGATTTTGCTTCTTCGGTTGCCATCGTTACAGGGCATCAAGCGGGCGAAGATGCGAGAGTTGTTAACTGGAGTCAGCTGGCAGGGGCGGTTGATACGATTGTGATTCTCATGGGCATCGAATCCTTACCATCCACAACCCAGACGCTGCTGGAGGGCGGCTTAGATTCATCCACACCTGTAGCTATCATTGAGCGGGGAACTTCTAAACGCCAGCGAACCGTTTTGGGTACCCTTGAATCAATTGCAAAAGAGGCGCAAACGCAAAAAGTGCAGCCCCCAGCAGTTATCGTTGTTGGCAAAGTAGTTAATTTAGGCAGGAAACTTTCATGGTTCAACCCCACCTAACCCTAAAAGGAAAAACCATAGCCATAACTCGACCACGTGGGCAGGCAGAAAAAGAAGCCACAATTATACGGGAAATGGGTGGCGTACCCTACTTTCTGCCTACAATAGAAATTAGGACCCCCAACAACGATGTCCCCACAAAAAACGTTATTGATGCTCTAACGGAGCGCAAATTTGACTATGTCATTTTCATGAGCGTCAACGGTGTAACCCACATTCGGGATGCTGCACAGCGTATGAAAAAGCTAACCGGGCTGAAAGCTGGGCTTAGTGAGTGTTGGGTTGTTGCGGTTGGTCCACGGACTGCGCAGGAACTTCAAGCCAACGGAATTAGGGTTGACGCTGTTCCTTCAACTTATACTTCAGAGGGCGTTTTGGAGCTTCTTAAGCTTCGCGGCGTTAAGGGTAAACGTGTGTGTATTCCTCGCACTTCTGCAGCAAGCCCAGCTTTAAATGAGGCACTGGTTATGCTTGGGGCGTTTGTGGAGGAGGTTTACGTGTACGAGTCTGCTCTTCCAGGTGACGATGGCTTGGCGGTGCGGTTTTTGGCTGATTTGTCGGCAAGGCGTGTTGACGCCATTGTCTTTGGCAGTTCAATGTGTGTTAGGAACCTGTTGGATATGGTGAATGCGGGGGCATCGGTGCTATACTTTGTTGAACTGTTAAATCGTGAAGCTGTTGTGGTTGCTATTGGTCCCGTGACCGCAAAGACTTTGCTTGAGTTAGGAATTAAAGTTGATGTGGTGCCTGATAAGCATCTTTTTGAAGATGCACTGGTGGCGTTAGCCCGTTATTGGGCGTGCTCGTCCTGTTGAGGGTGTGTTTTTCGTTTCGAGTGTGTTCAACCTGAATTTAACTTGAGTTAAAGGAGGTTTTAAATACTTGGATGGATTATCCATCCATAAGTCAAATCGTGTACAGAGACTCAGTCGGTCTCTCTGTTTCCGTTGAGGTCACGGTTTGGCTTCCAAACGTGCCCATCGTAGAAAGCCGTCTGTCAGCAAGACCCGTTGGGGCTACGGTCTGGTCCACCCTAGCCCCAGCGGCAAACTAATTTTCCAGCTTCATTCTTCGCTTCTTTTGAATCCCCAGAAAACGCCGTGACAATTACATGAAGTTCCAACAACAAACTTTTGCTTGTTTTTTGCCCACTCGAAGAACTCAAGAATTTCTTCACCCTTAAATGCACCCAAACCTGGCATCATGCTGTGGCTAAACAGGATAACCCCTTCTGGACAGGCATAACGCATCAGTTGGTCCATTGTACAGGGACGAATGCGGCCTACTGGGCAGCTCTTACTGAGCTGTTCTTGGGTGAATACTTCGGGGGCTTCACAGTTTTTAATGCAGTCTTTGTCTCGGTTGAAGCTGAGCACTAATTCGCCTTTTCCTACCCGGAAAATCAACCCTGCAGGCAAATAGGGCAGAATCGGACTTATTGCTTCGTCCCACCGTTCCAACTTGAACTTAGTTTTTGCGAACTCGGCGACGATATGTACCGGCGAAGTGGCAAACACGTGTTCTGGTTTTAGCTCTTCCAAAAGAGCGAGAGCTTTGGGTACATCGCCTTGGACAAAAAACTTGCCTTCTCCGCTTATCTTGTCCACTTTTTGCAGGTTGTGTTTTTTTATGATTGGTGAGTTGGAGTTTTTGTCCACGACAACGAAAGTTCGTTTTTTTTCTTTGAGGTATGCAACGGGATCGCAACCGTGAGTCTTTTCGGCGCCTATGACTAAGTCCATTTTTGGTCCTCTGCTGTTTTTGTGGATAATCCAGCCTTGTCGGGTTTTATATGTTTTCTTTGGTGGGTTTGTGAGTGTTTTTTGCTTTTTTCTTAACCTCTTGTTGTTCAACTTGTTATTAACTATGGTTAAACTAAGGTTTATATTAAAAAGCGAGTTACATAGTCCGCGTGATAGTTGGATAATCCAACCATGCGAGGTAAAAAGCCCATGCACTGGCGAAACAAAACAACATACCCCTTCAGCGCAATTGTCGGCCAAGAAAAAATGAAACTCGCCCTAATCCTAAACGTAATTAACCCAAAAATAGGCGGAGTTCTTCTGCGAGGCGAAAAAGGCACAGGCAAATCCTTAGCCGTCCGCGCCTTGGCTAACTTACTACCCGAAGTTCAAGTCGTCTCAGACTGCCCCTTTCACTGCGACCCCCAACGCCCAAAAGACCTTTGCAGTGCCTGCAGTGCTAAAGTAACCCAAGGTATACAACTCTCAACAGAGAAACGTGCAGTCTCCGTCGTAGACTTACCCGTAGGAGCCACTGAAGACCGCCTCGTCGGAACCTTAGACATCGAGAAAGCCATCAAAACAGGCGAAAAACATTTCGAACCCGGCATACTCGCCGCAGCAAACCGAAACATCCTCTACATCGACGAAGTTAACCTGCTCGACGACCACTTAGTCGACGTATTGCTTGACGCCGCAGCCATGGGCGTAAACTACGTAGAACGCGAAGGCGTCTCATTTATTCACCCCTCAGAATTTGTTCTCGTCGGCACAATGAACCCCGAAGAAGGCGAACTCCGCCCTCAACTACTGGACCGCTTCGCCCTCTCCGTGGAAGTTAAAGGAATTCCCTACCGCGAGGCAAGAGCCGAAATCGTACGGCGACGAATCGCATTTGAAAACAACCCCACAGAATTCATCACTTCACAACTTGAAAATCAAGAGAAAATTCGCCAAAAAATCATAGACGCCACGCGGTTGCTTCCTCAAGTGAAGCTAAACGATGACATGCTGGATTTGATTACCCAAATCTGCACGGACTTAGCTGTAGACGGACACCGCGCCGACATCACAATTTACAAGACTGCCTGCACCATCGCCGCCTACAACAGCAGAACTGACGTTCTCGAAGAGGACGTTAAGGAAGCCGCAGAGTTGGCTTTAGCGCACAGGCGCAGACGGCAACCCTTTGAGGAGCCCAAACTGGAGCAGCAACAGATTCAAGAAAGCATCGAGAAATGGGACCAAAACCACGACAAACAACAACAGCAGCAATCTCCCCCTCCACCCCAGCAACAGAACGATGCTCCTCAGGATAGCAACCCTGAAAATCAAGAGCAAGAGCAGAAATCGGAAGATGAAGAAGCACCTGAACCAGTTTTTGAGGCAGATGCTCCCTATCAGGTCAAGCCTATTTCTGAACCAATTTTGGATGAAGTTCAACGTAGTGGCGCAGGGCGTCGTTCTAAAAGCCTAAGTGGCTCAAAAACGGGACGCTACGTTGCAGCAGCTGTACCCAAAGGTGCAGTTACAGATTTGGCGTTTGACGCTACTCTAAGAGTTGCCGCGCCATTTCAGTGCCAACGCAAAGCAGCCTCGGGCGATGTTGAGGGCTTTTTGATAGAGAAAACGGATTTGCGTCAAAAAGTGCGTGAACGAAAAGTCGGCAACCTCATCATGTTTGTTGTTGATGCCAGCGGCTCGATGGCTGCGGAGGAGCGCATGACCGCCACGAAAGGCGCAGTTTTGTCGTTATTGCTTGATGCGTATCAGCGGCGGGACCGTGTGGGTATGGTTGTTTTCCGCAGGGACACAGCCGAACTTGTGCTTCCTCCAACTAACAGCGTAGAACTTGCGCAACGATTCCTCACTGGGTTACCCACCGGTGGAAGGACACCTATGGCACATGGCTTAACCCTTGGGCTTGAAACCATAAAAGAACACTTACAACGCGACAAAGAAGCCATACCCCTAATCGCGTTGGTTTCAGACGGACGCGCTAATGTTCCTCTCAAAGGCGGCGACCCAGTCGAAGAAGCAAAAGCAGCAGCCCGCGAAATAGGCTACGCAGGCGTAAAAGCCATCGCCATCGACACCGAGAGAGGTTTCCTGACGTTTGGGCTTGTGAAGCAGATTTGTGACGAAATGAAAGGGCGCTATCTGCGGTTAGAAGAGCTTAACGCCGCCCCCATCGCTTCGGCAGTTCGAAGCAACTTAGATTCTGGTCCAGAAATCACTTGGAACAATTACCTGGGGAGGTGATATCGATGAATAAAACAACTACAATTATCGCTATTGTAATTATCGCCGCAGTAATCGGCGTCGCCGCTTACGGGTCATACACCCTTCTCAGCACCTCTCCCGAATCTTCCCCCTCGCCCTCTCCAACCCCCACCTCAACACCTACCCCAACACAAACGGCTACCCCAACCGCTACTCCCACCGTAGCACCCACTGCTAGCCCAACTGCTTCCGCTTCACCTTCTCCAACCGCCTCACCATCTCCCTCACCAACAACCACCCAATCACCCACTCCAACCACAACTTCTAGCCCCACACCAACAGCGTCACCAACCGCAACGCCTACCCCAACGCCAACACCTACACCCGAACCAAAAACCGTAACAGTAGTTGACAAACTCGGAACCTCCATCGAGTTGACCCTTCCATTAACACGTATAGTGGCTATCGATGGCACCGACCTCATCTGTGCTTTAGGCTGCCAAGACCAAATCGCGGGACGCAGCGAACTTTCCAGCGACGAAGAAGCCATTGTGCCTCAATCCGTGCTGGATTTGCCTGTGGTCGCCGAGACCTCTTTTAGCGTCAGCCCCGAACTCGTTCTTGAATTAGAGCCTGACTTGGTCATTGCCGATGAAGGTCTCTCTGATGAAATCCAAGACATGTTCCGCAACGCAGGCATACCCGTAATGATTGAAATGTCCATGGCGCCACGGCGCAACTCGTTCATACAAAACTTGGGCGTAATCTTGGAAGCGGAAGACAAAGCCGCAGAACTCATCGCCTTCGAGACGTACTACGAGAATCTGGTCACGGAACGAGTTGCCAACCTAACACGCGAAGAAAAACCCACCGTCTTCTTTGAATGGTACATGGACTGGTTCAGTTCAGGACCAAACTCCACCTACGACGAAATGATTGTCACCGCAGGTGGAATTAACGTCGCCGAAACAGCCACAACAGAAAATCCCCAAATGAGCGCAGAATACGTCCTGGGCGAAAACCCCGACATAATCCTACGCATGTCCACCTACCTTGACGGAGAAGAATTCTCAGACTTCACAACTTTGCAAAGCAACATCATGAACCGCGCCGGCATGGACGAAGTCAAAGCAGTCCAAGACGGCAAAGTCTACATCATCAAAAACACCGCTCTAGTCAGCCGCCGCGCCATAGGCTTGCTTTACCTAGCAAAATGGTTCCACCCCACCCTCTTCGCGGACATTAACCCCTCCGAAGTACACGCAGAAATGATTCAGAAATTCTACGGCGTAACCATAAACAACACCTTCGCCTACCCCGAAATCATCACCGTCACCGATGGCGCAGGCACCCAAATGACGCTGAACCAACCAATTGAACGCATCGTCAGCATAAACTCCGGCTTAACCGAGATTCTATGCGCCCTCAACTGTGAAGACAAACTTGTTGGACGCGACAAGAGCTCAACCCTTCCCCCTTCAGTTCTTGAAATCCCAGCCGTTGCCGATAACTCATATTTGCCCAACGTGGAGATGATTTTGGAGTTGCAGCCTGACATTTTGTTTGCGGACTCCATGTTGCCCTACAACGAGGTGCTCATGAATCAACTGCGAGACTCAGGTGTACCCATCTTTATCGCGGACCCCTCAGACCCAGAGCCGACTGCGCACTCCAATGAGACTGTGATTGACTTCAGCTGTAAACTTGTCAGCACGATGGCTTCAATTGTTGGCAGCCAAGACATCGCCCAAGAATACGTTGAATACGTGCAACACTACAACGAGTTGGTCAAAACTCGCCTAGTGGACTTGACTGCAGACCAGAAACCGCGTGTGATGCTTGAATGGTATGAGCCCTACAACACTTTTGTGACTCCTGGCTTAGACCAAGCAGGCGGAATCAACATTGCGGAAAACCAGACGGAATATGCTCCTGTGCTGAGCGCGGAATTCGTTGTTGAGCAAAACCCTGAAGTCATAATTTACATGGTTAGCAGCCCTGACCATGTTGAAGCAGACTTCATAGCTATTCGGGACTCAATTCTGAACCGTCCAGCTTTGGGTGATATTGACGCCATCAAAAACGGGAAGGTCTACGTCTGCGATTGGGTTGCACGAGGTGGAATCCGCTGTGTGGTCGGCTACCTCTACTGGGCTAAATGGTGTCAGCCCACCCTATTCGCAGACATCGACCCTGCAGCATTAAATTCGGAAGTGAATCAAAAGTTTTTCGGAGCTGACATCTCAGGAGTGTACGCATACCCATGACAACAGCCGCTGAACTAAACAGCCTCTACAAGAAAGGCAAGAAACGCAAAATTCTTGCCATAGTTTCCATCTTTTTAGCTTTAATTGTAGCTATTGTTGTTTCAGTTAGCCTCGGCGCTGGTTCTCCACGCTTCAACGAGGCTATGCATGTTATCTTCGCAAAGCTTTTCCCAACCCTAGGAATCAACCCTGGAACCCGCCTTACGCAAACCATCATCATGGACCTGCGGCTTCCCCGCATCGCTTTGGCAATTATCGCTGGAGCTGGTCTTGCCGCTTCAGGGGCAACAATGCAAGGTGTGTTGCGCAATCCCCTTGTTTCCTCCTACATTCTGGGGATTTCTTCAGCCGCAGGGTTTGGCGCCGCTCTAGCCATCGTTTTCGGCGTGGGCGTCATTGCCGGAATCGGCAACTACTTGGTTATTGCTAACGCCTTTGTTTTCAGCATGCTTGCTATGCTGCTTGTTTATGGAATTGCCCGCTTAAGGGGCATATCGACAGAAACCATAATTTTGGCGGGTGTCGCTATAGGTTTTCTGTTCTCTGCTTTGCTCTCCCTCATTCAGTACATTGCCCCCGAACATGAAGCCGTGCGGGCGGTGGTTTTCTGGCTCATGGGTGGACTCAACTCGGCAACTTGGGAAAGCATCATGATTGTTGTACCCATTGTGGTGATTACGGTGGTTCTTATGGTGTTTCAATCTTGGAACATCAACGTTTTAAGCATGGGCGAGGATGTGGCGACCAGTCTAGGCGTCAACTCCAAACGAGTCCTCGCGATAACCATGGTTTTAGAGACTTTGGCAACTGCCACAATAATCGCTTTCACAGGAGTCATCGGGTTTGTCTGCTTAATTTCACCCCACATTGCCCGAATGCTGATTGGAAGCGACCACCGATTCCTTATCCCCTCAGCCGCCTTGATTGGTGCGGTTTTGCTTTTATGCTCCGACACTGTGGGTAGGCTGATTCTTCAACCCGCGGAGTTACCCGTTGGAATTGTGACTTCGCTGTTGGGTGTCCCATTCTTCATTTATATATTAGTAAGTAAAAGGAGGCAAAGTTGGCGATGAAACTTGAAATAAATAAACTTTCGTTCAGCTACGCTGGATTTCAAGTCTTAAAAGAAATCGAAATAGAGGTGAAACCCGGAGAAATTTTGAGCATCGTAGGGCCAAACGGCTCTGGCAAAAGCACCCTGCTGAAATGCATAAACCGCATCTTGAAAACCACGCAAAACACAGTGCTAATTGACGGGCAGGACTCGACGAAGCTCAGCCTAAAAGAGCTCTCTAAAATAATGGGGTATGTTCCTCAGAACTCCACAAGCGCGTTTGCTTTCACCGTTTTCGATGTCGTGTTGATGGGAAGAAAACCCTACATCCACTGGAACCTAAGCGAACGAGACAATGAGATAGTTGCAGAAGTACTGGATTTTCTGGGAATCGGCGAGTTAGCAATGCGGCACTTCAGTGAGCTCAGCGGCGGTGAACAACAAAAAGTCATCATGGCGCGTGCCCTTGCTCAGCAGCCACAGTTTCTGCTTTTGGACGAACCCACAAGCTCTCTTGATATAAAGCATCAACTTGAGATTCTGTGCATGCTCAAGAGCTTAACTCAAACCAATGACCGTTCAGTTATCGTTTCTATACACGACTTGAACTTGGCTAGCCGTTTCTCCGACCGAATGGTGATGTTGCGGCATGGACAGATTTTCGCGTTAGGCACCCCTGAAGAGGTATTAACAGAAGAAAACATTGACGCGGTTTACGGCATCAGCTGTAAAGTAACCAGTTCAATTTTGGGGCGTCCTCAGGTTTTACCCTTAACGTCCCAAGCAATTGAGGCAAGAAAACTGCGGTCGCACGCTCAACTTGCAGTTAACTATGCATAACGGAAAGAACGTCATGACGCAACTCAGGGCAGCTTTCACCCCATTTCCCACAGAGACTGTGCCCTCTATCCTTGCCCTAGCACGGTCAACGACCGTCGGCGATGGCATTGTCTCAAAGACGTTAACCCTGCGCAGTATAACACAATTGAAGGGTTGCAGGTGACCGTTGAACACGGGCTGTGACTGGCTACTGAGAACATCAAGAAACAACAACGACCGTCGCTTCCCCAGCAAGTCGAGGGCTTACTGGGAGGTCAGGCGAAAAAAAGAAAATAACAAGGACTGGACCAAAAAATGAATAACTATAACGAAAAATTGAGTGAAAAAGAAATCAAAACATCGTTAACGGACGTGGACGCCAAAGTAATCTACCACATCTACAAGGGCTTTCGGCTAAACACTTTACTTGTCAGCTTTGGCGAGCCACGCAGGGTGCTTTCTACTTTGGACGGCTACAAAAAAGTGCCCTACATCGGCAACACTTACACTCCACTGAAACTCTCCGAATACACAATGCAAAATTTCCGTGCATACAAACACGATTTCCCTTTAACCTTGGGCATCCTTCCTCGGTCTATTGCGTTTTTGGGGACAGGCGTGGATATGGATAACTTAGCAGTCTGCGAAAAAACCTATGAAGAATTAACAGTTTGCTGTTTAGCCACCGCAGGAGCAAAGGGCAACGCTTTGCGAACCGGCGTGGATGTGGCGTCTTATGTGGAGCGAAACGGCAAATTTGTTGGAGCAGGAACAATAAACGTCATTCTTCTTACCAACGCTGCTTTACGCGGAGGTGCCATGGCGCGTGCTGTCATAACGGCAACCGAAGCCAAAACCGCAGCCCTTCAAGATTTAGATGTGCAAAGTACCTACAGCAATAACCAAGCAACAGGTACCGGAACCGACAATGTTATTGTTGCTTCAGGTAAACTTGGTAAACCGCTCATGTTGGCAAGTGGGCACACCAAAATTGGCGAGTTAATTGGCTCCACAACCAAAATTGCGGTTGCTGAGGCACTCAAAAAGCATGATGGCATAAAAAACCCAACTTAAACAAGGGAGAGAGATGAAGTTGAGTGAATTCATAGTCGCTGAAAAACTAACCAAAACCTACGGCAAATTAAACGCCGTCAACAACTTAGATTTGACTGTTCGTTCAGGAGAAATTTTTGGTTTCCTAGGACCTAACGGTGCAGGTAAAACCACCACCATACGTGTCATGACTACCCTCACTAAACCCACGTCTGGTTCGGTGCAGATAGACGGCTACGACGTGGTGAGCAAGGCTGACAAAGTAAAAAAAGTAATTGGCGTAGCTCAGCAGCACCTGAGTTTAGACCGCGATTTAACCATACGCGAAAACATGGAGTTCCATGCGCGCCTGCATCATTTGGGTGGGGCAGAGCGGAAACGCCGTATCAAAGAGCTGCTTGAGTACGTTGAGCTTACCGAATACGCTGACCGCATGGTTGACACGCTTTCGGGGGGCATGAAAAAACGAGCCGCTATCGTCAGTTCTCTGCTGCATGACCCGAAGGTGCTGTTTTTGGATGAACCCACAGTAGGGCTGGATGCTCAAGGGCGACGTCGCCTTTGGGATTTGGTGCGCCGCCTGAATCTGGATGGCACCACAATTTTCCTCACAACCCACTACATCGAGGAAGCTGAAGCCCTCTGCAACCGCGTAGGTATCATGCATCATGGGCAACTGATAGCGTTGGATACACCGTTGGCGTTGCGTGAAAAGTTGGGGTTGGTTGCAGTGGAATCCCTTGTGGGCAAAGAGACGTGTTACAAGTATTTTGCCGACCGCGCCAGCGCCAATGTTTACGTGCAGACTTTGGGGTCGGAGGCAAAAATCGTGACTATCCGTGACTCAAACTTGGAAGATGTCTTTGTAGAGTTAACAGGTCAAAGAGTAGGTGACGCATAATGCTGACTGCCCTTAGTGATGTTTATTCTGTTTTGTGGATGGATTTGCGAAATCTGAAGCGGCACTGGCGCGCAGTAGTTGCCACCAGCCTAATTCAGCCTCTTTTGTACCTGGTGGCTTTTGGCTACGGGTTGGGACGCGACGTCAGCTTTGAAGGCGTCAGCTACTTAGCGTTCGTTATCCCTGGCATTGTTGCGTTGACGGCTTTTTCGACCAGTTTCAGCGGAGCCTCCTCCAAGCTTCAAGTGGACCGGTTCTTCTACAAAAGCTTCGACGAACTGCTGATGTCGCCTGTTAGCCTGTATTCCATTGTTACTGGAAAAGCTTTGATTGGAGTAGTGCGTGGGCTAATAAGCTCCTTGGCAATCCTGCTTGTGGGGCTGTTTCTTGAACCCTCCATAATCGTCAGCCCCGTCTTTCTGCTGAGTCTGTTTACGGCGTGCTTTGTGTTTGCACTGTTTGGTGTGCTGGTGGCGTTGGTGATAAACTCGCATCAGGGCATGAGCACCTTCAACAGTCTAGTGATTCTGCCGATGACTTTTCTTTGCGGTACCTTCTTCTCCTTAGATGCAATGCCTGAAGCCGCTAAATGGGTGCTCTACATCTTGCCCCTTACTCCAGCGAGTCAAACCTTGCGTGCAGCCGGTTTAGGTCAAGCTTTCCCTTGGCTATCCTATGTGTTGCTGATAGGCTTTGGTGTGGCTTTCTTTGCGGCAAGCGTGTTTGTGCTAAAGAAAACCAGTGTTTAAAATCTTGGGAGGTGACACAAAAAATGTATGGAGACGAAAGTAACACAGGGACTGCACTAAAACAGTTCCTTGAACGCTTAGTGGAAGTGAAAGCTCCCGGTCCTCCTTTATCCTTTGGAGTTTTCCACTTGTTTTGTGCCTTGGAGTTCATGTCAAAAGGAAGAATCGGACGTAACCGCCTTGCAGAACAGATAGCTGTCGGCGAAGGCGCCATCCGCACTATAGTACAAAGGTTAGTCAATGCAGGTTTGATGGGCATTTCCAGAGCCGGTTGCGTACTAACCGTGGAAGGTTTACATATTTGGAGAGAACTGGAGAGGTTTTTTCCTAAACGGGTGGCGTTTTTGCGGTCAGAGCTGTCTGGGTACGACTTCAATTTTGCTTTTCTGGTGCGAGGATGCAACAGCAAAGTAAGGTCAGGCATTGAACAGCGTGACATGGCAGTTGCTGCGGGTGCGCTTTGTGCAGTGGTCGTTGTTTTTCAGGACGGACGTTTGCGTATTGAATCTGTCAGTGAAGACATTGAAGTGGCATTTCCTGATGCTGCCCGTTTGATCCATGGGCATCTTGACCCAAAGGAGGGCGATGTGGTTGTCATTGCCGGCGGCGACACCGCTTTGAGTGCTAAGCAGGGTGCTTTTGCAGCTAGTTGGTCTATGCTTACTGTGCAACGATCCAAACCTGTAACGGGAAATCTGTTGATTGATGTAAAAAGGTGAACGAACCTTTTTCTCCTTCTTCACATTATTTGCTTGAGTCATAGTTTGCTATAACGTTAGCGTCTGTGTCCGGTGTCTTGTATGTTCCTGAGGCCTTTTCTAGTCCGTTGCCGTTGGTCCAGCTGGAGAAGGTATAGATAAGGTGGTTCCAGCCTAAGAGTGGTGTTACGGCTGTTACAGTGTGGGTTGTTCCTTTTTCCCATATGAAATAAGTTGAGGGTAAATCCCAGTAGTCGTATCCTACTTCATCGATTACAAGGACTATTCCGCCGCTTAGTTTAGACATCTCTGTTGTCGCGAAGTTTATGGTTACGGTTGTCTGCTCGTAGTTTACTGTGACTGTTGTGTCTTTTTCGGGTACTGTAAAAGTTCCTGAAACCTCTTTCAGTCCGTTACCGTTGGTCCAACTGACGAACCTGAAGATGTTGTCATCCCAGCCTTTAAGAGGCGTTGATGCTTCCACTTTGTGGGTCGTTCCTGGAACCCACTTGAAAGTTGTCCAAGGCAAGTCATAGTAGTCGTAGGGTGTGCCGTCAATGGTGACTATGGTTCCGCCTGAGAAGTTTTTCAATCCCTCCGCTGTGAACTTGATGTTTACTGGTTTGTTCGGGTTTGATGTTAAGGTTGGCGTCGGGGTGGGCGTTGGAGTTGGGGTGGACGTAGGGGTAGGAGTAGGCGTTGGTGTCGGTGATGGTGTAGGTGTAGGCGTCGGAGTTGGTGTTGGGGTTGGCGTAGGTGTAGGAGTCGGTGATGGCGTAGACGTTGGGGTTGCTGTAGGTGTTGGAGTGGGCGTTGGGGTTGGAGTGGGCGTAGGTGAAGGTGTAGGTGTCGGGGGACTCGTGGGCGACCCAGTGTCCATTGGCTCTGCGGGTGCCTTGGCAACATATGTTAATGCTTGTTGTCCCGCAGTGGACAGTACCTTGAACTTGTATGTGCCTTCCTCAGTCCAAGGATAAGTTATGTTGAAACTGATTATTTCTTCTGCCGGAACCGGAATCGCAGCAGACAAAGTTTGGCTTTCAAAATTTGACGACGAATCCGCTACATAAACGGCGAGAATCTGTGCGTCGGAGGTTCCCGAGTTTCCAATATCTAAGGTTATGGTGTCTGGGGTGGGGAAAGCTACGTTTGCTTCAAACAGGAACACTCCCGCCTGCTCGGTAGCGTTTTCTACACTGGTCGAAATCCACGCGTAGGTTACGGCGGTTGCAGCTACCGCTATCACAATTATAAGTAACGTAGCCAAGATTGGCGTTAAGGCTCGTTTGGCGCGGGCGGATGGTCGCATTTGAGGCACATCCAAAATTATGAGTGCACCTTCTTTAAAACTATATGAATTCTTACTACATGCATTATGGCTGGTTATGTTACGCTTTTGGCTCAGTCAAAAGCCGCCGCCCCTGACCAAACGCCGCCTTTTCTGCCCATTTAAAAACGTTAACGAAGCAAAAATTGAACGCTAAACCAGAAAAGCAGCCCGAATCTCAAAAAACTGAAAGCGGATTCTTTTTGCAAACGGTGGTTAACCTGACTCGTTAACGGATATGCAGGTTAAGCTGCTGGGGCATCTCTTGCCCTGCGCTTTCTCTGAACTACTGCCAGCGTTAAACCCGCAGCTGAGGCTGCTAAAAACAGTGGCACCATTAGTGCGGCTGGAAACTCGGGTATTGTCCACACGTTGGAGTCCTGCAGAACAAGGTGTTGTGTTGTGGTTTGGGTTGGCAGTTCTGTGTAGACTTTGGTCAAGTAGTATTCGATAAGAACGCCTGTTTGTTTATCAAAGTAAAGGTCCATGTAGCTATATGCTGTGTCTTCCCCGCCGGTGTTGTTCACCTCGATATGATTCACTTGTCGGGCTTCACCTGCGAAGTCGCGAAAACTTGTGCCATTTATAACATAAGGCAACTCTGACCCTGGAAAAAGCAAGCTGCCCGCCGTCAAGTTCGCCGCGTAAAGCAGCACCGTCCCCGTGATTCCGCTGTTAACTTCGTCTGTTTCAGTAGTAGACACCTGTGACCCATTCTTGTACGTAAAAACCTCTTCAACAACCGCAGTAGACCCTGCAACCTGCTGCACAGTGACCTGCAGTGTGGATTCATTTTGGGCTGCTAAGTATGCCGGCACAACATCGTTGGGGTTTGTAGAGTTCCAATAGTAGATGGATTGATACGTGAATGTGTCCCCCACATAAACCCCTGGCACAGCTTGAGGCTGCGCAAAAACACTAGCAGCTGTTGAGGCAACCAAAAGTGTCAATATAAACGCGGAAAGGGCAATTTTCTTCATTTTCATCACCCACTATCTATATAGGCGTAAAGGAGTGTTTTTATGAGTTACGAATTTTTTCCCAAATCTCTCCCACATTCAAAAATGCAACACAACAAAAACTTCTTACAAAAAAACTGCTGCGTAAAAATAGAATTTAAAAGATGCCACAAAGTGGCGAAGAAAAGCTAAACTTCCTTAATTTCACACTTAAGCTTCTTGATGGTTTCCTCTGCTCTTCCAGATTCAACCTTCAACGTGTACAAAGTGCTTGGCGTGCGAAGCTTCAACTTAACCGAGCCTTTCAGCCTTTTAACCGCGCAGAACTTGGCGTTTGCGCTCATTTCGACGAATTTTTCTACGTTAGTTACTTCAGCAGGCATCATTTTCACCGATTGCCATTTTCATGGACGCCCCCCGTGTTTTTATCTGTTTTGGTGGCAACCTCCCTAAAGTTAAACCTCAAACTCCCAATATAGCTATCCTTCTGTCTCCATTTCAATGTGCGCATCGGTTTCCTTTTTTGTTTAGCCTCATTTTTCTGGCGAACTTCAACCTTCAACAACTGCTGTGCCCAACCACTTGAATAATGATGTAGCCAACTTTAATCGGCAACCAGAAGGTTACACTTCGCATAACCGCAGCCACAACACGCGTGTAGTACAGACGAAATACCCTAAAAGATGAAAAGGTTTGTCAGTAAGATTTCCAGACCGCCAACTGAAAAACACTGATCGCATTCTGTACTGCGCTTGACAGAAAAATAAACCGAAATAAAAAAGTTCAAAATCTGCCTGAACACAACAAAAAATACAGATACAAGGCAAAAGTATTCAACCCGAGAATCATGAAGAAAAAGGTTCTTCGAGTGTAAGATGCTGGCGAAGAATCGGCGTTTGGTTATCCTCTGCCTCTACTCTTTCTTCGGTTTTATGCCGATCTTTATGTTAACCTCCACTGTATATTCGTTCTCAGTTTTGCCAACTGCAAAATGCCAATCCTTAACGTCGACCTCCATGTCCTTAAAAGTAGAAACCAGTTTTTCTCGGTACTCGGTGATTGTCTCGCCGATTTTCTGCATCCGCTCCGTCACATCTATGTTTTTGTCAGACATTTAAATCACACCTCCTAAAACTTAGTACCGTTTATTTCTAGACTCGCGGTCTCGTTTTAAGGGTATGTGACTGTACGGACACAACATCAAACAAAGAACACCGCTTGCGTTTGAGTAGTTTAACCGCTGTGGTGCACTCCTACTCAAAGGGGGTGTCAATAGAATCAAAAACCAATAAAGCTTATATTCTTTAAATCTCAACGTTGTCCAGCCAAATTCGGATGGAAAAGAAATGTCAGAAGCTAGCTTACCATTTAACGAAAAATATTCTCCAAGCTCTGAAACAATCACTTCCGGAGAAAAACGGAAGCAGATTTGGGAACAATCCTTAAAGGATCCTCAAGCGTTCTGGGCAGAAAAAGCAAAGGCCATAGACTGGTTTAAACCCGCCGAAAAAGCCCTTGATGATTCAAACCCGCCCTTCTACAAGTGGTTCAACGGCGCCGAACTGAACGCTTCCTACAACACCCTAGACAGGCACGTGAAAACTGCCAAAAAAAACAAACTTGCCTACATCTGGGAAGGCGAACTTGGAGAAGTCAAAACCTACACTTACTACCAACTTTACCGAGAAGTTAACAAACTAGCCAAAGTTCTCCAAGACTTCGGACTCAAAAAAGGCGACCGTATTGCTGTTTACCTTCCAGTAATACCTGAACTCCCCATAACCCTGCTTGCAGCGGCACGCCTCGGAGTGGTTCACGCTGTCGTCTTTAGTGGATTTAGCGCCGAAGCCCTAGCGGACCGCGTTAATGATTCAGGCGCCAAAGTTCTCTTAACCGCCGACGGCTCCTTCCGCAGAGGCAAACCAATCGCCATCAAAGACAACGCTGACCGCGCCCTCAAAACTACACCCTCCGTAGAAAAAGTAATCGTCGTCAAACGCACAGGTCAACAAGTCCAGATGCAAGAGGGCAGAGACTTCTGGTATGATGACGTTTTAACACAAGCTGGCGCAAACGCATATGTTGAACCTGAAAAGATGCAAGCAACCGACCCCCTGTTCATCCTTTACACGTCTGGAACCACAGGCAAACCCAAGGGCGTTCAACATGGTACAGGCGGATACTTGGTTTGGGCTTACTGGACCCTTAAATGGGCATTTAACCCAACTGACGAAGACATTTACTGGTGCGTTGCCGACATCGGCTGGATTACAGGACACACCTACAACGTTTACGCCCCCCTGAGCTTAGGCATAACCGCTTTTCTGTTCGAAGGCACTCCTGATTACCCCGCTCAAGACCGATGGTGGAGCATCATCGAACGTCACGGCATTTCCATCCTCTATGGCACCCCCACCGCAGTTCGCATGTTCATGAAGTTCGGCGAACAATGGCCAAACAAACACGACCTCAGCAGCCTACGCATCTTGGGCACCGTCGGTGAACCAATAAACCCTGAAGCATGGAAATGGTACTACACCGTCATCGGCAAAGAAAAACTCGCAATAATCGACACCTGGTGGCAGACCGAGACAGGCGGATTCATGATTGCACCCCTAAGCGGCATCGAACTCACCCCACAAAAACCCGGCTCTGCAACGCTTCCTCTGCCTGCAATAAACGCCGACATTTACGACGACAAGGGTCAATCTGTCCCCGCTGGCACCAAAGGCTTCCTCGTGGTGAAATCTCCTTGGCCTGGCATGTTGCAGACCCTATGGAAAGACCCCGAACGGTTCAAGCAAACATACTTTGGCAGATGGGCAAACACCTACTACACAGGCGACTACGCAGTCCGCGACGACGACGGCTACTTCTGGCTACTGGGCAGAGCTGACGAGGTTCTCAAAGTTGCAGGTCACCGAATCGGCACCGTCGAGCTTGAATCCGCGTTGGTTTCTCACCCAGCAATCTCTGAAGCCGCAGTCATGGGCAAAGAAGACGTTGTCAAAGGCGAAGTCCCAGTCGCATTTGTTGTGCTGCGTAGCGGTGTACAGCCCAGCGAAGACCTGCGCAAAGAACTCGTCAAACACATACGCGTCACCATCGGCCCCATTGCCACCCCAGACGCAATCGTCATCGTCAACAAGCTACCTAAGACGCGAAGCGGCAAAATCATGCGCAGAATCCTCAAAGCAGTCCTTGTCGGCGCACCCATCGGCGACGTATCCACCCTCGAAGACGACGCGTCTGTTGAAGACATCAAGAACACCTACGAAGAAATGCGCAAGCAACTCAGCAAGTAAGCTGAGTTCTCTTTTTCTTTCTTTGTTTTTTCTTTCTTGAAAACTATTTGTTTTATCACAAAAGAACGTGGGTTTAGCGTTATTTGGCGCCAAGTAACTCCAGCATTTTCTGCGTCTGGTTTGTCGGCGGCATGCACGTTTGATTAAGACAAACGTACGCGGTTGCTTTGCCCTCCAGTTGCTCATAGCCGACGCCTGTATCCGCTGGTTCCCGAAGCTGAACCATCATGTTGGGCAGATACTGTTCTCGTAAAGCCCTCAACATTTCTTCTGTGTCTTTTCCTTCAGGGTCGCCAACCAGCACGATGCTCTGAGATGGTCCCACCATAAAATTCACGCCTGCAAGCAGCCAAGTGTACGCTTCTGGTGCGCTTTGCACTTCCAACGAAAACGCCTTAACAAGTTTGCGCGCCATCTCCTCAAAAACCGGTTCGTCAGCCAAAACACTGAGCCGCAGTAGGTTGAGCAGCGCTAGGGAGTTGCCTGATGGTGAGGCGCCGTCGTAAATCTGTTTCATTCTGGGCATTCCTGAGGCTGGCTTTGCCGCTGTGAAGTAGTATCCGCCGTTTTGGTCATCCCAAAATAGCGTGTTCATTTTCTGAGTCAGCTCCACGGCGGAATTTAGGTACTGTTTGTCAAATGTTGCCTCATAGAGCTCAAGTAGCCCAAACACTAAAGCGGTGTAGTCATCCAGAAAACCCTCCACAGCTCTTTCACCCCCTGCGTAACGATGATACAGTGACCCCTCTGAGTTTCGCATTTGGGTCAAAAAGAAGTTCGCCGTTTTCTTTGCTACATCCACAAATTTGGCTTCTTCAAGAACTTTGCCTGCTTTAGCTAAAGCCGCAATCATCAGCCCGTTCCAGTCTGTCAACACCTTAATGTCAGTGGCTGGCGGCGTACGGGTTTTGCGTGCCTCAAAGAGGGCATTGCGAATTCTGCCCATTCTGGCGATGAGTTCATCAAGGGATACGCCTTTTGATGCGGCAATTTCCTCTAAGGGTTCTGCAATGTGCAAAATGTTTTTGCCGTTCTTTCTTCCAACGGCAGCCTCGATATAGTTACCTTCCGCCGATAACCCAAACAGCTGAACCGCCAAATCCGCGTCCGCGGGCTCCAAGACTTCCATGACTTGCTGCATGGTCCACAGGTAAACCTTGCCTTCTTCCCCTTCGGTGTCCGCGTCCTGCGACGAATAGAACCCGCCTTCTGAAGGCGCTAACTCCCGCAAAACATACTCCAACGTTTCCTTCGCGGTGAGCTTGAATTTGCCCGCCCCCGTCGCCTGATACATCTCCGTGTACGCCAACGCCAGCAACGCCTGGTCGTAGAGCATCTTTTCAAAATGCGGAACCAACCAACGCTGGTCGGTGCTGTAACGGTGAACGCCAAACCCTACTTGGTCAAATATGCCGCCTAACCGCATCTGCCGCAGCGTCTTCTCCACCATATCCAAAGCGTCTTGGGTGCCGGTGCTCTTCCAATAGCGTAGCAGAAACAGCAGGCTGTGAGGACGGGGAAATTTAGGCGCTCGCCCAAACCCGCCGTGTTCAGCGTCAAAGTTCTGCGCCAAACTTTCATAACCTTCTTCCAGCACTGCCTTTCCCAATTCGTTTTCTGGGGTGCGTTTCTCCATATATTCAACGCGGCTCCTGATTTCAGCGCCCATTATGTCTAGTTGGTTTCCTCGCATCCGCCAAATCTGCATAACCTGAGGCACAAGCTCCATCAACCCAACTATGCCTCCACGGCTATCTTTAGGTATGTAGCTGCCGGCAAAAAACGGGTTTAAACGCGGCGTCATCAAAATACTCAACGGCCACCCACAGTTTCTTCCCATCGCTTGGCAAACAGCCATATACGCGGCGTCAACGTCGGGGCGTTCTTCTCGGTCAACCTTGATGCAGACAAACGACGCATTCAAAAGCTCAGCAACCTCTTGGTCCTCAAAGCATTCTTTCTCCATAACATGGCACCAATGGCAAGAGGAGTAACCGATGCTTAGAAAGATGGGCTTGTTTTCAGCTTTGGCTTTTTCAAACGCTTCAGGACTCCATGGGTGCCAGTCCACGGGGTTGTAGGCGTGTTGAAACAGGTAGGGACTTTTTTCGTTAATTAACCTGTTCGGCTTGTTTTGATTTGGAGTTTGGGGTTGGGGCTGCACGAAAAACCTTCCTGTTCCCCATTATAGGCTCTGCTGTGATATTAGCGTTCCTTACAGCGGCTTAATACTTGATGCTCAGATAGACTAGGACTGAGAGCGCGATGAGTTCAAACAAGTCCGGCAGAATAATCCACCACAACACGAAAGGACCCAACCCGAACAGCCCAAAACCGAACGCTCCAGGGATGAAGGGACTTGCCGCTAAGTCTTTTATAAGAAAGACGATGGCAAAAAGCAGCAGTCCAATGGTGAACTCCGAGCGGGTCTTCAAGTAGATGCCAGCGTAGGTTATTATGAGAACAACTAGAAGCGTGATGTTGATGGCGGAGAAGACGGTTCGGGCAACGTAGTAGAGTTGTAAATCTGAGAAGGCAACCACTTGGGGCTGTCGAGAGAATGGAGAGCTTGATTGTGCTTGAGTACTGCTAGTGTATATGTATGAAGCCATAACCCCTGTTATTACCGCTAAAACTATCAACGCTGTTATAGCGATTACGATTTTTAGTTTCCTGCTCATTGTTAAGTTCCTCTTTCATTCTCTCCCTTTTCTATTTTTTCCATATTTTCTTCAGAATCTCCTCAAACACGGCGTAATTGTCTTCCATGGTTTGGGTCAGAAAATATGTTGCCCCATACTTGTCCCCCACCGATGTCACGATATGGTTTTTCTCCAGAACTTCCAGATGGTACCGTACCGTTTTATAGTCTAACTTAAGGGCGTTTGCCAACTGGTTTGCGTTTTGCGGAGTATCATGTATCTTTTTTATAACTTCTGCACGCGTCATGCCTCCTCGAGTTCCAGCGATTAGCCACCCAAGCAGATACTTCAACGGACGCGCATTGACAGGCATGATTTTTACTCCGCAGAGATTCTTTAACAACCCTTACTTGGTTCCAGCTATAAACGTATCCCTCTGAACTTTTTCTATTCAAAAATGTAGGGACAGATTTGGGAGAGAATTGGGTGTAATCCTGAAAAATGATTTTAAACAATTCGAGCCCCTCAAAGACCGAGAGCAACGCAACACACCCCACTCTCCGAAGACTCGACCGGTTTCGGGACGGTTTGAGCTGCCCCTCTTTATCCTCAGCCGTCCCGGAGCTTGGCAGAAATATCTGGAAGTTCGGTTAAGCAAGCTCGAAACTTGGGAGAAACGAAAATCTTGAATGCGCCGATAGGTGATGAAAATAGTTTTGCCATGCCAAACCGTTTTTGCGGCTTACCATCCACTTTTCTTTTAAGGTCTTCTGGCTGCGGTCAGCACAAAACGACTGCCGCGTCCTTTTTCTTTGTTTTTTTGTTAGTGCTTTTGATTTCCGCCCCTGTATCCGTAGCCGCTGCCCAACCTCAGCAGTCTTATAACGATGCAGAAGCATCCACCCTACAAACCGCCGCTGAGGCATCAAGCGTTGAGCTAGTTGAAATTGACTGTAGCCTCTCTCCTGTATTCAACGGTTTGGCTCCTGAAAACATGACCAACTTTGGGTCAGCTTTTCCCGACGGGACTTTTGCTCCTGGCCAGTTTGGAACCAGGGATGGACAATTTGGTGATTTTGGAAGCTTCCCCCTGCCCAGTCAAGAACTCAACGGTTCAGTGTTTGACGGGGGATCATTTATGCGACTTGGTGTTTCTTTGATGAATGAATCTTCATATTCTGACATTAGCTCAATCAGCGGGGTTGTTGCCGTTGCTCCAACTCTACAGGTGTCTGAAAACCAAAACTTAACCATAACCCCTAATCCACAAGAACAACCCACTTTTAACTTCTACACCGTAATGGGGGTACCCCTGTCTTCCTCCATTATTGATGTCTGCCCAGTTCTCCCCACAAACATAACTGCAGGACGGAACTTGCAAGCAGCCGACAGCGGCGTAGTCATTGTAAGTGAGCGTACATCCGAGTCTCTCGATGCAAAAATCGGTGATACGATTACCCTTTTTGAACAGTCCTTCAAAGTGGTGGGCATATACGGGGCGCCCTCTGGGCTCCTCAATTCAGGCGCCGTTTACATGAGTCTCTCTGACGCTCAATCAATATCCGGCAACGCAGGAAAAATTTCCAACCTTAAAGTATTCGCCGACGCAAACGTGGAGGACGTATCCTCAGTGGTTAACGAGATAAAAACTCTTCACCCTGAGCTTTCGGTGGTCACGGCACAAGATTTTGACGCGGCTCCTTTTTCCTCTCCTTCTCCCCAGCCTGTACAGCAAACTTCGCCTTCAGAGCAAGAGGGCGCCTCCTCTTCTTTTGACTTCATCTATGTCGTAATTGCCGCCGTTGCGGTGGTTATGATTGTGGCTTCGCTGGTTATATCCAGAAGACATAGTCACACAAAACGGCACGCTGAAGCTGGTGATTTTTCTGCAACGGATTCAGGGGATGCAAAATCTTCTTCCTTCTCTTACTTTTCTTTGTTGAAGTGTAGCGTGAGACTTCTTTCGATAAATCTTTTAACCAACTGTTTTTCAAAAACCTCAAAATTTTAAGGTGACTTAAATGAACCAAACAAACACTGAACACAAGTTTAGACTCTCTAAACCCTTTAAATCACGTGTTGCCAGAAAAAAAGCATCTGTTCTTGCCCTAATTTTGCTTTACGGGGCTTCGATGCTGACTTTGTTGGCGACAACACCCGCATTTGCCTCCACGCAAAGTACCGTTGTTAAGGGCACAATACTTGACGCTGCAGGCACCGGAGTAGGCGATGCTGCAGTAACCGTCAGTTCGTCGGGTGCGCAAGTCTTAACCACATACACTGATTCATATGGGAACTTCACTATAGTCAATCTTGAATTTGGAACATACACCCTTACCCTGACCAAAACAGGTTACGCTAAGCTTGTCCAAAGCATAATGGTGAACACGTTTGGGCAGCATCTTGGCACCCTGACGTTATCTCCAGCATTAAACCTTACCGCCTCGATTCTGAGCCAAGTAGCTAACCCCAGCGACCAAATCACTTTTCCAGTAACCTTGAAGAATTCTGGAGGCGAAAGTGAAACCACCACGTTTTCTACTTCTGCTCCATCAGACTGGAAGGTGAGGGTTTTAAACGGTAACTCTGAGGTCTCTACCATAGTTTTGGCTTCCCAGCAAAGTGTTGCGCTTCAATTAGAGGTCACTGTTCCATCCTCCGCTGCGGTGAATCAAGCTTACAGCATTTCATTAAATGCGTCTGGGGTAGTAGACTCCTCTATGGCTTTTACCGTGTTAGTTACCTCTCCATCCACGGGTATTGTCACGGGGACAGCAGTAGATGAATCAGGCAACAGCTTAAGCGGGGTCACTGTTTACGCTTACGATTCCAACGGGATTCTGCGGCAAAGTGTCTCCACCTCAACCACTGGCGCCTTCAGCATCGAAATTCCAGTCTCCACATCAATCACCCTTACGTTCGTCAAAGACGGCTACGCGGACACCACCAAAAACGTCAACATAAGCTCGCAAAGTCAAACAATGAACCTTGGCAAAACCGTCCTGCCTAAAACCCTGCAGCTATCTTCTTCAGTGATAGGCACTACTGCAAGTCCAGGCAACGCACTAAAACTCCCCTTCACCGTAACCAATGCTGGCCAAGACGCACAAACAGTAACGTTCTCTGCGTCGTGCCCCGACGGCTGGTCCGCTACGATTCTGGACTCCACGGGACGTGAAGTTAACAGCTTTTCGTTGGCGGCAGGGTCAACTTCCAACTTACAGTTAGAAGTAACGGTTCCCATCAGCGCTTCAGGCATCCACAATCTGACTTTGTCCGCGACTGGCAAAACAGCTTCCACTTTGAGCTTCAACGTGAACGTAGGTGTAAGTAATTCTTCTTTGCTGTCCTGCCCGTTCACAGGGATGTCGGTTTCTTTGGGGGACTCCGCCAAGTTCGCGGTTACTGTGACTAATCCTTACAGTGTTACAATGCGGTTTAAAGTGTGGGCTGATTTGGTTCCCTCTGGCTGGACCGTTTCGGTTGAGACTTCAACAGGGGAGTCAGTTACCGAGCTACTGCTTAACGCAAACCAAGCAGCAAACTTGGTTGTCATGGTGACTTCGCCTGACAACGCAGCCACAGACCAAACATATAATCTACAGTTGAAGGCAGAACCCGTTGGGCAAGCTCTAACGTCGTCTTTACAGTTGAGCGTGGGCTTAACAGCTGCAGCCCAAGAATCCTTGCTGTCTTGTTCTTTCCCAGGAATATCAGTCACACCCGGGGACTCTGCCAAATTCACCGTTTCTTTAACCAATCCTTTCAGTGTTGCCGCCCGCTTCAAAGTCTCAGTTGATTCTATTCCAGCAAATTGGACCGCTTCCGTAAAAACCAACACAGGCGAAACAGTCACAGAGGTTCTTCTTGATGCAGGGCAATCAGTGAATCTGGGCATCCAAGTGGAAACCGCCCCCTCCTCCATCACTGGACAAACATACAACTTTACAGTGAAGGCGCAATCTACCACTTACAACTTATCCAGTTCGATTCCTGTAACTGTCGCTTTAACCGAAGCCACAAACGAAGTAACCCTTACCGCGTCCCTTCCAGAAATTGCCATAACGGCAGGAAACACCGCAGACTACTCCATAACCGTCGCGAACTTGGGCGTCACAGACAGACGTCTTTTCTTGTCCGCTGAGGTGCCTTCAGGCTGGAAAGCGGTTTTCAAATCGGGAAACACCGAAGTGACCACACTTTACTTATACTCAGGAAACACCAGTGCCCTCACCCTTGTCGTAACTCCTCCAAGCACCGTTTCTGTGGGCAGCTACTCCATTCCCATCCACGTAAAATCTGACAGCGGCGCTGAATTGGACTCACTGAACTTAACCGCAACCATCACAGGCTCCTACGGTATCTCCTTGAATTTGTCAACGTACTTGACTAGCACCACCAGCGGCGGAGACACATCCTTCACAGCAGCAGTCACCAACTCAGGCTACTCCACCCTTACTGGCGTCACACTTGAGGTTACCCTTCCAGAGTCAGATTGGGACTACACTGTGTCCCCAGTACAGGTGGGAACGCTTGGTCCTAAGGAATCCGTGTCTTTCACCGTTGAAGTCTCCACGCCTTCCTCCACTGTTTCAGGCGACTACATGGTTACCGTTGAAGGTTCAAGTGACCAAACAAGCTCCAGTGCCTCCCAAGTGCGCGTCACCATATCCACTTCTACTTCGTGGGGCATCTACGGCATAGGCATAGCGGCACTGTTCATCGTGATTTTGGTATTAGTCTTTAAGAAATTCAAACGGAGATGAAAAAATGTCCCAACCAATCATTCAAACCAGTGAACTCACCAAAACATACGGCGAGTTCACAGCAGTAAACCACCTGAACATAAACGTCAACAAAGGCGAAGTTGTGGGGCTTCTGGGCCAAAACGGGTCAGGAAAAACCACCACCTTCCTGATGCTGATGGGGCTAAGTGTGCCAACATCGGGCACCGCCAAAATCGCGGGGTACGATGTCGTGCAGGACTCAAAAGCCGTGCGAACCGTCTGTGGGCTCCTCCCCGACGGCGCAGGCTACTACGAGGACTTGACCGCAAAACAAAACCTCAGCTACATCGGACAACTCAACGACATCCCCAAACTAGAGCGCGATAAACGTGTAGCAGAACTGCTGGGGGTCGTGGGGTTAAGCAAAGTTGCCGACAAAAAAGTAGAGCAGTTCTCCAGAGGTATGAAGCAACGGCTGGGCATAGCGGAAGTTTTGATGAAGAAGCCGCAGGTGGCCTTTTTTGACGAACCCACAATCGGCTTAGACCCACAGGGCACCAAAGACATTCGTGAACTTCTGCTTAGGCTCAACAAGGAACAGGGCATCACCATCGTTTTGTCCTCACACCTGTTGCATGACGTGCAGCAGACCTGCAATCGACTGCTGATTATTCGCGCGGGCAAACTCATCGCCGACGACACCATCGGAAACCTCTCCAGCAAACTTTTGAGCCGCGAGCAACCCGTTATCGAATTCGAGCTGACCACGATGGCTCCCGACATGCTTAAAGAAATAGAAGGCATAAGCGGCGTCACTTCGGTTAATCAGGAAAACGGTAGGCTCTACGTGAAGATGAACGCCAACAAGGCACGGGAAGTTTCTGAGACCATAACCAAGCATAACTCGACGATTCTGCTCATGAAGCCCAAAGAGTACAGTTTGGAGGAAATTTACCTTCAATTCTACGAGGCGGACTAAAAATGGCAAACTTTATGACTGTATGCAGAAAGGAACTTGGCGACCAGTTGGGCAGCAAACGCTACATCCTGCTTTTCCTCTTGATAGTTGCGTTATCCACCCTGTCGGCTTATCAAGGCGCCGCCGTCGTGCGTGACAGCTTCAACCCAACCTTTATGTCTGTCTTTACTGGTTCGCTAGGTGGCTTTTCCTTTGTTACTTTGATGGTGTATTTTGGTCCAATCATTGGGTTAGCTTTAGGCTTTGACGCCATTAACAAAGAACGCTCCACGGGAAGCCTTTCCGTGCTTCTGTCTCAGCCCATATTTCGCGATTCAATACTTAACGGTAAATTCCTCGCAGGCGTTGGCGCTCTGGCATTGCTGGCGGGCAGCACCGTAGGCATACTGGTCGGAGTCTCCATTCCGCTACTGGGTTTTGGTCCCGAACTTGCAGACGTTTCACGCATAGTCTTCTTTACCCTGCTCTTGGTGCTATACTTGGCGTTTTGGCTTGCCCTGAGCCTCTTGTTCTCCACCGCCATCAAAAAAACAACCTCCTCTATTCTCGCCGCTATCTCAACTTGGCTGTTCTTTGTTTTCATCGTAGCAATTTCGGCTTCACTGATTGCAAACGCCGCAGTGCCTGTTTCTTCACCAACTGGTTTTCAATCCATAACGATTCCAAGTAACCAGTCATTCAGGCAGCCTGGAGGCGAGGGCGGCTTCGATTTCGGAAACGCAACCGTCAACATTTTCCGCCAAAACGAAACCTCCACATACATAACTCAAATGCAGACAAGAACCTCCCTTGAATCAGCCATCCAAAGCATTTCACCGTCGTATTTGTTCAGTCAGGCAGCTTCAACCATTCTGGGAGGCGGTTCGGGATCCAGTTCTATCTCAGTTGGCTTCGTGTCTGGGACATCTGGGACACCTTTCCGTGACCCTGAAGCCAGCCAAAGCATATCCTCCTGCTGGCCCCAAGTCACCGCCATAGCAGTCGCCACTATTGCTTGCTTTGTTGCGGCTTACATGCTGTTCTTGCGCCGAGAAATCCGAGCAGGAGGATAATCCCTCCTTCCCTTTTTTCGAATTGTTTTCAACAAAAACTGGGTTTGGTGAACTTGTCTAATCATCATGTCAAAAATCTGGAAACTCTTCGTAGACATGAAGCGCAGAGGTGGCGAGTAAACATCAGTTTAGCCGCGGCTCCTTTAAGCGTCAAAACTTCCAGCCAAGAGGTTTTCTCCGATATCAGTAAATACGGGGCTTCCACCCTTACAGAAGCATCGTTAACCCTTGAAAAAGAGGTGACGCATGATGGAAAACCCGCAAAATGAACCCCCCGATGCCTCTACCGTTCCTGAGGTTTCACCTCCGCAACCGCCTTCACCCCGTGAACCTGAACCGCCCCGAAAAACCAGAAAAGCAAAACGTTTCTCTGCCCTTGTTTTGGCTGCGATTCTTCTGGTGGGGTTGATTGGCGGCGGCTTACTTGGTTTCTCGCTTAGTTACGCCACCTTTAATGGGCGCATCGGAGATTTGCAGGCGCAACTGCAAAATTTGCCACCCACCAACGTCACCTACGTTTCGTACCCAAACGCCACTTACGTTTTGACTGAAAATGTTTCTCTCGCCGCCTTGTACAGCCAAGTTCGACCTTCAGTGGTTGTCATCCAGGATTTTGTGCCGCAATACAGCATTTTCGGCGGCTTCTTAGTTGGGTACACACAGCAACAGGGCTCAGGGTTTGTAACCCTAGTCGGCAGCAACCCCGTGGTAGTCACCAATAATCATGTGATTCAAAATTCCGTCAACGTAACCGTGACTTTCGCCAACGGCGACAGCTATCCCTCAAGGGTGTTGGGTGCTGACCCCCAAGCGGACCTTGCTGTTCTTGCCCTTGACGGTGAATCAGCGGATTTTCAGCCTGTGACCCTTGTCAGTTCCTCCAACCTGCAAGTCGGTGACCCTGTGGTGGCAGTAGGCTCACCTTATGGCTTGTCAGGAACCTTAACCACAGGCATCGTTAGCGCGTTAGGCAGAACCATCACCGAAACAGACGGCACACAGAACATAAACATCCCTGACGTTATCCAGACCAGCACTGCCATCAACCCCGGCAACTCCGGTGGACCCCTGATTAACTACCGTGGCGAAGTTGTAGGCATAACCACCGCTGCAGTCAGCAACTCCGAAGGGTTAGGGTTTGTGATTCCGTCGGATACGATTCTCCGCGAGGTTTCTTCACTTGTCAAAAACGGCGTCTATGACCAGCATCCAACAATAAACGCGGCGGGAACCGACATGACCTACCAAATTGCGCAAGCAGTGGGCACTAACGTCACTTATGGGTGGCTTGTTGAAACCGTAGGCGCCATGAACGGGCTCATTGGGGGCTCGACGAGGGTTACGGTTTTGGGTTCTCAGATAATCACAGGCGGTGACATCATAATAGGCATCAACGGAACCCGCATCGCCAATACCGACGACCTCTTATCTTATTTGGAGCGGCACACCTTGCCTGGGCAAACTGTGGACTTCACGGCGATACGCGACGGACAAACTCGGGTCGTTTCTGTAACCATTGGCAAACTATAACTTTCAGGCACATTTTCTTTTTTATTTTAACTTTGTTTAAGGTTTTTCTTTCGTTTTTTTAGGTTTCGTGAGGTGATGGGCTGGGTGTAATTTTCGAAAGTCTTTAATACCCTAAGAGATTGCACTATCCGTGGAATTATTAGTCCCAATTAAGGGGTGATAATCTTCCATATCTCTAACTGGGGATCAAACAAGGGGAACTCTCATGAGAAATCTAAAACTGTTTTCAGGAAAAGGCTCAAAAATCAAAGTTGCATCTTTAATCGTCCTGCTTTGCACTTCAATTCTGGTTTTTTCGTCTTCACTAAGCTCCGTTTATGGAGAATCCCAAACGGCAGTTCATGGCAAAGTCACAGATGGCGCTGGGGTTGGTTTAGAAAATGCTCAAGTTACCCTCCAAACCCCAAGTGGGGCAGCCATCATGACCACCGTCACTAACACCGAAGGAGACTTTGTAATTGCCAACGCTGACTATGGAACATACAAACTGCATATCAGCCGAGTAGGCTACATTGCAGTGGTAAAAACAATTGAAGTCGCAACCGCAGTGCAGCACTTAGGCTCTATAGCTTTGCCTTCTGCGTTGGGGCTTTCGGCTTCGACTTTGAGTTTGGTTGCTGTTCCTGGGGATAGGGTTTTGATTCCGTTTGTGGCGTCGTATTCGGGTGATGGGGTTGAGGTTGTTGATTTTGTGGTTTCTGCTCCTGTGGAGTTGTCTGCGCGGGTTTTGCAGAGTAATTTTGAGGTTGCGCAGGTGGCTATTGCTTCGGGGCAAAGCATCTCTCTCCAGCTGCAACTTGACGTTCCTTCCTCCTTATCCCAAGATGTCAACTACAATCTCTCGTTAATTGCCCACGGAACAACCAGTTCGTCCATTAACTTCACAGTAATGGTGAAAACTCAACCTGACCCCTACTCTTCTGCGTTGGGGCTTTCGGCTTCGACTTTGAGTTTGGTTGCTGTTCCTGGGGATAGGGTTTTGATTCCGTTTGTGGCGTCGTATTCGGGTGATGGGGTTGAGGTTGTTGATTTTGTGGTTTCTGCTCCTGTGGAGTTGTCTGCGCGGGTTTTGCAGAGTAATTTTGAGGTTGCGCAGGTGGCTATTGCTTCGGGGCAAAGCATCTCTCTCCAGTTAGAACTTAGTATCCCTTCAACAGTGTTAGAAGAAAAGAATTACCCCATTTCTTTAACTGCCATCGGGGCAAACCGTGCATCGCTAAACTTTTCGGTGATAGTTCATAATCCTTTCAGTGACCCTGTGTATGTCTCTGGCAGAGTAACTGATGAGAACGGCAACGGGCTGTCCACTGTTACTGTGGGCTCATTTTCTTCTAAAGGTGACCTTATCCAAAGCGTCCAGAGTTCCTCTGACGGGACATTCAGCTTTGAGTTACCCAGTTTCAACACATACTCCCTACACTTCTCAAAAGCTGGCTATGTCACAGTCACCAAATCCGTTTCCTTAAACTCCACTGGCAATGTCACCATTGCTGACGTCTCCTTACCCAAAACCCTCTGGTTAACGTCATCAATTTTGGGGACAACAGCAAGTCCAGGCAGCAAACTTGCTTTACCCTTCACAGTGAGCAATGTTGGTACTGGCATCGAACCCGTTGGTTTCGCTGTTCAAACTCCGTCTGGTTGGAGTGGCAAAGTCTTGGATAACAGTGACCACGAAATTAAAAACACCGCCCTATCACCAAGCTCAAACGTCAACCTGCAATTGGACGTAGCGGTTCCGTTAGGCTCCAGTGGAACGTACACTTTGACTCTTTCTGCGATAGGAGAGGCAACGACAACCCTGACCTTCACCGTAACGGTCGAGTTGCCAAGTACCTCCATTTTGTCTTGTCAATATCTGGGTAAGCTATCTACACCAGGAGAAACAGTCAAGTTCCAAGCAACCTTAACGAACCCCTTCAGCGTTAAGGTACCTTTTACAGTTACCGCAATTTCACAGTCTGAAAACTGGACTGCCTTCATAAGAACCACAAGCGGTGACTACATAACTGGCCTTCTTCTGGAACCCAACCAAGCAGCAGACTTGGTGGTTGAAGTTAAATCACCCCTCAACGCCACCACTGGGTTAACTTATACCTTCGCCTTAACGGCTCAGACTGCAGAAACATCAGGTGAACACATAACCGACTCCCTACCCTTAACGGTGGCTTTAACAGAAACCCCCAACGAAATCATTCTAACATCCAAACTTCCCGAAGTTGCGGTTGAAGCAGGAAACTCCGTAGTGTACCCACTTTCAGTTTCAAACTTGGGCACCACCGACCGCCTTCTGTTTCTGTCGGTTGATTCCCCTCCGAACTGGAAAGCCGTTTTTAGACTGGGCGACGTCGAGGTGACTAGACTCTTTCTGTACGCAAGCAACACCAGCGAATTCTCTCTGCAAGTGACACCCCCAAGTACCGTCAACCTTGACACCTACCTGCTTCCAGTCCAGATTAAATCGGAAGGCGGCATAGTGCTGGGTGAAACAAACCTCACAACCACCGTAATCGGCTCCTACCGCGTAGATTTATCCCTGTCCACCTATCTGCTCAGCGCAACCAGTGGCGAAACCGCGTCATTTACAGCAACGGTGACCAATGTTGGCTATACGCCTCTAACAGACGTGGTGGTTAATGTTACCCTTCCAGACGGGTGGTCTTATACTGTTACACCTTCGCAAGTAGATGTAGTTCGAGCAAGAGATGCAGCTACGTTTAACGTTGGCATAACCGCCCCAGAAAACGCTGTTGCAGGCGATTACATGGTTAGCGTGAAAGGTGATAGTATTGAAATGGGTTCTAACCCTGGTCAAGTGCGTGTTACGGTTTCGGCTTCAACTTCATGGGGCTTAATCGGCGTTGGCGTAGCAGGTTTATTCATCACGATTCTTGTAGTGGTGTTCTGGAAGTTTAAGAGGAGATAGTAGTGCCTGAATCCATAATCGACATTCAGCACCTAACAAAACAATACGGCTCCTTCAAAGCTGTAAGCAACCTAAATTTAACCATCAACAAGGGCGAACTCTTAGGGTTTTTGGGGCAAAACGGCGCTGGAAAAACCACCACCCTCCTGATGCTGATGGGGCTTTCCCTTCCCACTTCAGGAACGGCAGTCGTCGCAGGCTACGACATCATAAAAGACTCTCGAAAAGTCCGCACTGTTGCGGGGCTTTTGCCCGAAGGTGCAGGTTACTACGAGGACCTAACAGCAAAACAAAACCTACGGTATATCTGCCAATTAAATGACGTGCCCAGTTTAGAGCGAGAAAACCGCATCAAAGAGCTTATTGACGCCGTTGGGTTAACGCAGTGGGCAGATACAAAGGTGGAAAAGTTTTCTAGAGGCATGAAGCAACGTTTAGGTATCGCTGAAGTGTTGGTTAAGCAGCCTAAGGTCGCTTTTTTTGATGAACCCACAATAGGTTTAGACCCTAAAGGAACTAAAGAAGTTCGGGATATGTTAATCAAGCTTAACAAGGAACATGGGATTACCATAATGCTTTCTTCTCATCTGCTTCATGACGTGCAACAGACTTGTCAACGTGTTCTCATCATTCGCAGAGGAAAACTCATCGCCGACGATACCATAGAAAACTTGTCCAGTAAACTTGGTGCAGTCAATAACTCCATCTTAGAGTTTGAGTTAACAGAAACTCCCGCGGAGTTGGTAAAAGAAATCGAAAACATCAGCGGAGTAACTTCCGTCACTCAGGAAAACAGTCGGCTGTACGTGCATATGGAGAAAAACCAAGCTCGAGAAATATCTGAAACAATAACCAAACATAAATCCACTATTCTGCTTATGAAGCCCAAAGAGCATAGTTTGGAGGAAATTTTCTTGCGTTACTACGAGGAGGGTGATTAATGGCAAATTTTGTTACCGTTTTCAAAAAGGAACTTGCCGACCATTTAGGAAGTAAACGTTTCATAATCCTTTTCGTTCTCATCCTTGCCTTAGCCACGATGTCTGCCTATCAGGGTGCCACCTCCATCAAAACTAACATGAGCCAAGGCGCAATAAGCAGCGTAAGTTTTGGAGGAGCAAACTTTCTCTCGATATTTACCAGTGCCTTCGCTGGTTTACCCTTCACGTATCTCATGATGTATTTTGGTCCCGTTATCGGTTTAGCTTTAGGCTTTGATGCAATCAACAAGGAGCGTTCAAGTGGCAGCCTATCCGTTCTTCTGACCCAACCTATATACCGTGATGCCGTAGTAAACGGCAAATTTTTAGCTGGAATTTCCGCGCTTTCTCTTATGGCGGTGAGCACGGTCGGCATAATGGTTGGTTTAGCAATTCCCATTGTAGGCTTTGGACCAACTGCCGCTGAAGTTTCCCGCATTATTGCATTTACCTTGCTTACTATTCTCTACCTTGGGTTTTGGCTTGCTCTAAGCCTTCTGTTCTCGACCGTTTTTAAGAAAACAACAACTGCCATGGTGACAACTGTTTTCACTTGGATATTTTTCTTATTTGTCATAACCATTCTGGCTTCATTCATAGCTAACGCAATTGTTCCCATACAGCAAATTCAGTTCGTGACCTCAAGTAGCGGTCAGTTTGACCAGAGCCAAACGCAGTTGTACATGCAAAGAATAGAGCAAAGATCGTCTCTGCAAAATGCAATCCAGAGCATTTCGCCGTCTTACCTTTACAGTTCTGCTTGCAGCATTATCTTAAGCGGGTACTCGGTTTATGTAAGCCCCTTAAGCTCCTTTAACCCGAATCAGGGCATAGAAGCAAGTTGGCCCCAATTCACTGCAATAACAGTTGGCATGGTTGTGTGCTTCATTGCATCTTACATTCTTTTCTTGCGAAAAGAAATCAGGCCGTAAGCCTAAACCCCTTTTCCTTTACTATGGCAAATAATTAACAACTGTTCTTGTTTCTGTACTGTTGATGTGTTGGAATTCTGTTTTGACTGTTTTTTCGGTCGCTATTTTTATAAGGTCAAACCACCGAAGTACGGTCTCATGCAAGCCGAAATCGGAATTATCGGAGGAACAGGTCTTTACGACCCCAATTTACTCAAAAACATCCAAGAAGTAGAAATTAACACTCCTTACGGTGCCCCTTCGGACTCGTTTACTGTCGGCGAGTTAGCAGGCAAGAAAGTGGCGTTTTTAGCACGTCACGGACGCAAACACACCATCCGTCCCACCGACGTGAACAGCCGCGCCAACATATGCGCCTTCAAAAAGCTGGGCGTCACACGGGTCTTAGCGGTCTCCACTGTGGGTTCTCTGCGAGAAGAATACAAACCCGGCGAGTTGGCGTTTGTTGACCAATTCATTGACCGAACCACCAAACGGGAGCAGTCATTTTACACGCAGGATAAGGTCTGCCACATTTCGGTCGCTGAGCCCATGTGCCCCGAGATACGAAAAACCCTACTTGCAGTGGCGGAAAAAGCAGGCATCACTGCGCATCCAACAGGAACCTACATTTGCATTGAAGGTCCACGGTTCTCAACAAAAGCAGAGTCGCGGATGTTTCAAATGTGGGGCGCCGATGTGGTGGGCATGACTATGGTCCCTGAATGTGTTCTCGCCCGCGAAGCCGAACTCTGCTATGCTTCCACCGCGATGATTACTGATTATGACTGCTGGAAAGACCACCCTGTCAGCACAGAAGAAATCGTTTCTACAATGCGTGCAAACGTGGAAAAAGTCAAAAAAATAATTGTGGACGCAGTTGCCGCGTTGCCTGCGCAAAGAGAAGTTTGCGAGTGTGGCTGCGCGTTGACTGGCGCTTTAGTTTAATGGAGTGAAATGAAATGGATTTGAAAGCAAAAATTAGGCGTTTTCCCGAATTCAAAGGGGTTGTTTTCTGGGATATTTTGCCCCTGCTCAAAGACCAAGCGTCTTTCAAAGAAGCCATCGACAAACTTGCCGCTCACTACAAAGACAAAAGCATTGATGTTATTGCGTCAAATGAGGCCCGAGGCTTCATTTTAGGTGCCCCTTTGGCTTACGCGCTGGGAGTAGGGTTTGTGCCCATACGAAAGAAGGGTAAACTTCCCGGTGAATGTGAACCTCTGACTTACCAGAAGGAGTATGAGGCGGACACCATTGAAATTCAAGCTGACGCAATCAAAAAAGGAGAAAAAGTTCTTCTCATCGACGATTTGCTTGCAACCGGCGGCACTGTTAAAGCCAACATTGACTTGGTCGAGAAACTCGGCGGCGAAGTTGTGGGTTTAGGCTTTCTGATTGAGCTGGCTTACTGCGGTGGACGTAAACTATTGGGCGACAAGCACGAGATTTTCTCGCTTATACGCTACGAAACCCCCAACCTCTAACTTAACAGCGTGATGGTTGCCCTATTGGCTGAGGACACCCACCGCTTTGACGCGGTCCAGGTTTTCAGGTCCGTGGGGCGCTATCTCTACTTCTTCTGTGAGGTCCTTGCCTGCTTCGTGAGCGCCAAGGTGGTCTCCGTCCATCCAGAAGCTGCTTTCAGAGACATCATAAACTTTCCCCTTGAAAGCAACGTATGCGGGGTTACCGTTTTTTCCGTTAAACTTTGCTAGTTCTTCAGGTGTAAACTTTTTTTCGTCACTCAAAATTGTCACCTTTGTCTGCCTTTGAGATGGTTGCAGTTTCAATTTAAAGATTTAGGAAAAGGGCGGCGGGTTACTGGGCGAATGTGTAGTTGGTTTCGGTTAGGGTGCCCTTTTGCCAGGTGCCTTCCCAGATTACCCGGTATGGTATGCCTATGCCTTGAGCTTTGTAGTCTGCAGTGATAGCGTAGATCGGGTTGAGCACAACAGGGTATGTCATGGTGACGTTCCAGCCACCGCTTAAGTAAGTGTAACGTTCCGAGCCAACAAGTAAGCCCCTGTCCACTCTACCCCCTGTCCAATTCAGGTCCTGCATGAACTGCGCGGTTTCGTTATGGCTAAATTTAATGTAATTCATGGTTGAGTCGCGGATTTGCTCCTGCGTCACAGGCACGTTTGAACTGTAGCTTGTTTCATTTACGGCGCCGTCTTGCCATGTGCCCTCCCAGAGGACACTGTAGGGTGACAGGACGCCCGTCTGCGTATAGTTAGCCGTAACTGTGTACACAGGATTAGGAACCACCGGGTAAGTGAGCGCTACGGTCCAGCCTGCTCCGCCAGGAATCGGCATCAAGGTAGTATAAACATATTTTTCAGCGCCTAACAGTCCCGTGTCTACTCTGCCTCCACTCCAGTTCAAGTCGTTGATGAACTGTGCGGTTTCAACATGAACTTCTCTTATGTACCCCATCACGTCGTTGCGGGCTTCTTCCTGCATTGAAGTCATAAGCGTGCTTGCATAGTTGGTCTCTGCTATGTCTCCATTCTGCCATGTTCCCTCCCAAGCAATCGAGGCGTCTCCGTGTGTGTAGTTTGCCATAACCGCGTAACTGGGGTTGGGGACCACGGGGTAGTGGATGGTTACGTTCCAGTTTTGGCTGACGTATGAGTATGTTTCTGCCCCATCAAGACCTTCAGGGGTTTGTCTGCCTCCTGCCCAGTCAAAGCCGTTTATGAACTGCGCCGCGTCTGGGTGATTAGCCTTTATGTAAGATACGGCGGCGTCACGCGCTTGTTCGGGAAAAGGCTTCTCAGGCTCTTGGTTGTGATACCCCCCTTTAAGATGAATTCCGCCCGTGAAGGTTTGTGAGTCCACAAGGAAATTGCTTGATGCAGGGTAATTGCTAGAATACACTGGGGAGCTGTCGCCGTTAAAGCTCGTGGCATCTACGGTTATGCCTCCAGTGGTTGTGTGGGAGGTTAACTGGGCGCCGACGTCGCCGCTTATGTCCACCCCAATGTTTACGTTGCCCGTTGTGGTCTGAGCACTAATCGACACGTTACCCGCCAGAACCTTGGAGTGGGCAACATTCGCCGTTACTTCACCAGTGGTTGTTGCCAAGGTCACGGAGATATTTTTTGAAACCTGAACATTATTCCACGAAAAATCAACATTGCCCGTTGTGGTCGAAACAGAAACATCCTGAGTCAAAACAGCTGAGCCTGAAAGATTGGTTTCAACGCTGCCTGTGGTGCTTTTCAGCGTTAAGTTTTGGAAGACCACAGGAACTTGGGAGTTCAGGCTCACTTTTCCCACTGCGGTGTGAGCATCAATGTTAAGGTCAACAGAGTAATCCACGTACAGGTCACAGGTAACTTCAAGGTTAAAAATCGAAATCCATGATTCAGTGCGGGAAACCTTTGATGTGACTGTGAGGATGCCGTCTTGGGTGTGATTAGTAAACGTCACCTTAACAGGCTCAGAGTTTGACCCAAAAAGCCCCGTGGAACCAACCGCGGAAACATCAAGCTTCACAAGTTGGTCAGGCAAATCAGTTGGAATAATATTAACGTCGGCTATGTCAGCCTCAAAGTTCACGTAGACCGTGTTTACGTCAGGAACGGCTGATGCGATTTCTTTCTGGCTAAAATCTGTCTGCCTTAACGGTACAATTGCTGCCGCCGCAACTAATCCCCCAAATAAAACAACCACTATCACGACGGCAAGGGGTACCGTGTAGGGTGACCTGTGTCTTTTGTGATTGAACGTTTCTTGTTCAGTATGTTTCGCTTCCACCGGTGCGCCGCAGACTCGGCAAAACTTCGCATCTTCGTCTAGCTCGGCGCCGCATTTTTGACAATACGACATAAGTAAGCGCCTCAATTACCCAGATGAGCGCAAAGATTTAAGTCTTTAAACCCATTCAGCGGAATATCTATGTTTAGAAAAACCAGATATAGCTGAAGTGAAGAGATATGTTCGAGGAAAATTCATGCCTTACTGCAAAAAATGTGGCAATTTATTAACGCCCCAAGACCGGTTCTGCCCAAAATGCGGAACCGCTGTCTTCTTTGAATCTGATGTTCCCCGTCAAGCCGCGCCTATCGCATCCCAGTTGTCTTTAGCCTCGTGGGGAGAACGCTTTGTTGCGTGGCTCATAGACGTAATCATAATCGGCGTCTTGGTTGGTCTTTTGGAGTTTTTCACATGGTTTGCTTGGGAACCTTTTGAGTTTTTGCCAAGCTGGCTTCCATTTGTCAACTTTGGCACAGGAGGCGTTCTCTACTTCCTATACTGGACGCTTATGGAGGGCCTTTCAGGGCAATCCTTCGGAAAGATGCTTATGCGTCTACGAGTGGTACGGCTAGACGGGAGCCGCATCGATTTGGTTCATGCAGCACTGGAAAGCGTCGGTAAAGCCTTCTTCTTACTGCTGGATCTACTCATCGGCTGGGCTTTGTATCCCAAGCGGAGGCAGAGAATCTTTAACTTCCTGTCAGAAACCGTGGTTGTCAGAGAAGGACGCTAACAAGCGATCCTCTTCTACTGCCTCTTTTTCTATTCAATCACCCTTTTTTTTGGCAAGTACCCTTTTCGCAGCCAAACAGACAACACCAACATCGAAACTAAAAACACAACCGCAGCAATCAAGGAAAAAGGTGATTGCGCCTCAGGAATTTCAGGTGAACCCTGCGTGCCTGTTTTCTCTGCAGGGCCAAAAGCGTAAATCAAATGGTCATAGGACCCTACAAAAACAGAACCCTCTGCGACTGCAGGCGAAGAAGCAACCATGCCGCCTGTTTGGTAGCTCCACAAAAACTCCCCAGAGGCAGCGTCTAAAGCGTAGAGTTTGCCGTCAAACGAACCTACATAGACCACGTTGTCAGCCACGGCAGGCGACGAAGCCACCTCTGCGCCAGTTGTGAACTCCCAAAGCTTTGTCCCCAAAGAAGCATCCAAAGCGTACACCTTGTGGTCTCCTGAACCCACATAGACTAAACCATCAGCAACGGCTGGTGAACTAGCCACGTAATCGCCTGTGGCAAAATTCCAGCGGAGCACCCCCGTTGATGCATCCAACGCGTAGACTTTGTGGTCGTAGGAGCCAACATAAACCGTGTCCCTCACCACGGCAGGTGAAGAAACCACAAATCCACCCGTGGAAAAAACCCATACGTAGTCTCCGTTAGAGGCGTTTAAGGCATAGACGTTGTGGTCATTTGAACCCACATACACCACTCCGTTGGCAACTGCAGGCGAAGAAACATGGATTTGGTCCCCCGTTGCGTACTCCCAAACCAGCTTCCCCGTGGAGGCATTGAGGGCGTAGACGCTGCTGTCTTCCGAGCCAACATACAGAACACCGTCGACAACTGTGGGTGAAGAAACCACCGCATACCCCGTGGTGAAATTCCAAATTTCCCTGCCATCCAACCTGTTTAGGGCGTAGATTTTGCCGTCATAAGAGCCCACATAAACCACCTCAGACACGACTGCGGGGGAAGAAAACATAACCATGTTTGCCGTGTGAAAACTCCACAAAACATCGCTGCTAAACTCATCAAACGCAACCGCACCCGTTGAAGCATTCAGGGCGTATACGTTTCCGTTGTAGGCGCCCACGTAAACTACGCCGTCGGCGACGGTTGGCGAAGAATCTACTGCGCCGCCCGTCACAAACCGCCACCGCAGTTCACCATTTAATGCCCCCAAAGCATATACCCGTCCATCCCAGCCCCCAACATAAACCGTTCCGTCTGAGACGGCGGGTGTAGAAATCACCATGTTATCCGTTGCATAACTCCACAAGTATTCGCCTGAAGAGGCGTTTAGGGCGTAGATTTTGCTGTCTTGTGAACCCACATAAACAACACCCGCCGAAACAGGAGCTCCACCCGAAATTCCTCCGTCGGTGACAAAATCCCAAACCAAACTTCCCTCTTGAGCGTTTAGGACGTAGAGATCGCCATCCTGAGAACCCACATACACCTTGCCGTCGTCGACTGTTGGCGAAGAAAACACGGGTCCATCCGTCTGATAAGCCCAAATAACCGTTCCCTCCGAGGCATTCAATGCATAAACGTAGCCATCTTTTGAGCCAAAGAAAACCGTGTCCTCGGAGACGGCGCAGGAGGAAACAACTTCGTCACCGGCTGCGTAACTCCAAATCAAATCGCCTGTTGTTGTGTTTAATGCGTATACTTTGTTGTCTTGTGAGCCGATGTAAACAACTCCGTTAGCCACCATTGGGGAAGAGAGCATGATGCGGTCGTTTGTTTGGTAGCTCCAGATGACTTCTCCGTCGGCTGCATTCAGGGCATAGAGGTTGTGGTCTTCGGAAGCCACGTACAATGTGCCCGCTGAGTAGGTTACGGCGGAGTCCACAAAGTAGCCCGTTTTGTAGCTCCAAACGTAGGCTCCCGTTGAAGCGTTGAGGGCGTAAACGTTGAAGTCTTCTGAGCCGAAAAACACCAAGCCTTCGCCGAAGGCGGCAGGAGACAACACGTTTCCGCCTGTTGTGTAGTTCCAGATGACTTTGCCGTTCGAAGAGTTGAGTGCGTAGAACCGGTCGTCTAGTGACCCTACATAAATCACTCCGCCGGCAACGAGTGGCGAGTCTGCGGGTCCGCCCGTGTTGAACTGCCAAAGGGTCTGGTTGGTTTTGGGCGCCGCCGACGCTGATGTACCTGTGTGGGCGGGGTTATGGTGGAACATGGGCCAGCTATCTGAGGACCTATAAGCCCCGGCGGCATCAAAGAAACTGTTGCCTGCAAAAGCCACAACCAGCAACAAGACTAAACCCATCGCGTAGACAACGAGGTTGTTAGTTTTTGTTTTCATTTTGATACGTTCAGTTACCCGTTAGGCTAATATTTTTTTGATGAATTTCACGGCGATATGCGGATTATGGAACAGCGTGTCCAACGTTTTGCGGGGGTATTTCACGCTGTTAATTATGGACAGCCGCTTGTATTCTTTCATGGCGTACGCGGCGATTTCCTGCACATCCTCTGCGGTGAAGTCCTCCGTTTCAATCAGGGGCTTACCCATAGTCTGCCGCACCTCCGCCAAAGCCCGCGGCGTCAAATCCTCCTTCACGTAGCCCTTCTTCATACACTCCTCATACAGTTTGGTGCCGTATGAGGGGGTAGCAACCAACAGGTGCATACCCACATTGTAGTCGCGTTTCAGCATGAGACCAAACTCGACGGTCTTCTTCATGTTTTCGATTTTTTCGCCTGGGAACCCGATGATGTAAAAGCCGCCGCTGGTCAAATGAATCTGCTTACACATCTCGGCGACCTCAACCACCTTTGCCAAGTCTATGTCTTTGTGTATGATGTTGTCAGAAACCGTTTGGTCGCCTGATTCGATGCCGAAAAAGACGCTGCGGCACCCTGACTTCTTCATTTTCTTGAGTAATTCAAGGTTGAGGCGGTCAGCGCGGACGCCGTTGGGCGTTTCCCAGTTGAATTTGATTTTGCGCTCAACGATTTGGTCGCAGATGGCTTCCATGCGTTTCTGGTCAAATGTGAGGTTGTCGTCTTCAAAAAACACGTTTTTTACGCGGTACTTGTCCACCACAAACTGCAAGTGGTCAGCCACGTAGCCTGCTGAGTTTGCTCTGAAGGCTTTTCCCATGTGTAGGTGTACCGAGCAGAAGCAGCAGTTGTAGGGGCAGCCGCGGCTGGTTACCATGGCTAACGCGCGGGGTTTAAAGCTGCGGTACTCGATTTTAACGGGGTTAAGGTACTGCTCCATATCCACCAAGTGATACGCAGGATAGGGCAGTTCGTCCAAGTTTTTGATGAAGGGTCTTGGATGCGTCAGTTTGATTTGCCCGTTTTCGCGATAGGCAATGCCTTCAATGTCTTGCAGTTTCTTGGTACCGCCTAAGAACTTGACCAAATCCAGCAGGATATATTCGCCCTCACCGATAACCGCCACATCAACGCTCTTAGCCTCCTGCAGAAAAGTTTCGGGAACCACTGAAGCATGTGGACCACCTACCACGGTGAAAATTTGTGGATCCACCCCTTTGGCTACTTCGGCAACTTTTTTGGCGTGTTCGATTTGGGAGGAGAACGGGTTGGCTACACCGACGAGGTCAGGTTTTCGGCTTTGGATTTCGCCGCGGATTTTGTTGTAGGACAAACCGACTTCGATTGTGTCACCGACGGTGTGGAAGGCGGCGTCTGACATGAAGGCGTCCAGAATCTCCACTTTGTACCCTTCTTTGTCCAAAACCGCGGCTAAGTACATCAAGCCCAGCGGCAGATTTCCAGTCACCAAGTCTGAGTCTGGATAGTATGATTGGGGCGGGTTTATCAGGAGAATCTTCACGTTAAGCCTCCATGCCAGCAGGCGGCTTTGAAAAATTTAGCTGACGTGTTTGTTTTTGGAGTTGCATCGGGTGTTTCTGCAATGCCATGTCCCATAAACTAGGCTTTTGTGTTCTATATAAGAGGTTTCGTGATTGATTTTAGCAGAAAAACTTGTTGTCAGCTGCAGGTAGCTTTGGCGTTGAAAAATTACACATAATGGGTACTCACAACCTGTATGGCGGGTATACCTGTTTTTCCCCTCCCTCAGACATGTGTAGTAATTTTAATAAGGGCGGCACGAAACGGTTTGTCGGAGACACACAGTTTGCCCGAAAAGGTTCTTGTTACATCCGCTTGGCCCTACATCAACGTGACGCCGCACCTAGGGAACCTTGTTGGTTCGGTTCTTTCAGCAGACGTCGCCGCACGTTACTACCGCCTTCAAGGTGAAGATGTTCTGATGGTCAGCGGTTCAGACACCCATGGCACACCTATTGAAGTGGAAGCCATGAAGGAAAAAATCACGCCTAAACAGCTCACCGACCGCAACCACGCTTACGTCTCGGAGCTGTTTCGCCGTTGGGGCGCCAGTTTTGACAATTATACCAGCACCGAAAGTCCCGTGCACAAGGAGTTCGTGCAGCAGCATCTGATGAAGGTTTACCGCAACGGCTACATCTTTGAAAAAGAAACTGAAATGCTTTACTGTGAGCATGACCAGCGGTTTCTGCCTGACCGCTTCGTCGAAGGACACTGCCCACACTGCAACTATGAGCACGCCCGCGGCGACCAATGCGACCGATGCGGCAGGCTACTGGACCCCACAACACTAGTTGAGCCCCGATGCGTAATCTGCCAAAACCCGCCCGTGATCAAAAAAACCAAACACTGGTATATTGACCTCTCCAAATTCGCCGCGCCTCTCTGCAAGTTTCTGGAGGAGAACCACCAGATTTCGGGCAACGCCAAAAACTTTAGCCTCAACTGGATAAAAGAAGGCTTAAAACCCCGCGCAGTCACACGAGATGTGGAGTGGGGGATTCCTGCGCCGTTTCCAGGTGCCGAAGGCAAAACCATCTATGTCTGGGTTGAAGCGGTGCTGGGGTACGTTTCGGCAACCATCGAGCAGTGCCAGCGGTTGGGTGAGCCTGAGAAGTGGCGGGAATTCTGGTTTAACAAAAACTCCAAGACCCTGTATTTTGTGGGCAAAGACAACATCCCCTTCCACACAATCATTCTGCCTGCGTTGTTGTTGGCGTCCGGCGAAGACTACAATCTGCCTTGGAATGTGTCTGCAACTGAGTTTTTGCAGTTTGGCGGTGAAAAAGCTTCCAAAAGCCGCCGAATTGGCATCTGGATTGATGAAGCTCTTGACTTGTTCCCTGTGGATTACTGGCGTTTCTTCCTCATTGCGAGTCGCCCTGAAACGAAGGATGCGGATTTCACTTGGGAGGTTTTCACCTCAAAAATTAACGCTGACCTTAACGATACCTTTGGCAACTTTATTCATCGCGCCTTAACTTTCATCAACTCTAAATTTGCTGGAGAAGTTCCCGCTGCCGAGAGGCTGAACGCCGACGACGAAACGCTGCTTTCGACGATACAAGAGAAAGTTGACGCCATAGCCCGCGACCTTGAAGCTGCAAAGCTCCAGTCAGCCGCCAACACCCTCATCAGTCTCAGCCGCATGGGCAACCAATACCTCAACGAAAAGGAACCTTGGAAACTGCTCAAAACTGACCCTGCCAAAGCCGCAACCATATTCTACGTCGCCGCCCAAATCGTCAAAGCACTTGCCGTGACTTCGGCGCCCTTCATGCCCAGCCGCGCAGAAGAATTATGGCGGACTTTGGGTTTTTCGGAGGGTGTGGCAAAGATGCGTTGGGACGAAGCTGTTGCACCGTTGGAGGCGGGGCATAAGATTGGCAAGCCGACGCCGCTGTTTCAAAAGATTGATGCTGACGGAAAAAAGCTTGATGAGTTGCTGCAGAAAACCCGAGAGAAAAAAGCGGCAGCGGTTTTATAATGGTCGTCAAAGCTGACCTCCATGTGCACTCCTGCTACAGTTCAGACTCAATGATTACACCAAAAGAACTGATTCTTTTTGCCAAAAAACGTGGCTTAAACGCCGTTGCCGTTACCGACCATAACCGTGTCGAGGGCGCGCTTAAAATCGCCAAACAAACCCCTGATTTCCTCATAATTCCCGGCATAGAAGTTTCCAGCGCCGACGGGCACATCGTGGGGCTCAACCTCCGTGAAGTCATCCCGCGAGGCTTATCTGCAGAAGTAACAGTCGAGAAAATTCATGATGCTGGCGGAGTCGCGGTTGCATGCCACCCGTATGCCCTTTTCAAGGGAAGTTTGGGCAAAAATGTCTCTGCAAAGTTTGACGCCATCGAGACTTTGAATGCGCGCGCGTTTCCCTTCCACCGTAGCAGACGCAAAGCCGAGCAGGCGGCGGTGCAGTTTGGTTTATCACGTGTTGCAGGAACCGACGCCCATTACGCTCCACAAATTGGGGTTGCATACACGGTTATCGACGCAGAACCCACTGTGGACGCTGTTGCCCAAGCTATTTTGGCTGGGCGATGTAAACCCATGGGGACCTCGGTGCCTGTTGTTGTTAATGTACAGCAACAGTTACAGAGGCTACATCGGATGGTGGCAAAATTTGGCAAAGCACCCCACGAAGCGATTTAGTTTTGGGTGTGTCGAAATTTGCGGTTGTGCTGCTGACAGATTTTGCGAATAATGTTTCTTGCCTGAGCCGCACATCCCGGCAGTCCTGCCTGTCCACCCGCTAAATAAAAGCCTTTTAGTTTGGGCAGCGCACGAGGCTGTCCACGCATGAATTTCAGGGAACCCGTGAATCCCCAGCTGATGTCGTAGGTGGCGTTAATGCCTGTGAACCGCTCTGTCGTCAGGGGCGTGACTACGTCGGCAGCTTCTACTTGGTCAGTTATGCCTGGAAAGCACTTCTCCAGAAGTTCTAGTACAGTTTGGGCTATCGCCTGTTTTTGTGCTTTGTAACGTTTTTGGTCGTTGCGTAGGTTGTTCCAGAACGTGTATGATGTTGGTAAAAGCGCCTTTATGACTGATTTTCCAGCCGGTGCTAATGTGGGGTCGTAGCCGAAAAGCTCCAAATCCAGCTTAATGCGTTCTTTGTCAGCGATTTTTGTGGGCTTCTCCAAAAACAGCGCCAACGCCCGCGGCTCCTTACTCAAGTCGCGGTTTACGCCCAGCGAGACGTGGATGCCCATCTCAACTTCGTCCTTGGGTTTGGAAAACATCTTTTCTACGTTCTCGTCAATGTAGCGCCCCTCCAGCATGTCAAAGATGGTGGTGTGAGCAAACGCATCCGAAATCACAACATCAGCGCGGTGCTCGCTACCATCTGCAAGCCTAACGCCCACTGCGGTGTCGTTTTCAACAAGGATTTTTTGCACTTTCGCGTTGTAGTTTATGGTTCCGCCGAGTTTACGGTATTTCTGTTCGATGGCTTTGGCAAACTCCAACGAGCCTCCTTCGGGGACCCCGTAGTTTTGGCTGTGACAGTTGCCCATCATGTTCAGGTGCACAAACAGCGGGGTTTCTGTCCAGTCATACTGAATGGTGGGGAAAACCTTGCGCATGAAGGGGTCTTGAAATTTTTGGGCAAACTGGCTCATGGGTAATCCGTACTTCATGAGGGTTGCCATTTTCACAAAGCGCCCCGCAAACCCCGCTGAGTCCAAAAGGGGCATGTCCAACATGTCCAAATCTGTGAATTTTTGTGCCGCCTTGATGTAGCTGTCTATGGCTGCAGTGTCTTGGGGTGCGAGTTCCTGCATTTCCTGTTTAAGCTGTTCAAGGTTAACGTAGACGGTGAAGCGTTTGCCCTTTTCATCTTCCACTTGGCACATGTCTTTTGGAAAAATGATGCACCTATTTGGCAGTGCCCCTAACTCTTTCCACATGGCTTCCAGCAGGTAACCCTGTTTACATCCTGCTAAATGGTGTATGCAGCCGTCGAAGGTGAAGCCGCCTCTTTTCCAAGCTGTGCATTGCCCGCCTGGAAGGTTATGCATTTCAAAGATTTGGCTTTCAAATCCGTTCATCTGGGCGTAGCACCCCGCGGATAAGCCGCCTATCCCTGCACCTATCACTATGATTCTGTTTGCCAACGCGAAAACCCTAAGCTGAGCTATACTGGTTATGCGTAAATAGCTTTTGTTGATTTTTCTGCTCGGCTGGAAATGAAAGGGGGTTTTGGGGGATTTGCACAAAACACAAATACTGTTCTCTTGTTAAATCTCAGTTGAGAAGATTCGTGGCGCTTCTTGAAGGATAAGATATGGTTTGGCTGTGTTTAGGTTGTGGCGCAGAACAGAAAGATGACTCCTTGGTCTGCAAAAAATGTGGTGCCCTAAAACCTCAATCGCAAAGTGGCCAAGAAAAAGCCGAGTCCAAAGCTGAATTCTGGAAGAAGCCTCTTGGACCAACCTACTAACTGGGATATGTGTGCATTTTCTGTCTGCCTCTCCGTTCCGGAAACATGCTAACTCAAAGGCTTAGCATACGCTTTGGTTGAGGTCTGTTCTGTTTCCTTTTTCCTGTGGCGTGTGTTGTAGCGTAACCTGTGCCTTTGCTATTTGGATTTCATTAGTCGAGAAAGCAACCCCAGTAGAGCGCCGATGAAGACCATCGTGCCTCCGACGCCGCCTGCTATGAAGCCCACAATTAGGAGAATTATGCCCCAGAGTATGTGGGAAGTCCATTTTGCGCCTGCGATGGCGATTACGCCTGCGATGAGGAGAATTATGCCGCTTAATAATGCGTCAAGACCGCTTATGAGGGAGACCGTGAAGATGCCCACGAAAGGGCTGCTGAAGATGGAGATTAAACCAAATATGACCAGAATCACGCCGCCTATAACTGCTAAAATCCAACCCATCGCTGCTAAAAGGTTAAAGTTGGTTCACCTCCATAAAATAACGTTAAAACAGCCTTAGAAGGCAAGGCGCAAAGTGTTCTTAAGCGTTTGTGATTGTTGCGATTCACCCACAAGAAACGCTAACATGGCGTGTTGGAGGGTAATTTGGGTGATGTGGGTTTTAGCGAAAGAATTGATAAGTAGAAGCCATATACAAATAGCTGGTGCATGATGTGTCGCAGGACCAAGAAAGAATCAAAGCTATCGTTGCCCTCAAACAACGTTTAGAAACGCGCCTCGCGGAACTGGACGCCGAAGCCAAGGAGCTTCAATTAACCCTCGAGGTTGTCAACGGCATTTTGCTTGAGAAGGGCTTCAAACGAGGTAGCCTTAAAGACGTTGAAGCTCAAGCCGCCCCAACGGAACCCTCCCCCGAAGTTGAAGAGAAACCTGCGCCTAAACCCAGCCGCCCAACAGGCTATATGGGTGGGGAACCCGACAACGTAATCCCGCTTAAGACGGTTCATGATGAGTCGTTGGCGATAATTTACATTGAAAAAGACGATTCTATTCACGTTTTGCCTGACGAAAGCAAACATTTCAGCGTGAATACGATGCCGTTTACCAATTTTTTGGTGGAGCGTGTTTTTGCAAAGATGCAGGACAAAGATACCGAGTTGGTGCGGCTTAAGCAGTTGACGCCTGAAAAAATGTTTAGCTACAACATCGTCCGCGAAGACGACTTAATCCGCGAAATCATCCTCAAAAACGTCGATGAAGAACGCCTCAAAGAACTCAAATCCAGCATCAAATGGACATTTGATAAGATGTACGAAAAAATGAAACTACAGCAGCAATAACTGCCGTTCAACAAGCTGTTACATGTGTTTCTCTAGTGCGGCATCGTATTGTTTTCTTGGGCACAGACCAACGATGCGGTCCACTTCTTGTCCACCCTTAATCAGAACCACGGTTGGAATGCTGAAAACTTGAAATTTTTCTGCTGTTTTGGGGTTTTCATCAACATTAAGTTTGGCAACTAACACTTTGCCTGTCAAGTCGTTAGCTAACTCTGCGATTGTGGGCGCCAAAGCGCGGCATGGCCCACACCACCCTGCCCAGAAGTCAACCAGGATTAGGGGATTCTTGTTGACGGTTTCTTCAAAATTTACATCTGTCAGATGAAAAGGTTCGTTGATCATAAGAGTTCACTATTAATCTTTCACCTTGCTGCGATATAAATCGTTCGTGGTTTTCTGAGACGTTTTTTTGGAGTTTAAGAACCGCTTCTTTAAGGTTTGATACGCGTTCTTGGGGTCATTTATGTTTGCGGCGGCTCTCTCAAAGGGGCAACTGGCTGTGTTGTCACTGTTTTTGGTGTTTTCGGCAAGTTTGTTCCAATACACACTGATTTTGCTGGTTTTGAAAGTCGTCAATGCTTTGCGGCTTATCCTCACTGAGTAAACCTCTTTGATGTTTGCGTAGGCGCAAAGTAAGGCGAAGGCTTTTGTCGACTCGTGAACAGCAACCGACGCACCAATCAGCTTGTCGCCGTGTTTATCAATAGCCTCTAGCATGCTGGTGACGGGGTCACTCTTTGTGGCGTAGAGGACGTTTCCATCTTTAACCATAGCTAAGGATAGTTTTTCTTCGTGTAGCTCGCTTTTGGCTATTTCAAGGTCCGTCATCGCGTTTCCCGTAGCTGCTTGTCTGTCTGTCTTGTTTGGGTGCTGGGTGGGGTTTGCGTTTTTTGACTGTGTACGCTGTTGCGATGGCGACAACGGCTATGGTGAATGCTATGAGGTAGGCGATTTCGATGGGGAATGTGGGGGTAGAATGTGGATTATAAGTTTCGTTGGGTGATGCAGTGGCGGATGGCGTGGCGGCTGTTGAAGGCTTGGGCGACTGAGTAGGCATTGCGTAGCCTTCGACGTTGCCAAACGTCTGCATTAAAGGGTAATGGTCAGTGTTGTTTTCATCAACGATGTAGGGTGTGTCAATGTAGCCGTCGTCATCGTCGTCGCTTCGGTACAAGTCACTCCAGTAGTTCCCGCCAGTCTCTGAACCGTTATCCCAAAAGTTACGAGGCGACAAAGACCACGGTGCCCCTTCCAAGCCTCCAACGTAGTGGGTGTCAACCTGCTGATAGTTGTAAACAAAGTTGTTACTGTAAAACTGGCTATCCTCTGAGAGGGTGAGGTCCACGCCAACTTGGTTCCACATCAACGTGTTTTTGGCGACGGTGTTGCCGCTGGTTTTGCCAGCTAAAATGATGCCAAAGCCTCGGCAGCTTCGGATTTGGTTCCAAATGATGGTGGTGTTTTTACAGTTCTCCCCATGCAGTTGGATGCCCCACTGGCTGTTGCCAATAGTGTTGCGTTGGATCAGGCAGTCGGAGGAGGACAAAATCCAGATGCCATAGACCGCGTTGGCTGTGATGTTGTTTCCTATGATGCTGTTTTGGTTGCAGGCAGTCTGGTTTAGAAGCGTATTAGGAGCTTGAAGGCTTATGCCTCCGTTGCCATTATCTGCTATCCAGCTGTCGGTTATGCTGTTGTTGTTGCAGCCATCCAAAAGTACGATGCCATCGCCGCTGTTAGCCCTCACGGTGCTCTTTTGGATAATGTTGTTTGAGGAATTATACAGGTAAACGCCACGCTCTGCTTTGGTTACCGTTACTCGGCTAAGTGTGCAGTCCACGGATGAGGTGAGTTCAATGCCTTCCCGTAGGTTCCTAACCGTCAAATCCCTAATAATGACGCCCGCCACGTTTCGCATAACGATGCCTTGCCCGCTGCTGTTCCCAGCCAAAACGTGTCCTGCGCCGTCCACTGCTATGTTGCTGCGTTGGATGTTTAGCGTGAAGTTTGAGAGGTCTTCTGTGAACGTGTAAATGTTGTTTTCTCGCCTGATGGGAACCGATGGGGGGTCTATGCTACCGTCGTCGCGGATGTAAACATGTTGAAGCGATGCGGGGGGTGGAAAAAAGTTTGCGTTGCATAGGCATGCCATTGTTGAGGTGGCTAAGAGGGCGATGAGGAGCAGGCAGGCAATTCTTTTCATGTTTATCCTTTGTGAATGGAGCGTTTTGGGCTCATATAACTTGCGGAATAACTAAACCCCGCCGCGTCACGGGGCAGCCCTTTCGTTTGGTTAAAAGTTTTCTTTACAGAAGAAACCTTGACAAACACCCTTTTAACTTGTTGCACCCCTAATTACTTGCTGATGGCTATGAGCAAGAAAGCAGTCATAGCAGTCACAGTCACACTATTCCTCGTTTTGGCTTTGGGCAACGTGGGTCTTGAAGTGGCAGATGCTAATCCGCTTCCCCCAGACTGGATGAACCCCGAAATGAACATCACAATCCCTTCTCCGCAGAACGAATCCACAAATACCCTCCCGGTTCTTGTGGAGTTCACGGCACAAAGCAGCAGCTATTTCTTCCTTCCCGCGAACGAATCGGAGGGGTGGATTAATGGGTTTTTCTACGCTTTAGATGGGCAAAACATGACTTCTGGAGTTAGATTTACGGAGGTTCAAGGGCCAAAAGCAGTACAATACTCAATTGCCACTGACCACAACTTTAGTGGTCAAGTAGAATTGACAGACTTAACTGAAGGAAGCCACAACATAACTGTCTACTGGGGTGCACTTATCAACAATGCATCTGTAGTGTATAACGCGAATTGGTCAGCAACAACCCAATTCAACGTTAAAACCGAAAAAACGGCGTCGACTGCATCTATAGAGTCATTAACCACCGCTGCAGACTTATCAGACTCCAACGATTGGCCAATGTTTCACCACGATGTTGGGCACACAGGTTTTTCGTCTTCATCTGGTCCTAAGACGAACCAAACGCGTTGGTTTTTCACCACAGGAGGAGCCATCGAGACTTCACCAGTCGTTGTTGACGGCAGAGTTTATTTCGGCTCCGACGATGGAAGCATCTATGCCGTAGACGCTCAGGATGGCACCTTAATCTGGGACTTCACCACTGAGGGTCCAGCGCGGTCATCCCCCGCAGTTGTGAACGGCGTGGTCTATGCAGGTGGTTACCGTGCGCACATGGTCTTTGCAATAAATGCTTCAACGGGTGATCTGCTGTGGAAGAGTCCGATTAACTCTCTTTATCCCAACACTATTTCTGCCACAACTGTAGCGAACGACGTAGTTTATGTGAGCGTTTACGTTGCTGAGGCGGGTCACGGTGGCGAACTTTACGCTTTGAATATGACAACAGGCAAGCTCTTGTGGATATATGACCCATCCGCTTGGATATCTTCTTCTCCTGCAGTTGCAGACGGCGTGGTTTACATTGGGTCATCGCGGGGGCTTGAAGCTCTAGACGCAATTACAGGAGCCGCAATCTGGAACGGAAACATTGATGCTTATGGTATAGATGCCCTGACTGTTGATGAGGGTTTAGTTTATGCGGGGGCGACGACGGAGGTTGTTCAGGCTTTCAACGCGTATAACGGCGCTTTTGTTTGGAACGGAAGCGTCAGCGGAGGCTGTTACATGTCTTGTCCTGCAGTAGCCAACGGAATGCTTTATGTTTGCACGACTTATGGGGGGTCAAGTGTTCTTCATGCTGGCGGAGTTTTCGCATTAGATGCAGCAACAGGCGCTTTACGTTGGAATCAAACCATAGGCTCCATAAGCCAGTCTTCACCTGCTGTCGCTGACGGAATAGTTTACGTGGGCTCAGACGACACTGGGCCCTCTTATCTCCTAAATTCGACGACGGGACACAAAATCTACGCCTTAAACGCAACTACAGGCGCAATAATTTGGACCTACACCACGGGTGGAATCGTTAAATCTTCACCAGCTGTTGCCGACGGCGTATTATATGTAGGCTCCAGCGACAGCAAACTCTACGCAATAGGTGAACCCCCAAAAAATGAAAATGATGGCCAAGCAGAATCACCTTTTCCAACTGCCTCTTTGAAGCTGTCTCCGTCTCCTACAATTCCCGAGTTTTCTCCATGGATGAGTCCCCTCTTCGTTGCGTCTACATTGCTGATAATCTGCTGGAAAAGGAAGACAAGTAGGCAATGAACAGAAAAATCGTCCTCACAGCAATCGTTCTCTTTGTCCTTTTGTTCGCGATGACTGTCAATGAAGTAGACGCGAACCCGTTCTCGTTTTTTTGGACTCCGATTGACCCGTACCCCGAAACAACGCCCCCAACAATCGCCGTGTTCAGTCCCCAAAACAATACTGCTTACGCTTCCAGAACCCTCAGCTTCAGCTTCAACGTAACTAACCCTCATTCGCCTGTGCCTGTGGATGAGGGCGTTTCCCGAGTTTTATATGCCTTAGATGTGGACGACAGTTCCAGCGGGTATCCCGAAAACGCTGGGGTGCTCTACGAATGCGAGGTTTATACACGGGGCAGTGTAGGTTTGCCAGAGTTCTGTTACTCTGAAAACTTGACTTTGCCTGAAGGCAACCACAGCCTGACCGTTTATGTCGAAGGAACCACCGCCGACTTTGATAACATGACGGTTTTTTCAACCCGTAGCAACGCAACCGTCTACTTCCCCGTAGACACGACGCCGCCTACCGTTTCCAGTTTATCCGTAGCCGACAAAACCTACAACTCCGGACAGGTGCCGCTAACTTTCTGCGTAAACGAACCAACAACCCAGCTCAGCTACGCCGTGGACCAGCAAGCCAACACCACCCTCACAGGAAACACCACTTTGTCGGATTTGTCGGCGGGTATGCACAACTTGATTATTTACGCTAAAGACGCTGCGGGAAACGTGGGTGATTCGGGCTTTGTTTTCTTTAACATAGACAGCCTCACGGTTATGTCTTCGTTGTCTATTCCGGAGTTTACCTTACAGTTTGAATCCCACCCATATGATGTTCCACCAACTTTTGAAGTAAACCCGTACACGGGAGAAAATGTGACTATCCACGAAGGGAATCATGTAGAGAATAGGTCCATAGTTGTCACGATTAAAAACCAGCCTGTTGCCCCTAACTACCGTTTGTATTATAATGTTAGATACAAAGGTCACTTTGGAGAGAGTTGGGCTGACCTTTACTCCTATTCCATGCATTCTTCAGGAACCCTTCAGGGCGCATCAGCGTCTGAATATACAAGGATACCCATTGCAGCAGTCTATCCTTTTGTCACTGGTTCTCAAGTAGATATTCAAGTAGAGGCAATGCTGTGGCACTATATTCAAGTTTACATTCCATCACTGAGCGGTTCTGGAAACTATGAAAAACGTTTCACTATGAGCGAGACAAGCGGTTGGAGCAACACACAAACCATAACAATTAACGATAACTCAACTACAGCGAACCATAGTCCATCGCCATCGCCCTCATTAACGGCGTCGCCTTCACCATCACCCACAGTCCCCGAAATGAACCCCGCAGTTGTAACCCTTACGTTTACGGTTCTAACCATTGGATGCGCAAATGTGTTCACAAGAAGAAATCGTTTGCCTAGACGATAGAACAAGTCGCAGCAAACATCATGCAAGGAAAACACCTAACGATAGATAGTGTCTGCAGAGGCATTTTAGCGCCAACAGCTACGACAAATAAAAACCAAAACAAGACACTTCAAACAGCCATAACCTCACATTCGCAAACCTATAGCAAGCATGCAGCAGCACCTTAACATCGAAACCTCAGCAAGTGGGGACTGTATTTACAGAGAGGTATCGATGGAAATCGCATGTCCGAACAGACACTATCGCTCCACAAACACGTTAAAGTGCCATTAGTGTCGGCGCTTCCGCTGCTGGATTGTATAAAAGCTTTTAGGCATAAACCACCAATTCCCTATCGATAAACATGACCAAAATTACCCGTGTAGGCGTAACCTTCCCCCCTGAACTCCTCCAAGACTTCGACGCCATCACCGCAAAAATGGGCTACGAAAGCCGCAGCAAAGCCATCCAAGACGCAGTCCGCCTCTTTGTCTCTGAACGCAAATGGCTCCAAGAAGAATCCACCACCCAACAAACAGGCATAATCCTGATGGTGTACGACCACGACGTTAGGGGGTTAGAAAGCGGCTTAACCGAAGTTCAACATCACCACTCCGACGTTGTCACCTCCACCCTGCATATACACATAGGCGAACGCGACTGCCTAGAAGCCATAGCCGTCAGGGGCAAAGCTTCCGAAATTCGCCACGTAAGCGACGAATTGGCAACAAAAAAAGGCGTCAAAATCCTAAAAACTGTGGTCGTTACCATTTAGCCCTTTAACGTTAGGCTTTGACCTGAAACATCCGTTCCAGTGAACCACGCGCTTTGGACGCCACATTTTCAGGAACTTCCACCAAATACTTTTCCTCTTTCAACGAAGCATAAAGCCTATCCAAAGTAGTCAGCTTCATGTTCGGGCAAACCGCATCCCCGTACGCCAAAAAGAATTTTTTGTCAGGGTTTTCTTTACGGAGCCGATGCAAAATGCCCTCTTCGGTTCCAACGATGAATTCTGTTGCGTTGGATTCTTTGGCGTAACGGCACATTTGGCTAGTGCTCCCTATGAAATCTGCCACTTTGCGCATCTCTTTGCTGCATTCTGGATGAACCATCACAACGGCTTTAGGATGTATCTGTTTCATCACGGTGACATCTTCAGGTTGAAACAGTAAATGGGTTGGGCAGAAACCCCATTCAGGAATTGGAATAACTGTTTTGCCTGTTTTCTCCGCTACATACTCGCCCAAGTTGCGGTCGGGACCAAACAGCACTGTGTCAGCATCCAAAGACTCCAAAACCTGCACAGCGTTGGCGCTGGTGCAGCATATGTCGCATTCGGCTTTGGCTTCCCCTAGTGTGTTCACGTACAGCACTGCAGGGGCTTTGGGGTACTTGGTTTTGGCGCGTTTGATTTCTTCTACTGTTAACATTTGTGCCATGGGGCAACGCGCACCCAGTGTGGGCAAAAGAACTTTTTTCTCTGGATTAAGAATAGCCGCTGACTGCGCCATGAAATCTACTGCGCAGAAAACGATGATTTTTGCGGTTTTCTCTTCCATTGCTTTTCGGCTGAGTTCGATGCTGTCACCTACGTAGTCTGCTACCTCTTGGATTTCTCCTCGCTGATAGTTGTGTGCAAGTATGACAGCGTTTTTTTCTTTTTTTAGCTGCTGAATTTTGTCAATTATGTCAGTCATGGCCTTGCGCCTGTAGGGTAAACTGATAAAAGGGCAACTGAGCAAATATATGCCTTTACCCATATCTATCTCAGTTTATTCATAAACCAGCATAAGAAACCAAGCGGAAAACCTCAAACAACCCTTTTCCCCATACCTTTTCAAACATTAAGTTTCTGTTGTGGTTGTTGGGGCACAGTCACTTAGGCTTAAATTCTCTGAATATAAACTGAATCTGTAGAGGCTTGTTTTGGGTTCAAAGCCAAGTCGCCATTACCTGTTTCTTTGTTTGATGCTTATTCGAAATTTTGCAGAAAAACTATATTGAGAATTAACGAATATGGTTCAACTATTGGCTGCGTGTGATTAATTTTTCTTTATTTACGAGTGGATAAAGATGAGTGTGTACACTGCCAGCGCAAACAGGCTCAGAGAGCCAGCAACCAAGACTGAAACGCTGATAAAACCAGATTACATCTCAGCTTTACTGCAACTCCACAAACGGCTAGCCAAAAAACGTACAGATTGGATGGTTGGAGGCGAACTTTCTGAAGCCCTCCGAGCAGTAAACGTGAAGCCCAAATGCGTCGAAATTGTGACCACCAAAAGAGGTGCAGTGGAAATTTTCTTGGCAGTCAAAGATTGTAACCCCACCGGCGTTTTTTTCCAGACCCAACGATTAAGCCGAAACGCCAAAATCGGTGGAAAAGAATACCCTGCGTACATTCGCAGTCACTATTTTGAATTCAACTTGGCAAATGTCCCCGTGAAAGTTCATGGTGACCTTCAATACAAAATAAGCAACGGTGAATGGGGCGCCAAAATGGATTTCACACCTGAACATATTTACCTTGTTGGGGTGAAAACGGCTATCATGCCCATGCATGTGCTGTACACTCTCTATCAGGGTTTAGGCTGGAGCGACCGCGCCAAAAAAATCAGTCCTCTCCTCCTAAAACGCCCCCACAACTAACCTTCCAACCCAAAAGGCGTTTTTGATGGCAACCTGAATATACCCCGTCACCATTACTTGAAAGCAACCTACTCTTACAGGGTTAAGGGGCGTTTCTATGAAGAAAACAAAAATCATCTGCACCATAGGTCCAGCCAGTTCATCCAAGCAAACCATTACAAAACTTTTTCAGGCGGGTATGAATGGGGCACGGATAAACACCGCTTACGGAAACCTTGAACAATACCAATCAATCATAGAAAACGTCCGCGAAACCGCCGATATCCCCATAATTTTTGACATAAAAGGACCCGAAATCCGCATCAAAGCAGCCCAACCAAGAACCCTCAAAGCAGGCGACACTCTTGATGTAGGGTTTAACAGCGGGGAGGTATGCTTCAACCACAATTTCTACGAAGAAATGGCACCGGAAGACACGGTTTTGATTGACAACGGAAAAATCCGTACTCGCGTCGTCGAAAAGAAAGCCCAAAAGCTTCACTTGCTGGTTTTGGATGATGGGGTTGTGGAAGACGGCAAAGGCGTCAACATCCCCAACAAGCACTTACCCCTTCCAACCTTCACCGGAACCGACCTTGAACTCATAAAATTCGCAAAAACCCATAATGTAGAATATATCGCGCTGTCTTTCGCTCGAAATGTCGAAGACGTGACAAACCTCTCTCAAGTCAACGGTTTTGACGGCGGAATCATCGCTAAAATCGAGAACTTTGAAGGTGTCCAGAATGCCCGTGACATTTTGGGTGCCAGCAGTGGGTTAATGGTTGCCCGCGGAGATTTGGGTGTTGAGATTGAGCCTGAACGGGTGCCTTTGGTTCAAAAATCTCTCATACGAATGTGTAATCAGCAGGGAAAACTGGTTGTCACAGCCACCGAAATGCTTGAATCAATGATTCATCAGCCTAAACCGACCCGCGCAGAAGTCAGCGACGTTGCCAACGCAATTTTGGATGGCTCAGATGCTGTGATGCTTTCGGGTGAAACCGCAGTTGGCAAATATCCAGTGGAAACCGTTGAGCTTATGACTCGTATAGCTAACGAAACCGAAAAAGCCGTCAAAAGCAACGTTGAAGACTCCGCTTTCATCAACATCTCCGACACCGTAAGCCGTGCAATCCAGCGAATTTGCCAAAACATGCCGGTTGACAAAGTGGTAACCTTGACGCGTTCAGGTTACACTGCCCGCATGATTGCGCGTTTCAAAGTTTCCCAACCTATAATCGCCGTCACCCCTGAACTCAATGTTAAAAAGCATTTGGAGCTCACGTTTGGGGTTCAGCCCGTTTTGGTGAATTATCGGCAGGAAAAAGACCGCATATCCGCTGTTGCAAACAAACTCTGCGAAATGCATCTGCTTGACGACAAAGAAACTGTTCTGTTCACCGCGGGTATGAGAACTAAAATGCAGCATGCCAGCAACGCCATTGAGATACATAAAATAAGTGAATTGAGGCATTTTGCCGCTTCATGAGCGTTAGGTGAATTATGAAGAAGTGTAATCTGTTTGTGTTTAGGCATGCTGAAACCACCGATAACCGCGACAACATCTTTTCGGGATGGCGCGACCCCGACTTAACTGAAAAAGGCATGTTGCAAGCCCAAGAAGTAGCCCAACAATTGACGCGGGAAAAAATTGATTTTGCCTTCACCTCGCATCTGAAACGGGCGAAACGAACCCTTGAAATTGTGCTTGAAAAACATCCCGCGGTGCCTGTTTTTGTGGATGACCGCCTAATCGAACGCTGCTATGGCACGTTGCAGGGGAAGAGTAAGCTGGAAGCCGCTGCCGAAGACCCTGAGTGGTTTGCCAAGATTCATCGGGGATACGATTTTGCGCCTCCTGAAGGGGAAAGCATTCACATGGTGGAACGCCGTATTTTGCCTTTTGTGGAGCAGCTGAAGGAATGTTTTGGTTCTCATCCTTGTAATGTGGCGATTTCGTGTCACGGCAACTCGATGCGTCCTATACGGCGGGTTTTTGAGCATTTGAATCTTGAGCAGATGCTAAAGCTTGAGAACCCCCAAGGTCAAGCATTGGAGTACGCGCTTCAAATACATCACGTTCATGTCAATCAAGACACGAAACAGCAGAAGGCGTTGGATTGGGAGGGCGTTTTTGTTCCCTTGTATGTGCAGTTGGCAACTGACCCGCAAAACCCCCTAAAAAAATACTATTAAGCCCCTGACGGCTCGGATTTTGCCTATCGTTTGCGTGTTTTTTGTTATTTGATGAGTCGGCGTTTCATCAGATAAATGCTCAACACAAAGAAGGTCAGTGTTGCTACGGCAATCCAAACCACCCCGATTGCGGCGATGCTTTGAGCGTTTAATCCTGCCAATGCGGTGAAGTTGCCTGTGAGCAGCCCCCGCATCAAGTTTACCACATGGGTTAGTGGCAATACGGCAATTGCGGCGCCCTGAATTACGTCTGGAATAGGGAAGAAGGTTCCGCTTAGGATGAACATGGGGGTGATGAAGAGGAAGGCTGGGAAGTTAAAGAAGTCGATGTTTGGCGCTATCGCTGTGAAGCACATGGCTAAAGATGCGAACAGTAAGCCGCCGAAGAAAGAAACCACTGGGATAAGCAGGAACAGTGGGCTGGAGACCAAACCAAAAACAGCAACCACTGCAAGCACTATGCTGCTGTTTATGGTTGCGCGTGTGGCACCCCACAACAATTCGCCTGCGATGACTTCCTCTACGCTTATTGGAGTGGCGATTATGGCGTCAAATGTTTTCTGAAAGTACATGCGCACAAACGAGGCGTAGGTGCATTCAAAGAAGCTTCCGTACATGACGGATATGGCGATTAATCCTGGCGCAATGAACTGGATGTAGCCGCCTGGAAATGCGTCCGCCCCAAAATATGCGCCCAAACCCAGCCCAAACGCCGTCAAATACAGTATGGGCTCAAGCAGCGAAGGCAGAAAGTTGACGAATATTGTTTTGGTGAAGACTTCTGCGTTTCGACGCCACACCTTCCAGACGCGGTATGTTAGTTTAGGCAGGGTCATTCGCGCAGTTTCCTCCCCGTCAGCTTTAGGAAAACATCCTCCAAATCTGCGTTGCGTATTGTGACTTTTTTGCCTGGAAACTGTTTGATGACCTGCTCAAAGACGCCGTGCTGCTTGGCAAAGACGCGGACTTGATCGCCGAAAACCTCCACCTCAGCGTCGGGTAACTTTTTGAGGGTTTCCATCACTGCTTGGTCATAGTCAACTTCGAGCACGTCTTCTCCAGCGTACTTGCGGATTAGCTCCGCGGGGGCGCCTGTTTCGATGATTTTTCCTGCGTCAACTATCAGGACTCGGTCACATAGGGCTGCGGCTTCGTCCATGTAGTGGGTGGTGAGGATGATGGTTACGCCTTGTTTTCGAAGCGTTCGAATTTCGTCCCAAACAATGTGCCTGCCCTGCGGGTCCAAACCAGTGGTGGGTTCATCTAGTAAAAGGATTTTTGGTTCGTTAATTAGGGCGCGTGCCATGATTAAGCGGCGTTTCATTCCGCCTGACAGCGCCATAATTGATGCGTCCCGCTTTTCCTCCAAATTGAAGAATTTGAGCAGTTCTATGGCTCGTTTGGTGGCTTCAGCTTTGGGTATGTCAAAGTAGCTGGCATAAACTTGGAGGTTTTTGATGACGGAGAAGTCAGGGTCAAGGTTATCGTCCTGTGGGCTGATGCCGATTAAGCCTTTGATTTGTCTTGCCTGAGTAACAACGTTCATTCCTGCAATGGTCAGTTCGCCTTCGGTGATGGGCAGAAAACAGTAGACCATGCGCACGGTGGTGGTTTTTCCTGCACCGTTAGGACCCAAAAAACCCAGGCATTCCCCTTTGTACACGTTGAAGTCTATATGGTCCACTGCGGTGAACTCTTTGTAGCGTTTGGTTAAGCCGCGTGCTTTGATGAGAACTTCAGGGGAATCCATGTTAAACCCACAGGTAAGCACCTTATTTTTCATAGTCAACGCTATAAAGCTTTCAGAACCGCTCCGTCTGAATTCACAGTTCACAACCATTATACATCCAAAGATGCGACCTAACCGCGTGAACACCATGGAATCAGTTGTGATGGCCATACCCATACTACCGGGTAAAACCCAAGAAACACAAAAATATTTTGAAGACCTCAAAGCTGAAAAATGGCAAGAATTCTGCCAATCAGAAGAGCGCGCAGGCATTGTTAAAGAACGGGATTTCCTACAAATCACCCCCAACGGCGATATAGTTCTCATGTACGTTGAAGCCGAAGACTTAAGCAAAGCGTTCGCGCAGTTTGCGGCGTCCCAAAACCCCTTTGACCTCTACATAAAAAGCGAGTTGAAAAAACTCACCGGCTTAGACCTGGGTCAGTCCATAAGCGAAGCCCTGCCTCAATTATTGTTAGCATACGATAAATAGTCGCCTGCCTTTCATCCTGTAACCCCTTTGTCGTCTTCCTTTTTCTGATCAGTATTAAAAAATCGTAGAGGGATAGAGGTCTATCGGGTGATAGCTCAGCTACCCTCTCCATGTACCTTGACACTTGCTGACTGGAGCGTAATGAAAGGGTGGTTAGGCGGTTTGGACCAGTGTTTCGGTGCAATAAACTGCTTGTATTGTGGAAATGACCATGCGTAGCGGCGTTGAAAGGTCGTAAACCATGGCGCGGTTAGGTACGGCAACGTAGAGTGCCATGGTGTGTCCTGACCGAAGCGTTACGCCCGTTTCTGCGGTGTTGAAGTCGTAGTTTGTTCCGCCGATTTTTATGGTTATGTTGCCTTTGGGTATGTCGGCTACGTAGGGCAAGTCTCCGGGGAGGGTGCTGTTGGTTTTGATGTATATGACAAAGTTGTCGCAGGTTGCGCTTTTGAATTCTTAACTCCCGCAGGTACCCCGCCTGCCCCTCATCATATTAAAATCAAAACCCTATTTCACGGCAAAAGTGCCTCATTCAGTAACTGGGGGGTTTGGGGTGATTGTTTTGGTTTTTCTGGTAAACAGCAGGCTGGATGTTTTCACTATCTGAGGCACCCCGATTAAGTCTTCGATTATCAAAAGAGCCCGCGCAACCAAAGCAAATGACAACGCTGTTGTGGGGTCAACGGCGAAAAAGCCCAATACTAACACGATTCCCCACTCTTGCGCGCCTAATCCTGCAGGAGTTATGGGCACAAAACCCAATGCCGTAACCAGCGGGTGAATCAGGAAGAAGGCTAACCAAGTCAAAAGCGGACTTAAACCCAAAGTCATGCCTAAAGCCAACGACACAAAGTACCATTCAAACCCTTTCAAGACCCAACACGCTAATGTCAAAACCGCAATTTCGGGGAATGCTTTACGAATTTTCTTTGCGTTCTCCGCGTATTCTTCCAGTTTACCCAGCAAACCGCCTGTGAACCTCGCAATAAACCGGTGATTGGCTATTCTCTGAATCACCGCAATTGCCCTTTGAGATGTGCTCATCAAAATCAGCAAAATTGCCCCCAGAAGCATAAGCCCAATGCCTGCACTTGCCAAAAACAAAAGTTCCTGATTTAAAGTGGTGGTTTGCACCAGAAAAACCAGCGCCAAGGTTCCGCCTAAAACTTTTGCGAGAAACTCAACGGATTGGATTCCCAGAATCCCTGAAAGACTCACGGGGGCAGGAACATTTTGGTCTTTAAGGTACACTGGAGTTAAGATGTATCCTGACCTGCCAGGGGTTACGTCGCTGCTTAACATACCTGCATATTGGGCGAGTAACGTTTTGCCAAAGGATGTTTTGACACCTTCGCGTGCCAAAACCCGCTGCAGCCTGATGGTGAAAAACACGTTGATTCCAAAATAACTTGCAAACGCCAACGCCAGATAGTAGGGGTTGATGTTGCTCAGAATCTCAAGAAGCGATTTGCCTTCGCCGCTGGAGCTTGACCCGACATACCAGAACAAAGCAGCAAAGATAGCAACCATGACAACGACTTGAAGCAGTATACGCGTAATTTTTTTTGAATTCAAATCACTCTACTCGGGGGTTGGGGGTTACGTGACTGACTTAATCTGTGGATGCCAGTTAAATCTATTGTGGACTTTCCCTACGCTAAGCGTATCCATTTTGCCCAAAACCGCTAGCCGCAACATAAAACACACTAATGCCAAAGTAGCAGACGAACGCCAAAGCAAAGCTTCAAGGATGTGGTGTCAACAAAGACGACACCCCAGCAACAAACCCCCTAAGTTGACAGCTACACGTGCTTCTCACCCGCAACGAAAGACCATACAAAACTAGGTTACTGGCCAACCAGAGGGCGGCAAAAGTTAAAACCGTAACCTGATGCAGCCTGCCCTCAAATTGACTAAACCGCTAAAAGCGCCACAGCCCAATGCACTGCATTGGCGACTATTAGCAGGGGCAGTTCCTTCTGCAGGCGACTTATCAAGGAGTAGATGCTTTGCACGTTGTGGCTTTGCAGATAAACCCCAGTTTAACTAACCGAACCATAGTTTTTTTGCGCGCAAAAGAAAAATCCTAAAAGCGCCGACTATAGAGCTATACATATGCAAAAGCGACAGGCTGCACTCATAGCATTGGTAGGCGGAGTGTTTATCTTAGCCCTGAAGTTATTGGCGTACTTTGTCTCTAACTCCGTGGCTTTGCTCTCTGATGCATTAGAATCCATCGTGAACATTGTTGCTTCAGGGTTGATGCTGTTTTCTGTTTGGCTCTCCGAAAAACCCGCCGACGACAGCCACAACTACGGACACCAAAAAATTGAAGACATAACCTGCCTAATTGAAGGCATCTTCATCATAGCCGCCGCCTTGCTCATCGTAAACGCTGCCATTGGACGATTATTCTCGTCGGTTTTGCCCGTTGAAATTAACTTGGCGATAGGCATCTCGATTGTAGCTACCGCCATTAACGGAGGTTTGTCGTGGATTCTTGCCCGCGCCGCCAAAAAAAGCGGGTCAGCCGCGTTAGAAGGCGACTCCAAACATCTTCTCTCCGATGTTATCTCCACTGCTGGCGTTTGGGTTGGCTTGGTTATTGTTGAACTTACGGGTTGGGCGCCTATGGACGCGATTTTAGCTTTTGTTGTTGCCGCTTTAATCGCACGAATGGGCATAGGGTTAGTATGCAAGTCCTGTGGGCGCTTGATGGATAACTCCTGTAAGGAAGAAGAAGCCAAAATCAAAGAGGTTCTGCTTCGTCACAAGTTCCGCTTCATAGACTTCCATGACATGAAAACCCGCCGAAACGGCAACCTCGTTTTCTGCGAGCTGCACCTGTCTGTTGATGGTTCGCTAAGCGTTAGCGAAGCGCACGATTTGACAGACCACTTGGAGAACGAGTTGAAAACGGAGTTACCCAACGCGAACTTGACGATTCATGTGGAGCCCAAAAAGCCCACTGCGTCGCCAAAAGACAAACGACTCATGTAACCGTTCTTGACACAAAAAACCTGCACTCAGAGGAAAAACCTGTTCAGGCTCAAATTTTGTTCAGTTGAGTAGACCTCCCCTCTATAGGTTCTGCATACAATTAATATTAGCATCCAAATAGACGCCAAATAGGTTCAACAAAGCAACCCGACCCAGAACCTTGTCTTCTTTTCATGCCGAATTTGGTGGGGCTGGTATGTGGGTTTGTTTGGAGTCATCCTAAGTATGCGGCGGTTATGTATCGGCGCATCATGCGGTCGGTGTTGAAGTAGTAGGCGACTTTGCCGATGCTGTTTTTCATCATGGCTGCCCACGCGTCGCGTTCATCGTAATACTTTGGTGCAATCAGGTACTTGAGTTTGTTAAACAGGTCATCCAGTTCTTGTCGTCTGCGTTCGTCTTCGGTGACTTGTGCTTCTGGTTCAGGTCCAATCGCCCAGCCTGTGACGCCTTCGATGCAGCCTTCTATCCACCAGCCATCTAGAACGCTGAAGTTTACGACGCCGTTGTGGGCGGCTTTCATGCCGCTGGTTCCTGAAGCCTCCATAGGCGGAAGGGGCGTGTTAAGCCAGACATCAACTCCTGCAGTGAGTTTGGCGGCAATGTCCATGTCATAGTTTTCTAAGTAAACAACTTTTAATTCGTCTTTGAGTTGTTGTTTGTACCAAAAGATTTCCTTAATGAGCGCCTTGCCGTTAGTGTCTCTTAGGTGGGCTTTTCCCGCGAAAATAAGCTGAATAGGTCTTTGCTTGTTTATCTCCCTGAGTTGTCTTAGGTCCGAGAAAATCAGCCTCGCCCGCTTGTAGCCTGTAGCTCGGCGTGCAAACCCAATCGTTAACACGTTCTCGTCAAGTTTTTCGCCCGTTTTTTCTTCCACAAACGTCATCAACTTCTTCTTGTTTTCGTTGTGGGCATCCCAGATATCGCACAGAGGCGCTTTTTCAATGCGCACAAGCATTTCTGGTTCGCTAGCCCATCCGGGAATGTACTTGTCAAACAGTTTATGAAAACTTGGCGAGGTCCATGTGCTGGAGTGGACGCCGTTTGTTATTGCCCGTATGGCGTAGTGCGGGAAAATCTTTAGTGAATACTTGGTGTGTTCTTTGGTGACGCCGTTTTGGAATCCGCTCAAGTTAAATGCGAGGCGGGTCATGTTGAGGTTTTCGTCTCCGCCTAACTCTTTGATTATCTGCACGGGGAACTCTTTTCCAAGCACCTTCTCAACGATGTCGTAGGGGAACCTGTCAAAGGCGGCTTCTACAGGTGTATGAGTGGTGAACACGCAGTGTTCGCGGACTCGGTCGATGTCCATGTCAAATTTCTGCAGCAACTCCAAAGTGAGCAGTGCCGAGTGCCCCTCGTTCATGTGGTACTTGCTTATCCTGTACCCCAACGCGTCAAGCATTCGGGTTCCGCCTATGCCTAAAACCATTTCCTGTTTTAGACGATTCCTGTTGTCACCGCCGTAGAGGCTGTCGGTTATGCTTCGGTCTTCTGCGTGGTTGCCTTCCACATCCGTATCCAAAAACAGTATCGGCACTGTGCCTCCGATGGTGCTTTTATGTTGATAAACCCACGCTTGCACTTTCACGGTTCTTTTTTCAATGTTAATTTCAACTTTTTTGGGTGCCAAATCCATGATGCGCTCTGGGTTCCATTCGTCAGGAAACTCTTTCTGCTCCCCCGTGGACGACAGCGTCTGCTTCAGGTATCCTTTACGGCTGACCAGCGTCACGGCAACCATGGGCACGGAAAGGTCTGCGCTGGAGCGGATTGTGTCCCCTGCTAAAACCCCCAAACCGCCACTGTATGTTGTGATGTCGTTTCTTATCCCAATTTCCATTGAGTAGTAAGCAATTTTTTTTCCATTTAATTGACTGACCATCGTCTGCACCCCAAAACCTTCGGACGTGTTCCCGTTGTTCCAAGCAAGCAACGAGCAGATTTTATTTAAGCCTTGCTTAGAACGGATGTGGATTTATGCAAAGTTTCTTAAGGCTTGGCAAATTAACTAAAGTGGGCAGTGACTCTTATGGTTGTTGCTGGCAAAATTTTCAAGCTCTCCCAACCCCTCACAGTTGGAGAAATTGCGGCTAAACTCAACGGCTACCATGTAGAAGAAGACTTCGAGGAAGGCGACTACAAATTCAAACTGGTCAACGAAGTCACCTACCTTACCCCAAAACCTGACTTGCTCACTGGCATTTTCAGCAGCGACTACGTCATCCACGTTTTCCACCGCGGCACAAGCGCGCCCTTTCCCCGCACCGTCGAAGCCATGTTCAGCTTCGCATCAAACGCAGAGACCACTTTTTTGGCGGTGGTGGAACGCAAACGCACAGCAAACCTCATCGCCAACAAACTCAGCGAAATCCTCTTTGGCAAAGTAGGCATCATCGTGAACACACACATTACACCTGACACATTGAAGGCTTTTCACGACCGAAACCCTGAAGAAACCAAAATCACCTTCTTCGACGACGTAGACATCCCCAACGTGGATAAACTCAGCCTTTATGGCCCCGACTTGAATAATACGTCCCTGTTTGAGGACTACATGAAGCACGGCAACTTGTGGTACGTTGTGGGGCGCTCTAAAGACACGGGGTACGTGGTGGGTATTACTCGGGAAGCGTCCGTTACAGTCTTTAACTTGGCAGAAAAAACCGCGTATCTGGAATACTTAGCCAAAGAGATTTATTCCCTGCTTCAGGAAAAATCCAAATAACCTGTTAGCCCTGACCTATCATAAACCTCAGAAATTGACTGCTCCAAGGTCAACATCCATGTTTTTTATCAAGCGTTTTAGGTCAGCGGAGCTTATCCACTCCGTTTTCAGATACGCCAAAATCTGCTCATTGCTTAACCCTATGCGTTTGGCTTCCAGCACCGCGTACCGATAAGCCTCCACCTCCGTAGGGCGATCCACATACTCATAGTGGGGGTCAAAGAGGTCTCTGCCGTCCATCCATTGCTTCACGTGGCAAAGCTCATGTACCACATCCAAGTAGATGTCGGTTTTGTCGCCGCTGTTAAGGTAGCGCTCATTCACCATCAAATGCCCATCATGGTTGTCTACGCCCATGTAACCAAACCACACAAACTCCACCTTCAAATTCGCCAGCACTTCCTCGGTTTGGTCGCCGAAAATTCCCCTAATCGCCTCTACTTTTTCGTAGCCCTTAAAGTAATCCGTGAAACACCGCGTTGATTTTGTCATCCCCATCAGCCTTGACAGGTGAAGCTGCCTAAATAAACGGAAAAGCTGCGTCGCCAAATAATCAAGGGGGTTCACAAGAAAAGCGCCTCTATTGGATGTTTGCTAAATGCTCAATTTTCATGCCCATACGCGCTAAGTCATGCATGTCCATCACGCAGCCGATGCTGGCGTCAATGTTGCGGCGAACTGGATGCACCCACATGCCGCCTGGCACCAAATTCAAGTGCAGCGGCGCTTCCACGCGGGCGTCATATTTCTCTTTCAGTCCCTGCATCAGTTGCCCGTTTCGGCAGGCGCTCCGCGCGTTCGTGTAGCTTTGAAGCAGTTGTGGCGCACCAAAAGCTCCCACCCCATGCCATAACGCGGCATCTTCAGGGGAACCTAACGCGTACAAGAAGAACTGCGGCGAGGAAGGAGTTTCCAAATAAGCGTAATGCGCGAGTTTTTCGGGGGCAACAGTGAATTCGTCTTCACATTTAGCTACGCTGATGTCTTGGGGGTCCATGGCGTTGGGGTAAAGCAGGGTGTCTTTGTATTTCACGTGTACACCCTCAAGGTGGTCATCGTCAAAGTAGAGTTTACCCCTTGCCGCCCGTTTAGACCCATAACCTTTAGGCGAATGGGGCACAGTCAAAAGCGTCGTTCGCTTAGTCATGCTTCTGCCCATGCATTCATAGGCTTGCTGCACCGACTTGTAATCCTTGTGGGCTTCGCTGATTATGTGATGAAGCAGCCCCTGCGTGTTTTCGGACTGCAACGTTGTCAGCGGCATCCGCAGCGCAGGCAAAAACAGGTCCATTCCAAAAACCTCCGAGTAACCCTCCAGCTGCGTATACTTGACGGCGTCCACAAAATCCAAATACGAACCGTTCGACTCCGCCAGCAAGCTTCGGATGAGCTCAATTTCGCCCCTACAAATCAGGGTGCCCTCATATTTGGCGGCGAATTTTTCATCCACCACAAGGTTATCGGTGTTTATGTTTGCGGCTGGAAACGCGCTTTGCCCGCTCTCCATAATGGATGCCTTCAGCGGGTTCATGCTGTACCGGTCTGCTTCTACATCATCAGTGTTAAGCAGAAACCCCGCGATTTTTCCCTCACTGGGCTTCTTGACTAACTCACACAACTGCTTCACATCGCCTACATCGGGTTGCCGCAAGCCATTTTCACAAAAAAAGTTTCCGCAGACCTCCAGAAGCCGTGTGCCGATTATGCCCTGAACTTCCTCCACCGTTAGCTGCGGGTTGGTGTACTCCACTGACCCCCGTAAAAAGAAATGGCTCCCCTCCAACGTTTGGTTAATTCGTTGGTTGTCTTTAAATTTGAAGAAGGCAACTGGTTGCCTGTTTTGTGTTTCAAACCCTTCTGCTTTTTCGACCAATGTTTTGACGCTGACCCATGAGTCGCGTAGGAAATTCTCTACCAAGATGCGGCAAAAGTCGTCTGACATAAACTGTTTATCCTCTTTCCAAAGATTCCGCGGTGTATAGGCAATGCTGAAGAGTAACGGAACCTAAAAACATTCTCACAAGACCAAACTCTTCCCTAAACCCCGCATCCCTAGCCACCTGCAAAAGCTCCAACTCGGAGGCGGGCAGATACATGAATGCTTCTTTGCCCTCCAAACCACGCAAAACCGCCCCAAGCAGCCCAGCAGCGTCTGCGGGGTGGCTTCTTTGGCAGGCTAAGGGTCCAACCTCTGCCGTGTCGCCGAAAACCTTGGCGGTCACATACCCTGCAACCTCACCGCGGTCAAAGGCTACATAGCCAGTGTTGTTGGGGTTTTGCAAAATTAGCTCCAAAAGTTTTTTTCTGCAACCCCCAAAGCACCCTGCGTCAAAAGCCGAAACTTGAGACAAATCTTGAGTCCACATCTCCCGAACACATTTTTCCTCTGCTACCTCCATCGAACCCGCGGAAACGGATGCCGCTTTCAAAACCACAAACTCCACGTCGGCTTGAAAGCCCATTTTGCCGTAAAACGCTTTCAAATGTGGATAAGCGTAGAGCCCAACTGTTTTTACGCCTGCCCCTTTTAGGTAGTTCACTGCGTAGTTTACCAAGGCTGACCCCGCGCCTTTTTGCCTGTAGGCTTCCTTTACGACGAGGTTGCCAAACCACCCGACATCGCCGTAGTTAATGCATGTAGCTACGCCGACAAGCTCCTTGCCTTCCCGCAAGGCAAAGCAGCCGTTTGGTTCCAGCGTTGCGTTGAATGCGAAGTCCTCGGTGGTCATGTGCCAGTTCATGGTGTTGGCAAGCTCGACGGCTGACTGATAATCCGCTGGTTCCATTCGCGTCACCTTAAACATGCATGTAGCCTCAGCTTTATATTAGCAGCGAAAAATAAAAGGAAAAAGTGGTCTGCTGTGGCTGTTAGGTGGGGTTTAGTCTTCTGCCGCAGTGAGTGCAGAAGGTGCCTCCCATTTTGTTTTCAGCGCCACAGTAAGGGCAGTATTTGACCGTTCCTGAGGGGTCTGAACCTGAAGGTGGCGGGGGAGGCGGCGTGTAAGCCTGCGCAGACTGCATTGGCGGACGTAGCGAAAAGAGGGCTGCGGCTATGAGTATCCAGCCGATAAACAGCAAAAAGAAGCCTATGTAAATTATGGTCAGTATGCTGCCTATAAGGATTAGGGTTCCGCCTGTTCGGAGCAGTCCCTCGTTGGATTTGAAGGCTAATATGCTGAAGGCGTTTTTGTAGAAGATGCCTGAGATTAACATGAATAAAAACATTAAAAGCCATGCTACGATGGCAAGCACTATGCCGAATGCTCCCGCAATGGGGTGCTGGAATATGAAGCCTGACAGGAACGAGAACGACGCAAACACGATGATGGATATGACGACGCCGATTAAGCCAAGGATAACGCCGCTAAGAGCGTTGCGGTAGATAGCGTACTCTCTGAAGTCGTCGGCTAACCCCTTCATGGAAATTAACACCAAAATTAATCCAACGATTCCAACTATGCCCACAGCGCCTGAAAAAAGCACCAGAGAACCAATCGCAGTCAGCAAAGCGCCGACCGCGCCTAAGAGTTTGTTTGAATCGAAATTTCGAGTTGACTCGTGGTACATGAGAAGCCTCCGTTTTTTAAACTGTGGTCATGTTGGGTTGTTAAGCTTTTCGCACCAGCAGCCGTCTTTTGTGGTGTTGGTCAATTACATTTTTTGTTTATATACCTTGAAACCTTTTGGAAAAACAAACGCAAGAGTGAACCGTCATGGAGCCAAAAATCATCAAAGCCAGCACGCTCAAAGAGTCCCTGACCTCTGAGGGCTGTCACGTTTCTGAAAACTGGGGCTCGGTTACGGCAGGCGACAAAGAATTGTCTGTTGCCCGCGCCCGAGTTGAACCAGGCGTCACTGCGAAGTGGCACTACTTGGAGGGGGTGCAAGAAATTTACGTTATCGTGAAGGGAACCGGCAAAGTTTACGTTGGCGACCTGGAGCCTACTGATGTGGTTGAGGGTGATGTAGTTGTTATTCCGCCAAGGGTCTCCCAGAGAATTACCAACACGGGCGATTCAGACCTGCTTTTCTACTGTGTTTGCACACCTGCGTTCACACAGAAATGTTACCACAGCGAAGAAGAAAAACACAAATAACTACTCTTTTTGCATTAACCCTCAAAGTGACGACGGCGTCATGGGCTAATTGGCTTCTAACGCGGCTGAACGGCGTATTTTTTTATTCTGTCCAGTTTTTTGTCAGGGCTTTTGACCTTTTAAATTTGGATACTTCTGCGAGTTGTTAGCTTCAGTAACTGGTGAGGTGTGTCGAGTTTGAGTGTTTAAACTTTAGATGAGCGAAGCCGTGGTTTGTAGGTTATAGCTTAATAAACGAGAAACCCGAAATGAGAAACTGTTGGACAGGTTGCCCATGTTTGACAAGTTTCAATCACCTAAATTATCTTGTGCGCAGGAGGAGGGTTATCGTCAGTTTTATCTCCGCACCGATATTAGTCGGGCAAAACTGGGCATATTTCTGTTTGCTATTCCTGTAACTGCGTTTATTTTCAATGATTACGCGTTTTTCAGGTTAACCTGGGCGTTCTTTGGCGTTGTAGCCCTGAGATTAAGTCTTCTGGTTGGGGTCAGCTTGATGTTTGTACACTTAAGTAAAGTGAACAGTTACCGTTCCTATGACCGAACCGTGTTTTTCGGTTCAATCCTTCTCTTGCTTGGAGGCGGAGTAATCAACGCCACCCGACCCCAAAACTTCATAGTCCAAGTAGTCCTCACCGGCATGGCCGTGCTAGTATTTTATGTTGTAATCCCCAACAGGTTCCTTTATCAGTTCTTTCTCGCCACTGGAGTTTCCTTTGGCCAAACATTGATTGTGATTGTTTTCCTGCAAGCTAGCGACATCCCAACCCTCTTCACGGTGCTGCTTAGCTTAGCATTTGCAAACATCATCGGCTTGCTAAGCGCATGGCAGATACACGCTTACCGCCGATTGGGCTACCAAGATTTTGTAAAACGCAATGAACTTCAGGATGCCCTTAAGCAGCACACCCAGCATTTGGAAAAGCTTGTGGCTGAACGCACCGAGAAGCTGAAAACTGCCGAACGCTTAGCCACCATAGGTGCTACTGCGGGGATGGTGGGACACGATATCCGCAATCCACTAACGGCAATCACCGGCGCAGTTTACTTAGCTAAAAAAGAGTTGGCAAATATTCCTGAAGGCAAAGCAAAATCGGAATTGCAGCGCAACCTCGATTTAATTGCAGACCAAACAATCTACGTAAATAAGATAGTAGCCGACCTTCAAGACTATGCAAGACCGCTTCAGCCAAAAATCGAAGAGGTAACCGTCGAGCAAATTATTCAAAGCGTGTTGTCAGATTTGAAAATCCCTAGCAACATAGCTGTTGTTTACTCTTCTGAGGTTGATTCTGCCAAGTTAAAAACTGACGCATTATATTTGAGAAGAATCCTTACCAATTTGGTCTTGAACTCGGTTCAAGCTATGCCCCAAGGCGGGAAACTATCTTTGAATGTGGCAGTTGCGGATGGAAAAGCGCAAATCACAGTGGAAGATACCGGGGAAGGCATATCTGAAGAAGCAAAAAGCCGTCTGTTCACGCCATTGATTACAACTAAGTCCAAGGGGCAGGGCTTTGGGTTAGCGGTGGTTAAGCGGTTAACCGAGGCGCTGGATGGAACGGTGAGTTTTGACAGCGCATTGGGCAAGGGCACCCAATTCACCATCGAACTTCCACAAAAGCAAATCTGATAGCTTAACTGTCTTTGGAACAGCAAATCAATCTTTTTTATTCATCCGCTGGAAATACGTCGCCAAACAGCTGGTGCCATCTGTCTACGGAAACGATTTTGCTTGGCGCGTCCACTGCCTGGTGGCTTAAAATCCATGAATGGTGCACCTGGTCCATGAAGCAGCAGAAATCCGCATGTGTCCAGTTCTTTGCCACGTTTACGTCTGGGGCGCCGATTTCTCGGATAAACGGCGAGGACTCGCGGGACTGCCTGAAGCGTTGGTACTTGTTGTGGGTGTACCACAAAAACCCCTCCACCGCCTTAGGAACCGACACCAAAGCTGAGTTCGCTGCAAACTCATAAACCAAGCACTCAAGCAAAAACGAGTTTGGCTTCCACGCGTCAGCCATCGTGTGGTCTCGCCAGCACTTAAGCGCCTTAACAAGCGGCTTGTATAACCCTTTTTTGGACGCATCCATGGCGTCGCTTAACTGAACGTGACGATGCGCATTAGAGTACACCCAGTTGTGTCCGTCTCGGTTAGAGATTTTTAGGAACTTGCGCTCCTCGGTGATGGCAGGCGTTATGTTCAACTCTACAAGACTCAGCGGAATGCGGATTGAACCATTTTGGACCGTTGCCGTTGAGTAGTGGTTTGAGAGGTGCCGTTTTAGTTGAGAGAGGGCAAGGTGTGGTTCCCAGAAGCTTCGATTGTACCTTGCAACAACGATGACGTCGACGGTTTTGGTTTGGCGGATGGCGGTGCCTCTTCCGTAAGAGCCCGATAGAAACGAACCTTGAAAGTAAGCTGCATACTCGCACTCTTGCAGCCTTAAGCGTAGTGCTGTGTATGCAGTGGATATTTCGTTTTTCTGGTCGTTTGTGGGTTCAATGTTGGAGAGGAAGGTTAGGAAGTGAGTTGGGAGTTCCATTAAGTCACCGTTGTTCTTTTTTAGTGTAGCCAGTTTTTGACTCTCTATTGTTGTACTTTCCGTTTCTCGAAATAAGTGAGTTTTGGGTGCCTCTCACTCTTCAAAGAAGCGTGAAAGTTAACGCCTCACAGTAACACTTTTTTCACAATGGTAAAATGGCGAGCACTACAAAAGGTTAAGGAACCTTTGGAGCAGTATAAACTCGAACTGCACGTCTTCAGACGAATCAAAAAGCATTGGTACGTTGTGTACACAAATTGGTTAACAGAATATGCAAGTTTTTAAAAACTAAGAAGTGACAATAGAAGATTACCAATTTGGTGAAGGACGGCATGTCTTTAAATTACCAGAAAGGTCAAGAAGCAGAAAAATTAGCCAAAACCTATATGCAACAAAGGTTTGCATGCGCATTCGAACCTCGAAAACTTCAGGTTGGTAAATTGCCAGATGGTTCAGTCTGGCATAACTTCGACCTTGTTTCCTTTGACTGTAAAATCGTCGCAGAAGTAAAAGCACACACGATGACAAAAACAGGAAACATACCATCTGCAAAAATCGATAACACCTATACTGCTTGTTCAATGCTTGAGAAAGTCAATGCTGAAAAGAAATTCCTCTTGCTAACAGACATGGACTTTTACATGGTCTTTAAGAGGTATTCGAATGGAAAGATTGATGAAAAAATAGTGATTCAATTAATTCCGGAAGAAAATCGCAAAAGTAAATCTTCGCAATCCATGAATCTGCACAAAGAGCCTATTATTCCTCAAGATATGAGCTTTGATGCCTTCTGGAGCAAACTTGCAACTTTTCTTGCAAGCAGACGAAATATTAAAAACTGGACAATTCTCAAGGGTTATGTTGGAGAAGATTTTAAGGCAGTTTATGATTTTGGAAAAATAGTTGTTTACCCCGCGTCAGCTTCAACACAAATAGTACAAAGAAAAGACTTCAAGCTAATTTTTGACCATTGGGCAAGTTACATCGATAGAACTAAGCAGAGAAAAGACCTGTGTGAAAACAGCCGAGTTACAAAATACACAATCAGCATAATTCATGGGTTTCTTGAAAATGGAAAATGACAGTGAAAAATGCCTTAACCCAAGTTCGACTGCAAGGGGCAAGTGCAGAAATAAAAAGTGCTACAGTTCAATGTTTTAAAACTATAATGGTGGACCGAGCGGGATTTGAACCCGCGGCTTCCGCGTTGCGAACGCGGCGATCATGCCAGACTGATCTACCGGCCCACTTTTGTGCATCTTTCTTTAGTGCTGTGCAGACAGAAAATAAAGGGTTTTGGTATTAAGCTTTGCTTAGTGGATGGTTATCCAGATTTTTTTGCCATCCAACTCTGACTGGCTCCACTCCGCTTCCACTTCGCTTTGGCTGCCGTGTAGGTAGATTTTGTGGGTACGCACCAGCGAAGCCATCTCCTCCAGATACGGTCCCAGCAGGGTTTTGCTTTCTGGGTCAAGCTCGGCGATGTGGGCGGCTTCTAAAACGTCGGTGGGCATGTATCCGAGTTCTTTGCGTAGGGCTTGGACGCGGCGGGCGAGGTCGCGCATGATGCCTTCGCCTAGGAGTTGGTCGTCGCGTTTTCCGTTGATGAGCACCGTTGTGTCGGCTTCGACGGCGGAGACCCAGCCTTCGCTGTCGGAGTGTTCTACGGTGGCGGAGGCATATTCGGCGCCTTTTACGTTAGTCATCTCCAAGAACAGGTCTTCGCTGCGTTGCAGGGCGCCAGTGACGGTTTGGGGTGCAACCACGACGACGGTGCGCAGGGGCCAGCGGCGTTTGAGCTTGGCGGTTTGCCGAGCCGCGTTAACAAGGGAGACGCATTTGAAGAGCACATCAAAGTCTGCCTCAACAGTCGGGTTGCGCAGTGCGGGGTTGGGTTCGGGCCAGTTTTCCATGTTCACTGACTCGGGCAGTGCGGGGTCGAGTTTGCGGTAGATTTTCTGGAACAACGCCTCGCTCACATAGGGCGTGACGGGGTTAAACATGAGTGTGACTGTCTTGAGTGCGGTGTGGAGTACGGCGTAGATTGCCTGCCGACGCTGCCTTGTTTCGGGCTCGTCGGTCCAGAGTTCCTTGCGAATCATGGGCACATAAAGCCTGCTGAGTGTGTCTATGACGAAGTCTTCAAGGATGGCGACGGCGGCGTTGAATTGGCATGCCTCCAGTTTCTGGTTGTACTCGTCGATTTTTGCCTGCAGCTTAGAGAGAAGCCAGCGGTCAGGGTTGCCCAGTAACCCGTTGGTTTGTGCCCACTGGACCTTGTACTTGGTGGGTTGGAACTGGTCAAACTCGGCATTCTGCAAAAAGAACCGGCTTAGATGGTAGAGGGTGCTGATGACTTGGTAAGTTCGGCGGTTGAGCTCTTTGAGGTCAAAGTTCATGAAGTCGATGGGGCTGCATTTGCGCATCATGTAAAAGCGGCTCAAGTCGGCGCTGGTTTCGGCGAGCAACTTGTTGGTTTCCACCACGTTGCCCAGGCTCTTGCTCATTTTTCTGCCTTTGGCGTCTTGGGTTAAGCCTTGGAACAGGAACGCCTTGTAGGGGGCTTCTGCTTTGCCTGTGAGAATGACGTATTCGAGCAGCAGCGAGTTTGCCCAGCCGCGGGTCTGATCAATGCCTTCAGTGAGGAAAACTGCGGGAACGTATTTTTCGACTTGGGCGTCGGTGAAGCGGGCAAAGTGGGAGGCGCCGCTGTTATGCCAAGTGTCCAACACGAAATCCTCCCGTCGCATGACACCGCCGCATTTGCTGCACTTTAACGTGATGCGATCTACCCATGGTTTGTGTAGCTCAAAGTTTGCGGGGATTTCTTCTTGGGCGGCGCTTAGGAGTTCGGCTTTGCTGGAGACGACGCGTTTTTCGCCGCAGTTCCAGCATGTCCACACGGGCAAAGGTGTGCCCCAGATGCGTTCACGGCTGATGCACCACGGCTTAGCCTCTTTGAGGAAGGCAAGGAAGCGGTTTTTGGGTTCGTCAAAGAAGCACTGGATTTTGTCGGCGGCTTCCAGCACTTTGGCGTTGATTTTGTCAGTGCGCAAAAAGTATTCTTTGCGTGCCAGCCAGACCAGCTTGTGGTGGCTGCGCCAGCAGGTGGGATACTCATGTTTAACCCGTTTAACCTTGACAAAAGCGTTCCGCTCTTTTAGTGCTTCTACGACTTGCATGTCGGCGTCTCTTGCGAAGGTGCCTTCGAAGGTGCCTGCGTCTTGGGTGAATTTGACTTCGTCGTCGTAGGGGGCAAAGATGGGGACGCCGCGGCGGTTGGCTGCCCAAAAGTCGTCTTCGCCGTTTCCAGGCGACAGGTGCACTACGCCCGTGGCGGTGTCTACATCCACAAATTCCTCGCCCACAACGTGGTGCACAAGCGGATGCTTGGCTTCGAGTTCTGCCTGTTGGGGGATGAGGTCTTTGAGGGGATATTCGTAAGCTGTGCCTTCCAACTCTTGTCCCATGATGGTCTGGATTATGGAGTAGTTTTTGATTTCCAGCTCCGCCATGACGGGCTCTACCCGCTGCTTAACCATAATCCACGTTTCGCTGCCGACTTGGACTTTGACGTATTCCGCTTTGGGCTGAACCGCCAGCATGGTGTCGGTGATGACGGTGAACGGCATGGTGGTCCAGACCAAGAAGTACTCATTCTCGGTGCCCGCCACCTTGAATTTGAAGTAGAGCGAGGGGTCTTCGACTTCTTTGTAGCTGCCCTCATAGCCGACTTCGGCGCTGCTTAAGCTGGTCTGGCAGCTAGGGCAGTAGGCGACAACGTAGTGTCCCTCTTCAAGCAAGCCTTGGTCCCAGGCGCATTTGAGGATTTGCCACTCCCGCTCAATATATTCATCCTTATATGTCCAGTACGCCTTCTCTTGGTTAATGGCGATGCCCAGTTTAGTGTCGGCTTCCAGCCACATCTGATGGTACCGCATGATGGCTTTCTTGCATTCCTCAATGAAACACTCCATGCCAACGCGCTCCAAGAGTTCACGTTTGCCCATCTTAACGCCAAGCAGCTTTTCAACTTCAAGCTCGACGGGTAAACCTTGGCAGTCCCAGCCTGCCCAAAAAGGCATGTAGTAGCCTTGCATGGTGCGCCATCGGTAGCGGATGTCTTTCATGATGCGTCCGCGAGCGTGGCCAATGTGGGGGATACCGTTGAGCGTGGGTGGTCCTTCGATGTATCCTAAGTTGCCCTTGTTAGGCTGGTTTTCTCGCATTTCGAGTTTTTCGCGGATTTGGTTTGTTTGCCAGAATTCGCGGATTTCTTTTTCCAGCTCCATGGGTCGATAGTCTGGGGGAAGGGACTGAGCCTGTTCTGCTTCCTGGTTGGGTTTGGATGCCAAAGTCTAAGCCTCATGCTACTGCCAAATACGCAGAGAAGCGTATAAAAACATAGCCATTACCTTTGACGGCGAAAGCGAGGGCCTTCAAAGGGCGAATGTTGCAGTTTACGGTTTTATCAGGATGTCTTGCTTCTCCACTTTGACTGCATATTGTGGTTCGTCTTCTATCTCGGCTCTGCCTAAGGCTTCGGTAGGGGGCACAACAACTTTTCCTGTGATTACGTCAAATTTTGAGTTATGATTCGGGCAGGTAACGACGTTTCCTTCCAGAGTACCCTGCGAGAGGTCACCCCCAAAATGAGTACACAAGTTGCCTATCGCGTAGTAAGTTCCGTTAACGTTTGCAATAAGTACCTCTTTGTCTTCTAAGGTGACCTTTTTCATTTTTCCAACTGGCACCTCGGATGTTGAAGCTACCCTCACGTATCCTGCTTCATTCATAAAATACACCTACACCTAATACGCGGCTGATTTGGGATTAAAGATTTTTCCAGAACATAATAACCAATTATTTGGCTGAATTAGTGGCTCAAATTTTGCCGTTGATCTGGTTGAATATCGTTAATTCATCATCGGTTATGTCTGCTTGTCGCAATTTGGCAATGCACTTCTGATAGCGTTTTTCAGTTAGCTTTGCCGACTCGATTGGCTCAGAACCGTTTGTTCTTTGTGTCTTTCCTGTTTGGTTGTAGGTTGCTTTGCATTTTCTGCCTCTTTTTAGGGCTGTGCGTTGTTTCTTGAACCGCGTCAGGGCGGGGCAGTCGGTTGTTAGCATTCCAAACATGGTGTTGGGGAATTGTCGGCAGCCTTCAGGTCGAACCTCATAGATGCTGCAGAGATTGCCCTTCAGAAACGGGCACGGCGTGTTGGCTACGTGGTCGTCGTATTCCGCTTCGTTTTTTGCCCACAGGTCGCCCAGTTCGGTGTAGAAGCGGTTGGCTTTGGCGTGGGCTTCTGGATGCGTTTCAGATGTGCCCTTGAGTGGACCTGCTGTTAGGAAATCTTCTAAGGTGCAGCATTTGCCGCATTGGCTGCAGAGGAAGGGCAGGTTGATGGACCAGCCGCCGTCTTTGCCTTCAAACTCTAAATGAACGTAGAAGTTTTCAACCATCGATGCCACCTGCACCAAGAAAAGCGGCTACGGCTTTAACCTTTGCCCCAAACCCCGAAAAAACCTGTCTTTTTCTCCAAAAACCCAAGATGCATCCCCAAAAATTGGCGAGTGTAGTTTGGTCGCTTTTGCCCTGTAGTTTCTGATGGTTGAATCACAAAAGTATTATATCGCGGTTAATAGAACACGTATTCTCTGGGAGCCTAAGGATGAGACGCAAAGAATTGCCTAAACCAAGCAAATTTGCGGTTTTCAAAAGTTTTATCCTTTTCAACCTTGCCGCTGTTGTAGGTTTCTTACTGGGCACAGCCGCCTTCGCGGGCTCTATGTTCGTGTTTCCAAACCCCACCTTTGCTTGGCTGTTTGGCAACGCCATCGGTGGCTTGTCCCATTTTGGCGCCAACTTTGTGATGCAGCGGCAAACCAAAGAGGGCATCGCCAAAAACTTTGTGGTCTTCAACGCTACCGGCATCATCGGCTTTCTTGTGGCGTCGGCTATGTTTGCAGTTGCCATAATCTTCATTAAAGACTCAAATGCGGCGTGGCTCTGCGGAAGCCTCGTTGGAACCCTCTCGCACTTTGTCCTCAACCATACAGCCATGAAATTTAACTTTAGCTTCAAACGCTAAACCACCAAATTTTTTGATTTACCTTGCCCAAATAGGCGTTTTGTTGTCTGTGTAGTGTGCCACTAAACCTAAATTAAACCACCTTTGCCCACTTTCAGTTCAAGGGCGCCTGCTCCGGAGTGAACCCCTTTTTGTCTAGTCAACCCAAGAAATGGAAAACTAACGCCCTCATTCTAACCGTTATTTGGGTGGTGCTTCTTGTCGCCTCGGTTACGGTTTTGTCTTCAGTGGTGAGGCCGTTTCTTAGAAGTCTGCAAACCCAAAATCTGGTTAGCTCTGAATGGGCTGGCTACTCGGTTTCCTCAAGCACTCTCTTTCAGCATCCCCATGTGGTTGCAGTCAGCGGTTCATGGGTGGTGCCGGCGGTTTCAGTTTCCGAAGCAAACACCTACAGTGCCGCATGGATTGGTATAGGCGGACAAAACGACGAAACCCTGATTCAGGTTGGCTCCGAACATGACTCCATAAACGGTGAAGCCGTTTACGCTTTATGGTATGAGCTGCTGCCTAACTATTCCGTTCCAATCCCCGACATAAAAATAGCCCCCGGAGACCTGCTCACTGCTTCCGTCATTCTTGTCGACAGCCAAGCCAACAACTGGACTGTACGCATAACAGACCAAACCACTGGGCAAACCTTCCAAAAGAACTTCATCTATGAATCAACGCAGTTTACGGCAGAATGGGTAATGGAACGCCCCAAAGTAAACAACCGCGTAACTACGCTGGCGGATTTTGGCAGCATCACCTTTATGGATGCAAAAGCGCAGATAGCCGACAAAGTGGGAACCATCGGCGACTTTCCCAACTACGAAATTGCTATGCAAGACTCGACTGGAGCTCTGGTTGAGGTTTCAGATTTGCACAGCGGCGGCTCCAGCTTCACCATAAGCTACCTAAAGCAATCTGAAGCGGCTTGATGTTTAGTGCAGGTTTTTTGCTCTATCCAAAGATGCCGCGATGCCTTCAGTTGTCAAAACGCAGATAACCTTAGCAGGGTCACTTCGGTCAACCACTGGAACTGCCGAGAGCCCTTTTTGAATCAAAATTTTTTGCGCCTCAAGCACTGATTCATCCGGATAAACCCAAACCTTCACCAACGGCAACTGTTCGATACGCATCTGGCTTCGCTGTTCAGGTTTAACTTTGGCAAGGTCACTCCAGACAACCAGCCCCAAATATTTGCCGTCCTCTTCAACTATGGCATCGTGGTAGCGAAACCTGAATATGGTTTCCAAGGCTTCGGCAAGGCTGGTTTTAGGCGTCACGGTGCCAATTTCTGCGCAGGTGACCTCGCTGACTCGAACTCGGGCAAGGTTTGTGGAAATTATAGTTTGCTTTGCCTCCTCGGTGGCGCCAACATACACAAACAAACCCACCACGATAATTAAGAAATATGGCGGAAACAAAATCCCAAAAATCACCATGCCGATGCCCAGAAGCCTGCCGATGTATGAGGCGTATTTTGTGGCATCAGTGAATTTCATGCGTGTAGCGAGTAGCGCCCGGAAAATCCTGCCGCCGTCCATGGGAAACGCTGGAATCAAGTTGAATCCGCCCAGCAGCAAGTTAAGTACGGCTAAGTCAAACATGAAACTCCCTGCGGTGTTGAGAGGTTCACTGATGGGTGTTACGGGTGCGGCGGTTTGGACCGCAAAATTGGCAGCCAACAACAAGCCACCGATAAGAAAACTTGTCAACGGTCCAGCTATGGCTACCCGCCATTCTATACTGGGGATGCGGGGGATTTCTTCAATCTCGGAAACTCCCTATGGGGTAAAGCACGATTTTACGGACTTTAATGTTGTAGTGTTTGGCGACGAAAGTGTGTGCCAGTTCGTGGACTAAAACAAAAAAGAAAAGAAACAGAATCAACAAGAACGTAACATATGATGGGTACGAAAGAACAGCGAAAGCCACCATGAGCAGTATGAAGGTGAGGTGCAGTTCGATGGGTATTCCCCAAACAGAAGCAATTTTAAAAGAAAACTTCATTGAAAAAGACTTACTTTGTGTGATTGATTAGGCTTTCTATAAGCTCCCTTTCAGCCACGTTTTTGCGGTTTCGTAGGAGAGGAAGAAGACAAACATCGCGGTGGCAACGGTGGAGAAGACGTATTCGCGGCTTACAAACATGGGTTTCATCAGGGTTAACTCTAAAACCAGAACTACCCACGCAAAGAACGCGTAAAAGAAGTATCGGGGAACCAAGAAATGGCTGACTTTTACGCTGTGGTCAAGCAGGTATTTGGCGACAACGTAGTTGCCGTCTTTACGTTTGATTAAGCCTGCGTCCTCAAGCTTTGAAAGGTGATAGGTTGCCACGCTTGGGCTGCTTAAGTTGAGGGCACGTTGCAGCTCGCGTATGCCCACGGGTTTGCCGTTTTTGAGGAGGAACCTGTAAACCTCAAAGGTGGTTCCCTTCAGAACTTCTTTCGATTCCCCAGCAGACAAACACGTATCCCCAACGGAAATAGTTGCCTCAACCATTTAAGACCTACCCCCAGTTTTGTGGAGCTTGTTCTAAAGTTTAGGACAAACCATACGGAATATAGCATTAAATAACTGCACACACCTCTCTAATCACAGAGCTAATCGTAGAGTTGACGCAATGAGTCTAAGAAACCCCAAAATGCTTCTTGCACCCCTCCTCGCTGTTGCTTTAGGGTTACTTCTGGTTGGTGCCGCTTTTTCGTTTCCTCCAGCACAACCAGAGGCTCCGGTTCCAGTGTTTGGGTCTGCCGCGGAGCAATCTATCGCGCCTCAAAATTCCCTCCCGCCCCCAATTCCATCGCCCACTAGTACGCCAAATGTGGCTTCATCAAGCCCTAAAACCGCTGAAGGCGACCTGCAAGCTCCCCGCTCGCCAACTCCTTCCCCATCAACAGCGGCGATGCCTACTCCGTCACCTGTTCCTGCTACCGTTGAGGGGCTTGGCGGCGGGTTGCAGTGGGGGTTCCTTGCTGCGGCGGTTGTGGTGGCGGTTGTGGCCGTCTGGGTTTTTTCTTCGAAAAAAGATTTTAACGAAAAACCGTAGCTTCTGCAGGATTGTTGACTATCGTTTCAGTCCAGCAGTCTGCAGCATACTCTGTTTCGCCGTCAATTTCAGGTTTCTATCTCTCTTTCTGCTCCTTTCCGCATTTCGATATGAATGTTATGGATATGATGCTCAATGTTTGCCGCAATTTCATCAGTTATTTCGACAATTTTTCTTTGCGCGTTGTAAATGTTGGAGCACTGGGTTTTAATTGTTTGGAACGCATCCAATTCGTTCTTTATTTGGCTGAGGTTGCTGTCAATTACTTCGAACCGAACCTCTTCACATAACGCCGATTTCCTTAGAATATTTGCCCTAGCCCAACAGTATGCGGCATGTAGGATTTCTTCATGAATTACCTCGTCCTCTTTGCTTCCTAAACTGCACACTATACGGTCATCATTGTAGTAATTGAAGCATCCAACGCCCCTTGGTAATGACTCATTATATTTGGCGACGAAAATTCCGTATTTTGCGCCTCTATTTTCCAATGCTTCTTCAATTTCCTGATTAATTTTGGGAAGTGTTAAACTGCTCCAATCTTTGGTTTCAATGACTATCCGGTATTCGGCTTTGCCATTGATGTCGATTACAAAATCTCCTTTCTTGCTGTTCATTTTCTGACCTTTCTCAACCGTTGTTTTATAGAACACATCGCCCTTGTGGTTCCCAACTATGTCGTCCAAAAGTTCCTCGCATAAGTCTTCGAAGTCCCCGCCTTTTTGAATTGACTTTTTCCTTTCTTCTTTTCTAGCTTTTTCGATGTCTATAGTTTGTTTGATGGCTGTTAGTTCTTCTGAGAGGCTTTTCTTTAATAGGTTAAGTGGTGTTCCATCTGTCATGGGGTCAAAAAGTTCCTTCACTAAAATTCCGTTTTTGCCAAAATACTTCTCCAGTTGATGCGAAAAAGTTCCATTCTCACCTAAATGTCCTGCCATGATGGAATTCACCTTGCCTTCTTCCCCAAAATTGGTTTCCAACATGGTGAGTACCGTTCCGTTTTGTCCAAAAATGTTGTTCATGTTTTCAGAAAGTTGATTTGCCGTTCCCTGAAGAATTTCATTAAACTTTGTGTCCAACTTGTTAAATTCTTTCTGTATATAATCAACTCTCTCAGCAGTTCCCATCGTCTTAAGTGCAATAGTGCCTACTTTGACTGCTGAACCTGTTTTCCAGGTCTTCAGGTTTGACTTCTGTGAAGTATTCTCTGACTTCAACATCCTCAATTAGTAGGTTTTGAATAGTCAATCCGTTTTCTTCGAGTTGTATTTTTGAATTCAACTTTTTCGCCTTAACGTGACTTGGATGCTTTTGTATATAAAATTAGGGAAGTTCTTATCCACACAACCCTGCACTAAAATTCGTATTTACCTGCTGAACAGTCACACTTAACTTGGCAAAGGTATGTTAAAATTCGCCACAAAAAATTAAGACGCACACTGTATTTTCAAATGTTTAAGCCATAACTGGCTATAAAGCTGAATCTGAGCATAGCTTGCCTATAACTGTGCCTTCTTTTACGTACATATGTTTTATATGCTGTGAAATAACACTACAAAGGTATGCATATGTACAACGAGGAAGAAGGATGGTAACTCTAAGAGCATTAGCACCCTCATTAACTCGCATAACCGTCGCTGGTGCAGTTGGAGCTGCACTTCATGTTGGACAAGGCAACTGTGATTTAGTCGACGACCAAGCTGTGGAGTTTAGTAGGGCAGTTTTGCATCAAACTGACATCGAAGGCGAAATCATTTGTTGTGAAGGACCCAAAGACAACGCTCCAAGCTTTGCTTACCGGGAGAAAGTGGGCACTGGAAACGGTCCAAAACTGGAGTTTGTTGTTGACCCCGTTGACGGAACAACTGCCGCCAGTAAAGGACGCAAAGATGCCATATCCGCGCTTGCTTGTGCACCCGCAGGATGTTTTCAGGTTCTTCCCGATGATGGGTACTACTTCAAAATTGCCTGCAGTAACCACATTTTGGAGAAACTCAGCCCTGACATGCCCATTGAGGAGATTGTGCAGACGGTTGCTAGCGCTAAAGGTTTACCGTTGACCAACTTTACTGTCATCATGTTGGAGCGTGAACGGCACAACGAGATTTTGGCTACCCTTCGAAAACTTGGGGTGCGAATTATCTTAATTCCTGATGGCGATATCGCTGCCGCGGTAGTTGCTTGCACTCCCGACAGTGGGGTTGACTTGCTTATCGGTGCCGGTGCTGGTCCTGAAGCAACAATTGCGGCGACAGCGGTGAAGTGTCTGGGCGGAACCATGCTGGTTAAGGTTTGGCGGGACAAGAAGGACGATGACAAGCGGATGGAGCGTCTGCAGGCTGTTGGTGTCGATGTGGAGAAAACCTACAATCAGGATGAGTTAGCCCGAGGTAACGAGTTGGTTTTTGCAGCGTCAGGTGTCACTAAAGGGGAACTGTTAGATGGTGTACGGTTAATTTCAGACGGTGCAGTTGTCAGTTCAATTTGTATGCGGCTGCCCAGCGGAACCATTGAGCGTTCCGAAACCACGCTGCGCTTTAAGGGTCACCCCGTTTATAAGCAGTTCATACCCTAAACTGCCACCCTTTTCTTAGTTTCTTTTTTGGCATAGCTTAATAATGCGGTTCTCCCTCTTCTGTGACGGGGCATCTTTTGTCTTCTGAAGAAAAAAGCTGTGCAGAAAAACCCAGCTTACCCACAGAAGAAGCAGATGAGAAACGGGTTATGGTTGTGCTTGCCGTAACGTTAGCCGCAACCATTCTTGTTGCAGGGCTTCTGGATTTGCTACTTGGTGGCGTCCCGTTGGGCTTTTCCTTTCCTCTACTAAACGTCCCCGCAACGGTAAGCCGCATAATCTACTATTTGGTTGTTGTTTTCGCTGCTGGCTATGTGGGTTACTTTGGGCTGCGTGAGTTGCTGGTTGAACGCCGTTTCAGCGTAGAGTTTCTCATGGCTGTTGCGGCGTTGGGCGCGCTTTACTTGGAGTACTTTTTTGAAGCCGCCATGGTTCTTCTGCTTTACTGCATAGCAGAATACTTTGAAGGCTACATTCAGGACCGTGCTCGCCGCACGGTAGAGAAATTGGGCAAATTCATTCCCGACAAAGCTCGCGTCCTCGCGGATGGTTCCGAGAAAACCGTGGAGGTTGGGGCTGTGGGTGTGGGCGCCGTCATTTTGGTCAAGCCTGGCGAAAGAATCCCGTTGGATGGCAATGTGGTGGAAGGTTATTCACGCGTGGACCAAGCGTTGGTTACTGGCGAGTCAGTTCCTGTTCTCAAAGCCGTTAATGACTGTGTTTATGCTGGCACGTTGAGCACGAGTGGGGTTCTAAAGGTCCTGGTGACTCGGAAAGCGGAAGAAACGTTGGTGTCGCGTATTGTGCAGTTGGTAACGGAGTCAGGCAAACATAAGGCTTCCATAGAGCGGCTGGTGGACCGCTTTGCAAAAGTATATGTCCCTATCGTCATCGCTTTGGCGGTTTTCACAGCGGTTGGGTTACCGCTGCTTGCAGGCGGCTCTTGGGAGAGTTGGCTGTACCGTTCCCTGATATTGCTGGTGGTTTCTTGCCCAAGTGCGTTCATCATTTCGGTTCCCGCCACCATCTTTGTCGCCATAACCATCGCGGCAAAACGCGGAGTCATCATCAAAGGAGGCATTTATGTTGAGAAGCTGACGCGAATCAAGACGGTGGTCTTTGACAAAACAGGCACCTTGACTCTGGGTAGACCTGCGGTGCATGAGGTTCGTTCGGTTCAGCGTCCTCAAAAAGACGCTTTGGCTTATGCCGCCGCCATTGACCAGTACAGTAATCATCCTGTGGCAAAAGCCATCGTGCGCAGGGCTGCCGAGCAAGGAATTGACATCAGCCAATTCAAAGTTACGGACGTCACCGAAATGCCCGGGAAAGGCATTGTGGGTTATGTGGATGGCAACTTTGTGGCGGTGGGTAACCCTGAGTTAATGAAAGAGTTCGAATGCAACTGCAAAGAAGCCTACCAAATCAGCGAGAACGACACTCACACCGCGGTTTGTGTTTCAGTTGGCAAGGAGGGGATGGCTTCAGTTTGTGTGGTGGACGAAGTTCGTGAGGACGCGTTGCATGCGGTTGCTTCTCTTAAACAAAGCGGCATCAAAACTGCCATGCTCACTGGTGATCGAAACGAAATCGCCAAGGATACCGCTGCCTCGCTCAAGATTGATGAAGTGCATGCGGAGCTGTTTCCTGAGGATAAACTGCGGATTTTAGAGGAATACAAACGTACAAGCCACAACGGCGGGTTAGTTGCGATGGTTGGTGACGGCGTGAATGATGCTCCTGCATTGGCGGCTTCAGATGTGGGCATCGCGATGGGCGCTGGCGGGGTGGATGTGGCTTTGGAGTCCGCGGATATCGTGCTGGTAAAAGATGAGTTGGCACAGATTCCCTACTTGGTGCGGCTAAGCGAAAAATCAATGGCAATCGCCAAGCAAAACATCGCCGCTTCGCTGATAATAAAGTTGGTTTTGGGGGCGTTGGGCGTTTTTGGGGTTACGGGGTTGCTGGCAGCTGTCATTGCAGGCGATGACGGGGTGACGTTGTTGTTGCTGTTGAATACGTTGCGGCTGGAAAAAGTCAAGTAACCCTCGTCAGCGGCTTGTCTATGGGGGGCTGCCGTTGATTTGTTTTAGTTGATTTTGATACATCTGCACAATCTCTGCGCTGCTGGTGGCGTCTTCAGCGGCTTTGTCCGTGCGGTATTTCCCTGTGAACCGCGGAAACCTGATGGCTAAACCGCTGCCTTTGCGGATGGAATCCATCGCGGAGGTGTGAATGGGGCTTAACGTGATTTCTGCGCCCAAAACTTCCAAAACCACGGCGGGTTCAAACCAGACATCCGCCTCCAACAGGGACTTTACCCGTGAGTGTTTGCGTGGAATTTCATGTTGACGCAGCAGTTCAGGCAGGTACGCTAAGTCTTTGTCCGTGAAGCCTGTTCCCAGTTTCGTAACTGTCTCAAACACGTCTGATTCCTTGCTATAAGTCGCCAGCAGCAACGCGCCGTAGGCTCCTGCGCGTCTACCCCTGCCGTGAATTGCACCCACCACCACAAGGTCCACGGTGTCGGTCATTTCGCTCTTGTAGTCACGTTTGTACTTTATCCACAGCCAACCCCGCGCACCCGCTTGATAAACCGATGTGTCCCCAACGGCTTTACACATGATTCCCTCGCAACCATCCTCTATGGCTTCTTCAAAAAACTCCTCCAACGCCTTCACAGTTCGCACCAGCTTCTGCTTTGCCAGCGTCAAGCGAAGGTTCTTCGCTGTAGCTTGCTCTAAGGCTTTTCGTCGGGTCTGGAATGGTTCTTGGGTGTAGTCTTTGCCATCCACGTAAAGGGCGTCAAACATGAACAATGAAACGGGGTAATCTGATATGGCTTCTTTGATGCCATATTTGCGTCGGCGATGCATTAGCTCTTGGAAGGGGCGCATTTCTCCCGTCTCCAAATCCATGGCGACACATTCGCCCTCAAGAATGGCTTCTTCTGCGGTGACGTTTTTTTTCACAAGCTCAATGGCGTCGGGGTACTGGTCCGAGATTTTTTCCAGCCGCCTGCTGAAAAGAACAACTGCGTCTCCTTTTTTGTGCAGTTGAATTCGTTCGCCGTCGTACTTGTATTCTGCTACGCATTTGCCGCCAAGTTTATCCAAGATTTCTTCGGGGGAAGCTAAACGTTCTGCCAGCATGGGGCGGACAGGTTCAAAAACGGTGACTTGAAATTTCTTTATTCCCTCAATGCCTTTTTCGGCAACTACGGTGGCGACGCGTCCAAGGTCGCTGCTTATGTTGTAGGCGCGTTCGATGAGTTCGCGGTTTTCTTTGCCGCCGCCGTAAGCAATTGCCAACGCGTCCAACACGGTCATGTCTGCGATGCCCAGTCGCAGGTTCCCTGTGACGGTGCGTAGGATGTACTTTGCCTCTTTAGGTGAGGCGTCGGCGAGCATTCCCGTCAGCAGGTTCATTTTGGTGTCTACCGCGCCTGAACCGGTGGTTTGCGCCATCTTGTCTAGCACCTCATACACCCGCTGGGCGGTTAGGGCTTTTTGCACGCCGAATGTGAATTGTTTCTTTTTGGCAAGCAGGTTTTGGGCGGTTGCGCCTATGTCGCCGCTTTTCTGCAGGTCGGCTTCGATTTCGTTTTCTTTTCTTCCGCTGGCGCGGGCAAGGGCGCGTATGGCTAAGCGTTCGGCTACGCCGATTTCGACGCCTTCAAAGTCGGGGTACAGTTTGCCTTGGGTTAGGTAGACCACTTTGCCGATTAGGGTTGTTGGCGTGTTTTTGAGCAGGTCAACCAGTAAGTCGGTCATTTCTAGGCGTTTGGTGGTGGCTTCGATTTTTTCGTAGGCGTCAGCAATTTTGGCGTAGTTCAATTATTTTTCCTCTGGACGTATAGTCTGAGAATTACCTATTAAAACCGTTTCTTGCCGATGCCCCTACATGAACTGGCTCTGTGGGAAAAGAACTAAAAAAAGAAGCAGATATCCACCAGCAGTCACCTGCTGGTTTCATCGCATAGCTGCTTAAAAACAGATTATTTTATCTTATAGTCCGTCCACTAAGTGGGCGGTTCCGTCTGGGCAGTATACCCTGCTGCCTTTTTGTACGTCAAAGTAACGTCTGCTGCACGGTTTCATTTGGCTGCAGCCGTCACAATCTCTGGATAGCACTCTTTTTTCTACCTCCTAGTTAACTGTCCTTTTTCTCAGACTGACGGTGGATTTTGCTTGGTCAAGGTTCTCATGTCCAAGCGTGAGTCCAAGAGTCTGATGAAACCTCATATGAATTATAGGGTTGCATTTAAACTTTGTGAATTTGGCGCTTCAGGTGTTTGCCGTGACGGTTGGAGGGGATTGTTTTCGAAAGTTTCTTATGTGTCAGCCTTCAAAAGAACATGAGGTGTTTGCGTTGAATTTTGAAGAGTGTGTAAAGTTTGCTAATGAAAACCCTGTTGCCTACCTAGCTACGGTTGACGAGAAAGGGCAACCCCGGGTACGTGCGTTAGCCATGTGGTATGCGGATGAAACGGGCTTCTATTTCCAGTCAGGAACCGTTAAAGAGTTGGTTGGGCAGTTGAAGAAGAACCCCAAAACGGAAGTCTGCTGGTTTAACAACAAAACCGAAGGCGGCATCATGCTGCGGGTTACGGGTGAAGTGGAGTTTCTTGACACGCCAAATATGCGCGAAAAGGTTGTTGCGGACAGGCCTTTTCTGAAAACCATGGGCATAACGGCTTCCAGTCCGGGGCTGGTTATTTTCCGCATCGCAAAGGGTGAAGCGTACACTTGGACTTGGGCAACCAATTTTGAGCCTAAAAAAATGGTAAAGTTCGGGGAAAAAGCGTAGAGGGGAAGGGGTCTATCGGAAAGGTAGCTTACCTACCCGGCTTTTTTTGTTTGGTTTCTGTAAGGTTCATAAGAGTGGTTTGCATCTGAGTTAGTTTGGATGATGAAGCCTAGAGTCACTGAGCTTAGGCGGTGATACGGACTCGACGGGCGAACTGACATAAAAAACCTTATGTACTGTCCTAATTCTTTGGTGCGTAGTTGGTTTTTCGAACTGTAATGTTGCAGTGTGGTTTTGGGTGCATTAAGGTTATATGGGGCTTTTACGTTTAAAGGCGGGGTGAAATTTCAATGGTTGAAGTTAAAGTTGACGCCACTAAAATGAAGGGCGAAGAGAAAAGCATATACGCGCAGTTGGCGGATTTCCTCAAAGAAAAGTCAGGCGGCGAAGTCAGCAACGACAACGGCAAACTTGTCGTCAAAACAGATGCAATCGGCGTGAACAAGAAATACGTGAAGGTTCTGCTGAAAAAGTTTTTGCACCACAAGGCGCTAAAGAACACCTACCGTGTTATCGGCGGACAAGAAGATGCCTTGCGGATAAATTCACGTAAACTGTTTGAAGAGGAAGATTAGCCTCTTTTCCTTTCTGTGTTTCGCGATTTTGCGCGCTTGATTTTTAGCTTATTTTTTGTTTGCTGTTGCATTTTGTAGTCACAAATATTTAATATGTCATAAAACTTACACGTTAAATGGTGTATTTTATGCTTTTCTCAATTGTCGCACTGCTAACCTTGACTGAAGTCTTCGATAATTTTGTCAACGACTTTTCAAGTGCACTGCCCGGCGTAATCGGGGCAATCATCATCCTAATCATCGGCGTCATTATAGGTTGGGCTGTAGGAAAAATCGCTAACCGCATCGTGGACCGTACCGTAGAGAAAAATTTTGACCGTAGCCGAATCGGGCAATCTTTTAGGTCAGCTGGCTTTGACCTCTCAAGCTTTGTGGGAGGGCTGTTGTATGCTTTTGTCATTGTGGTTGCAATAACAGTTGCTGTTCAGCTTTTGGACATCTCCGGACCCGCTGGCCAATTTATTGTAGACATTGCTGCGTATCTTCCTAGGCTTTTGGGTGGCATTTTGATTATTGTTTTGGGCATTGTGTTGGTTGATTTTCTAGCCTCTCTTGTTGGAACAACTATACGACCCATGTTTGGTGAAAAGAAAGCGGAAATCGCTGACATGCTACGCAATCTGCTATTCATCGGTCTAGTTGCAGTCATACTCAACATAGCCTTTGACTTGTTGCTGCTCAGTTCAGGTGGGCTGGTGTACTCTTTGATTATCGGCTTCGTGATTATCGGTGCAGGCATCATACTAACCGACGGAGTGGTTAAATCCATCACGGACGACCATGAAGAATTCCGAGGCATAGCAGGCTTTGCCAAATTCGTCCTGTACTCAATCTTCCTACTGATTGGTGCCGGCGCAATCTTTTCAAGCTTCCCAGGCGTCACAGCGATAGTAGCCAACATTGCATGGGGCTTTGCCATCGCATTAGCTCTAGTACTCATACCCGTAATCTACGCCCTTGCAAAACGAATGAACGCCCAAGTCAAGGACCACTGATTACACCTCTTTTTCTTTTTTGCAACTCCAACACACAGCAGTGTCTTCGCTCTGAGCCGTGTCTCCCCTATGTTTCTGAAAAGTTTGTTTTGGGCTGCTTTTTTAATTCAGGATAAAAACTGGGCTTAGGTTACGTCGGGAAAGGGTGAAGTCAGGCTTAGATTGGGGTAAACTGGCGGCTTTTGGCGGCGTTTGGGTGCGTAAACATTTTTCTACTGCAAGCCCATCGGTAAGCATATCAAACGGAGTTGCCAACATGAAACTTGCCCGCTACATCTACAAAAGTCAAGAATCTTACGGAGTTCTACAGGGCCAGTCTCTGTTTTCGTTGCCCGCTTTGGCTACCGTTCTGCATGCAACGTTACCCGCTACGTTGGAGGAGTTTGTGGCTCTTGGTCGAATTGCTCAGGTGACTGTGGAAAGCCTGCTGGCAATAGCTGACGAGGACATGCTAAAGACGGTTTCGGTTCCGCTTAGCCAAGTGCAACTGCTGGCGCCTCTCAAGTCGCCGCCAAAAATCCTGTGTTTAGGCTGGAACTACGTTGACCACACGGTGGAAACCAAAACGCAGCCCCCAACGGAACCCGTGGTTTTCATGAAGCCCCACACCGCCATAGCCAACCCCAACCAAAACATCGTCAAACGCCCGTTTGTGACGGAACTGGACTACGAGGGAGAACTCGCCGTGGTCATAGGCAAAACCGCCAAAGATGTGTCCACAACCGAAGCTATGAACTATGTGTTTGGCTATACAATTTTCAATGATGTTTCGGCGCGGGACTTCCAATTCAAAGACAAGCAGTGGACACGAGGCAAAGGGTTTGACACGTTTGCGCCCATTGGACCCTGCATTGTTACTCGAGACCAGATTCGTGATGTGGACAACTTGGGCATTAAAACGTGGGTTAACGGTGAACTGCGACAAGACGGCAACACCCGCGACATGCTCTTTAACATACCTCAAATCATTTATCACTTAAGCCGAGTAATGACGTTGGAGCCCTGCGACATAATCGCCACTGGCACACCCTCAGGCGTGGGGATGGCTATGAAGCCGCAGAAGTGGCTAAAGCACGGCGACAACGTACGTATTGAGGTTGATGGTATAGGCATCTTGGAGAATAATGTGGAGGAGAGATAACATGGCAATGAACATATCGTTTGAGGAGATTTTCAGGAATTCTGATTTGTTTAATCCTGTTTCGGTGGAGGCGTTGTTTTTGGCGGGTAAGGCTGCTGGATTGGCGTCGGGCATGTCCGTTGTTGATTTGGCCAGTGGGAAGGGTTCGCCGTCTTTGCTTTGGGCAAGCGTCTTTGGCGTTACAGTTGAAGGTTATGAGCTTGGCAAGGAGTATGTGGAGTATGCTAATGCACGTGCTAAGCTTTTGCATCTTGATGATAAAGCGCGGTATGCCTGCCAAGACATAGCAAAATTTACGCCCGACAAAAAATACGACATCGTCGCGGCTTTAGGCTTTGATGTGGGCATTTACGGCGGCAGAATCCAAGCCCTAAACAAACTCAAAAGCATGCTAAAACCCAATGGCGCCATCATCCTAACCGAACCCATCTACACACAAAAACCCGTAGCCCCCAATGTCCTAAAAGTCCTTGGCATCACTCAAGAAGCCTACCTGACCCTTGACGAAATGCAGCAGCTACTCATCGAGCAGGGACTAAAAACAATCCACCAGAGCGTCTCCACAAAACTGGACTGGCAACTATACGTGAGCCCCATCCTTGTTACCCTGCAGCAGTTCATCAAAGACCACCCCGACCTCAAACAGGACGCCCAAGCCGTAATCGAGCACTTCCAAGCCGAACGCGACAACGCCCCAACACACTGGAACGTAGCCTTATGGGTCCTTAAACCCGTTTAACTTTCCTTTTCTTGTGCTGATAAACCAAACTCCGGTTCAGTAAAAATTAAATCCTTGACTATAACTATAGTTATAGTGGTGTCAGAGTTGCCGACAACCGTTCAAGTAAACGAAAGAACCCTCCAGATGCTCAACAGAGTCAAAAAAGAAATGCACGCCAAAAGCCACGACGAAGTCATAACTAAACTAATAGCTGAACGAAAAAAAATACCCACTTCCATGTTCGGGTCCAATCGCAAACTCAATTCTTTCACCCAAGAAGATGAAGCTGAATTCCATGAACTGTAACTTCATCATAGACTCTTATGCGTGGCTTGAGTACTTCAGGGCTTCCAAAGCAGGAGAGGTCGCAAAAGAATACATAGAAAACGAGAATGCAGTCACCCCAACTGTGGTCGTTGCAGAAATCAGCCGTAAACTCTTGCAAGAAATCAAGCTTGGAAACGAAACTGCACAGGGTCGCCTAAAACGTCTAGACTTCATAAGGGCAACAAGCAGAATAGTGGAGTTGGATTTTGAAACTGCCGCTGAAGCAGGAAAAGTCAATGAGGAACAGAAAGGAACGACCAAGGGTTGGGGGCTGGTGGATTCCATAATCCTGTGCACTGCAAGAAACCTGAATGGCAAAGTGGTAACCGGAGACGAACACTTTCGACAGTTAGATGAAGTAGTTTTCATTAAAGCATAGTAACGGAAAAAGTTGTTTGCCTTTGGCTATGAATTTTTTGCTTCTCAGAAATTTCGCACTCGTGCTCGTCTTATGTCTAGGGCAATTTCGTTTCCAGTATCGATATTGACGCGGATTGCTCCATTTTCAGCCATGGATGAGGGGGAAACTTCGGAAACGTACCCGCCTTTGGAACGGTCTACTCTTTGGGTTTTGATGTTTAGTTTAACAAACGAGACTATCCTTGAGTCAGTTAAGTACTGTTGTGTTGGCTTTTTGAATATCGCTTCAGGTATCAGTTGTGAAATTTTTTCCCAGCTAAGTTTTGCTCCTATGACTTTTGTCTCCGTCTTCTTTCTGGCGGCGTAAGTTACGTCAATTAACCATTGACCTTCTCTTAACCTTAGATTGTGAACTGCAAAAACTTCCGTGGTTGACCAACCAACAATGATTTGATCCAAAGACTATCCCCTCACCATACCATTAAGCTGAGATTTTTATGTTATCCCCCAAATTTATTCGCCTTTGGCTATAGATGCCTTGCTGACTCCAGCTTCCTTCTCTAGGACGATGACGTGGCTTGCTTTTTCGGCGAAGTCCTCGCTATGCGTCACCGCAATGATTTGTTCGATGGCTTTGAAGCGCGAAATTGCTTCTGCTAGCCGTGTTATGCTGCCATCTTCCGTGCCCAAGTTCTCTGTGGGTTCATCCAGCAGCAACATGCCCAAGCCGTGACCCGTCCGTGACTGCATAATCAGCTGCCCCAAACCCAGCCGATAAGCAAAAGCCACCAACGTGCGCTCCCCACCGCTCAGGTTCGCAACTTCCCTGTCCACGCCTGAATCGCTTTTCACATACGGCGTGTAATTCTCATCTACCACCACATTAAGCATCTGTGCTTCGCCGCCGGCAAGGCTGTCCAGCACCTGCTGCACAAAGTTACGCAAAACCTTAACGAATTCGCTGCGCAGTTTAGGCTGGATGCTGCGGTAGGCGTCGCGGATGGCGGAGAGGATTTGGGTGGTTTTCTGGATTTTTTCAACCCGCTCCACCTTCTGCTGTGCGCCATCAATCCGGTCCTTAATCAAGTCGAGGCTTCGCAGCAGGTCACTTTTGCGGTTCTGCTTGGTTCGCAGTTCCGACTCAGTAGCGTAGTATTGTCTGAATGCTTTCTCCCGTTGCACCCGTGCCGTCTCCAAATCCGACAAATCAAACCGTGAAATCTCAAACCGCAACTGCTCCAGTTCCGCCTGTAGGTCCCCGCCGTCTTGCTGCCTCTGCTCCTGCTCCGCCAGCAGGTCGGCAAGGTTCTTTTCTTCGCCTGTGATGTTTTGTTTGAGCTCTTCCAGCCGCGAAGTTAGCGTTTGTATGTTGCCAAACGCCTCGTTAGCCGCCAGCTTGGTCTGCTGGAGCTTGTCAATTTCCTCCTGAAGTTGCCGAATCAGCGTCTGCCGCTCAACGTTCTCTGCCTGTATGCGCTGCATCATGGAGGCTTTGTATTCACCGTTCAGCGGCTGCAGGCACACGGGGCAGTGATTCTCCTTCTCGGTGGACAGTTGCTGGATGCGTTTTAGGTCGGTTTGCATGCTGCGGAAGGTGGCTTCTTTTTCGCCTTTGAGGTTACTGATGTGGTTGTCAAAGTCGTGCAGAACCGACCGCAAAATCTCCGCGGGCTGGTCGCAGGGCATCCCCGTCTTTTGGAGTTTGGTTTTGCAAGCTTGGATTTGGCTTTCAAGGTTACTTTGGCGTTGCCGAAGGTTCCCCAAAGCCGCCTGTTTCCCCTCAATGTTGCGGTTTAGGGCTTGGGCGTTGCGGTGCGAGTTGGCGATGCCTTCGTTTATGCGGGCTTCCCGCCGTTTCAGCTCCTCAACTGCCAGCCGCTTCTCCTCCAGCCGCTTCAGCTGGATGTCGGCGTCTTCAAGAATGCGTTTGGTGGCAACCAGTTTCTCTTGAGCATCCACCAACTCCATCTCCAGCAGCGTGTATTCTTCGGTGACGCGGTTGTATTCGTCGCCCAGCCTCTCTTTGCCTTTCACGTCGGGGTCATTTTCCAAAACTCGCTTTTCAATCTCGTAGTCCCGCAGGTAACCCGCAACGTTGCTCCACGCCACCTCATAATCCGATAACCCAAACAAGTCATCCAGCCGCTTCTGCCGTGGTCGAGGCTGCGCGTTAATCAGCTCCTTTAAGTGCTCCTGCTGAACCCACACAATTTCCCGCCACAAGTCACGGTCAAACCCCGTGATGGCTTTCAACTGCTCCGCCACGGCTTCAGCTTTCTGGCTGGCAATGAGCTTCTCGTCATGAAACAGCTTGAGCGCCTCAAAATCTTGTCCAATGCTTCTGCCGCGGCGACGCAGACCACGAGTGAGCACGTAAGTGTTGCCATTCTGCGTAAACTGCACGGTCACTTTGGCTTGGTCCGCGCCCTCGCGGAGCAAGTACTCGTAGCTCCTGCCGATGGGGTCGCCAAACAATGCGAAGTCGATGCTGTAGAGCACGCTGCTTTTACCGCAGCCCAACCCGCCCACCAGACAGTTGAAGCCGCGTGTGAAGGGTACGGTGGATTTGACGTGGCTGCGGATGTTCTCCAGCTGCACAACCTCAACCTTCACTGCCCCAACTCCTCCAACGTTTGCTTGACTTTCTCTTCTTGCTTGCGCGTCAACGGCTCAATCAACCCCACCGCAACATGAGCGATTTTTTCAGCTTCCTCGCGGCTGTAGCGTTCACCAAAAATTTCCCTAAAATACTCAAACGCCTTGGTCCGCAAGTCCTTGAACTCGCTCTCAAAAATGGAGCGCACCACCTCATCAGAAACCGCCGTTTCCCGCAGCAGCACAATCGGATGCACCAGCAGGGCTTTTTCGGCGGCGGCACGGATGTGCGCAAGGTCAATTTCGGCGCGGCTGGCTTCGGCAGGCAACACGCCCCTGAGCACGGGGATGAGGATGGCGCCTTCTTCGTCGGCTTCTTGAACCATCTGGGCGGTTTGCTGAGTGATTTTTTGGGCGTTAACGCTGTTGAATTCCTGCTCCAACACGACAAACCGCCGCGGTGACTCCAACGGCATGAATTCGGGGTGAAAAACGCCCTGTTCGTCGACTTGAACGTGGTAGAAGCCCTTGGTGTTTTTGGGTTCATCGTAGCTGACGGTTTCGGTGCAGCCACTGTAAACCAGCATGCCCCCATTGAGTTGTCCCATGAACGGTTCATGCACATGCCCCGCCGCGTAGTAGCCAAAGCCCCCCGGGATGAGTTCAGGGCGCAGTTCCGCTTCAATGTACGGCGGCTTAACCCCCGCCAAATCCACCGCACCATGAAACACAAAAACGTTCCCCACCGAGGAGTCAGGCGTGGGCGGGTTTTGCTGCATGAAGGCGGGGAGGGCTTCTTCGGTTTTGTGTCGGCTGCGGTAGTTGGGGATGCCGTAAACGTAGCAGACGCTGTTTTTGCGCCAGCAGGCGCCCTCATGCCGCGGCAGGTGATGGATTAAGCCTGCGCTATCCAGCGGGTAGAGGATGGTGCTGGTGATGGAGTTAGGCGCGGAGTCGTGACTTCCATCCACAGTCACCACGGGGATGCCTGCGTCGCGGAGCCGTTTGAAGCTGCGAATCGCATTCTCCAACGTAACATTTGAGGGGCGCGGCTGATGAAACAGGTCCCCCGCAATAATCATGAAATCGGGCTTAAGCTGTATGGTTTGGTCAACTAGCTCGTTGAAGGCGTCGTCAAAGTCTTGTCGGCGGGCTTCTAACCCGTACTGGGCGTACCCCAAATGTAGGTCGGCGGCATGAACAAAGCTAAACGCCTTCAAACACAAGTCCCCTTCAGTACCCATAGATTTGGGGTTGAAGGTTTTAAGCCTTGCCAAAACACAGCTCCCTTTTCAAGCAGCCCCCCAACCGATGTCAGGTGCCGTTGCTGCTGGGGTTACCTGTGGATGGGTGCCAAAATTTTTTCCTTTTGCCACAAAGCATAAATTCTCTCGCTGCACTTTTAAGGTTTCATCGGGAGGTAGCTCAGCCTGGCAGAGCTCTCGAGCCTGCAAGCACGCCTTGCGGACGGAGACGCTGTAGAGGTCTACCCATGGTGGGCTTCATTCAAGCCTGTGCAGGCCACAGATACCGAGCTGTCGCAGGTTCAAATCCTGCTCTCCCGACCAAAAATTTTGTAATAAATGTGCTCGTTCTAACCTGTTTTTCGTTATTCTGGCGATAGAAAAGCTGCGTCTATACTGTTTTCGCTTCTACGTTTGAATCGTCGTTTATGCCCGTCGATTCAATCTACGTTAACTACAGATATCTTTGGTTTGCAAATCCACCGCTTGAACTGGATGTTCTTCGGCTCTCGAAAAGGAGAGCACACTATACTGATTGCTTTGTAAGTAATTTCACTCAACTTTCTCTTCGCTCCCTTTCTAGTTCCAACATGGGATATAGATTACTGGTTTTTGCTGCATATTTCTTATCGGTAACTTGAGCGAACACGTTTAAGGCTTCAGGGTTAAAACTAACTTGCACCTTATCACCGACACCTAGCGCCGAATTCTTAAGGGTTCTCAGTTGAACCCGCGCCTTCAGCATAAACCCTACATCGACTGAAATTTGCGCCGTAGAACGCATCACCGTCATCTCTATTATAGTGCCTACGAAAACATTGTACAACTTGTCTTGTGTACTGGGCTTCTTTTTCGATAAAAAAATATCTTCAGTCTTCAATGTAACGACAACCTCTTTGCCCTCCAAGGTAGATGCCGCCTCTGCCAGCAGGCAGACGCCATTGACTTCAATCTCCAACAAGCCATCACGTGTTCGTAGGGCTTTACCTTTGAAAGTGTTGACGCCGAGAAACTTGGCGACAAACGTTGAACGTGGTTTACCAAAAATTTCGCTACCTGAACCAATCTGTTCAATATGCCCGTTGCCCATAACAGCAATTCTATCAGACATAATAAACGCCTCTGATAAGTTATGTGTGACATAGATGACTGTGATTTTGAGTTTCCGCAGATAGTTTCTTAACTCAAGTCTAAATGACTCCTTCAACTGGGGGTCGATGGCGGAAACTGGTTCATCAAGCAATAGCACCTTCGGCTCCGTAGCCAGCGACCTTGCCAATGCAGTACGTTGCCTCTGTCCCCCGCTAAGCTGGTCTGGATAAAACCTTGCGTACTCTGATAACTCGACGAAATCCAGCATTTGCGCAGTTCGCTTTCTTACTTCATCCTTGGGTAAATGCAGCGCTTTTAAACCGTATGCTACATTGTCTTCAACGCGCATGTGGGGAAAGAGGGATATTGTTTGAAAGACATAGCCGACTTTGCGTTCTGAAGGCTTCAAATTCACCTTTTTGGAATTTGTAACTCCGCTGACCAGCACATTATTGATGTAGATGTTGCCGCTGTCCTGAGGTATTAAACCAGAAATCAGATTTAGCAGAGTGCTTTTTCCGCTACCATTGGGTCCAAGTAGGCAGAGGATTTCTTTGTCGTTTACTTCAAGAGATAAATCTTCAAGAACCAATTTTTTATCGTAAGTTTTGGTAACGTGGTCTAATTGGATCATTTTTTGGCTCCGAACCTTTTTTGTTCTATCAGTTTAACGATGACTAGTACTGTGAAAGATATTGCAATCAATATTATAGACAGCACTATAGCGCCGCTTTGGTTTGAGTAGAGCAGGTTATAGGTAGCCAGCGGCATGGTTGTGGTTATGCCGGGCAGGTTTCCAGCAAACATCAAAGTGGCGCCGAATTCACCCATAGCTCTAGCCCAAGTGAGCATGGTTCCAGAAATTATACCGCGAATTGTTAGCGGCAAAGACACTGTGAAGAATACAAGGAGTCGGGAGCCGCTCAAAATTCTGGCGCTGTTGTAGATGTCTTTGTCTCGGTTTTCAAAGCCTGTTTTGGCAGCTCGGAAGAGAAAAGGGGATGCCACGAAGGCTTCAGCAATGATGACAGCTACAGTGTAGCCGGGAAGAGTGATTTTCAAACTGGTTAACAGCGGCCCTAGAACACCCCGAGGTGCAAAAGCGTAAAGCAAGGCGACACCTGCCACAGCCGGCGGCAATACAACGGGCAAATCCATTATGGTATCAACGAGAGGTTTACCGGGAAAATTGCGTGTGGCCATGAAATAAGCAGAGGGAACTGCTAATACAAATGCAATCAGGGTTGCAATGGCTGAGGTATATAAGCTGAGTTGTATGGCACTTATAACTTGCCAAGCCTGTAATTGAGTGCTAACTTGTGTTGTATCAAGCCTCAGAAAAACCGATGCCAAGGGCAACGCTATAAAAATAAAATATGTGATAACGATAAGGGCAAGTATTACAAGGGAACTCTTGTCGATAAATGAGAAAACTTTGTTTATACTTTTTGGCGGTGTATAGCCCTCAAGCTTCTTTTGATCTGAGTCAGAGCTTGTTTCCGTCAATACTTACACCTATAGTTAAAAAGGATGGAAAGTGCGCTATACGCGCTTTTACACTCCAAAACCGTAGTATGCCAGCAAAGCTTGTCCATCGTCAGTAAGCCAGTAATCCATAAATTTCTGTGCCAGTTCTGAATGGTTAGTTGATCCTATGACTGCTATGCCGTATATGGCTTTTTGGTTAACGTCTGCGGGTATCGGGAGGAATTCTGTCTGCTGACCAGTCAAATCACCATAAACGCCGTCGGAAGAATATACTATCCCAGCATCGTAGAGTCCTGTTTGGCTGGAAAGTGCAACTGCTCCAACAACGTTCTCGACGTTAGTCTCATAGGATTTGACGTTGCTGTAGAGGCTGGCATTGTAATTGACATAAGCGCCGGAAGTGACATAGTTGGGGCTGCTGGAGTTACCCCATGTGGAATCGATTTTCCAGATGGTTCGGTTTGCATAGTTGCCTGCGGGAACAGAGGGTGCGGCTATGACGAGTTTAACCCCTGGTTTAGTTAAATCTGCCAGAGAGGTTATACCTGCAGGATTGCCTGGTGCCAAGATGACTTCTAGGCTGTTGCTAGTTAACTCTTTAGGGCTGTTTTGATCTAGCAGACCCGCGCTGTTTAGTTGATTGGTCCATTTGTTGTCGGCGGACATGAAGACGTCACAGGGTGAACCTTCAGTGATTTGGGTGTAGAGTGCGCCTGAAGAAGCGGAGCTTACAAGTAATTTGCAGTTGTTAGCTTGCTCGAATCCTTCCGTCATGTTCTGAACGGCGTAAGTTAGGCTGGCAGCTATGAACACGCGCAGTTCAGTGGGGGCGTTTGTTGAGTTAGCTGCATAGTTATTATATATTAGGTATCCTGCGGCTGAGCCGACAATAATGATTATGACAAGCGCTATGGCTGTGTATTTGGTGTTGATGCTTTCAACTCCTCGATATTATCATCCAGTCATATCGATGGCTTGATATAAATGTTCCCACCACAAAAAAGAAACTAAATGCGCGACATAAGCCAACAGTGATCCCTTGATGAGTATTTGTCATTTGAAATGCCTGCTAATTACATTCCACTGTTTGACCCTTATTCTCAAGAAAAAATTGACGCTGCCACGTCCAAAATGCTGAAAAAAATTGGATTGGCAAATTTTCCAAAACGCATAAGCAACAATATCCAAAAACGCTTATTTTAAACCTGCTTAACTATTAGTCCATTCAAGCTAATTCAAACAAGGTTGTTGCCATGTTAGAGATTGATGTGCCCGGCTTTGGCTTAATGAAACTGGGCTATTTAGTTTCGGATTTTAACGGAACGTTGGCTTTGGATGGCGTTCTGCCTTTTGAGGTAAAACAGAAACTAAACGCCCTCTCAAAGTCTCTGCAGCTATTCATTGTAACTTCGGACGAATTTGGAAAAGCCAAAGAACAACTAAACGACGTCAATTGTGACCTGCATGTTTTGGGGGAGAAGGATATGGCGGCTCAAAAAGCCGACTTCGTGACCAAACTGGGCGCCCCGCGTGTTGTGGCTTTGGGTAATGGACTCAATGACAAGGATATGCTGAAGGCTGCAAGGTTGGGCATAATTGTTTTGGGCAGGGAAGGCTGCGCCGTTGAAACTTTGCTTGCCGCTGACCTGCAAGTAACAAGCGCTACAGATGGGCTTGACCTTTTACTTAACCCCAAGCGGTTGAGAGCAACACTAAAATTTTAGCCAACTGCACCGCAAAGCCTTTCCGAAGAAAAAGAAAAGAAGTGTTAGGCGCCTATTTTTTGTTTCACGAGTTGTTTCGTCGGTATTTCTGCTTTTTCTGGTGCCAGTGCCTTGTTTGATGCCGAAAATGTTGGTTTTCCTGCTTTTTTGGCTTTGATTGCTCTGATTTCGTCTAGTATTTTTTTGAGGATTTCTTCGTCATTGAGGATTCCCGGTGGTGGTTCCACGACTTTGCGTAGTCTAATTGGCACAAGGTCCATGCGGTATGCGGTGCCCTCGTATTCTATGCCGCCCCACTGTGTTGGAATCAGCACATCCCCAACTCTTGAGGTGCAGTTCATGTCGGGGTTAATGACGATGAGGGGGTGCTTCATCATTTGCTGCATCGAAACCTTGGGGAAGTGGGCACCGGGGTCAGAGGCAATTACCAAGGTTGCATCGTTGTCTCCCCGTCGGAGCAGGTCAATAGTCGAGAACTCGCCAGGGTTGTATTGCGGGTAGCCCTGAGAGAAGTCAATCGCATACGGATAACCTGTTTGCCAGCTGCTGACCACGTTTGCGCCGGTGATGTTGAAGTGTCCTCGCATGGGTGTGATGACAAATTTGGTTTTCTTGTTAAGGTCTTGAGTTAGTTTGATGGCTATTTCGATGTTTCTGAATCTGCCTGCGGTTGCTGTTAAGCCCAGACCAAAGAATATGGCGCCAAACTCGCAGTTAACCATGGCTTGAGCTATTTCGGTTAAGTACTCAACTGGGACGCCGCCGACTTTGTCAACATCCAACTCCTGATCGTTAACAAGGCATCGGAGGGCTTGTATGATTTCGTAGTCCTTGTTAGGCTCCACCTGCACAAAATAATCCGCAGCTTCAGCAGTCATAGTTTTCCGCACATCAAAAACAATCATCTTACGCCCCATTTTCTGAAAATCTTTCGGTGGGGCATCCACAATGCATGTTTTAGGGCGTGCTGGAGGCTGATATCGTAACGTAGTTCTTTTCATGGCGGCCTCTATTTTTTTCTTGCTTGAAGCGCCTTTTATTCTCTGAATGTAGTTGGTCCATTCGCTTTTTTCAAAGCGCCCTTCAGGGAAGGCGGTATATCTTTCAACGTGTCTTGGGTGCGAAGCCCAGGGGTTGCTTCCCCAGTAAATGATTAAGTCTGCTCTGTGCCTAACTTGCCCTAACGTGCAGGTTGGTAAGCCGGCTTCCTGAGTTGCCATCATTGAAGGTCCATGGCAGATGCTGCACACATTATCCATGGCTGAGCCTAATTCTTCCGCCATTTCCACCCCGATGGCTTGTGTTTCGCTGCTGCAGCACTCCCAGCCGAACAGCAAGGGGTACTTGGCGTCGGTTAAAATTTGGGCTGCCTTCTTGATTGCTTCATCTAAAGAAACAGGGGTTAATTTGCCGTCTTTTCGAATCATGGGCTCCAGAATGCGTTCGGTTTTGTATCCGTGAACCATTTTTGCTTCGCAGACTGCGCAGCCGTTTTTCATTTTGACGATTTCGTTGTTTTCTACGGTGACTTCTAAGTCGTCGCATAAGCAGCCGCATATTGGGCAAACAACTGATTTTATAACGGTCATGGCATTTACTTCCCATAGTTCTTTTTGTGGGGCTCGCTTAGAGCCAAAATTTGCTTGTTTGGCTTTGGGGTAGTCATAATTTCCGCCTTATCAGAAAAATTAATTGAAGCTATTAAATTTTTTGATAACAAACTGCGGAACACAACAACAAAGCCAACCGAAAACCAAAACACTACCTTTTCAAAAAACGCCCGTTAGGGGTCAACTTCGGGTCCTTTGGGTAAATTATCCAAAACGCGCTTCATCGTCGTTTGATACTCCCTAAACACATCGCGCCCCTTTTTTGTCAACTTAAGCGCAGTGTGCGGCTTGCGGTCAACAAACTCCTTCACCACCTCCACATACTCTGCATCCTCCAACTTCCGCAGGTGCGCCGAAAGATTCCCCGGAGTCATCTCCATCTGGTGTTGCAGAAACAAAAAATCAGCGCTTTCTACAACGTATAAGTGCGCCATAATCATGAACCGTGCTGGTTCGTGTATTAGGCGGTTGATGTTGGGGGTTTTTTCTGCGTCAGTTGGCAATGGTTTTGTCACCTTGCAGGGGGTATTTTGTTACAAATTTTGCAAGTAACGCAAAACCCGTGATTATCAAAGTGGCGCCTAACGCCGAAACAATGTATGCGAAGAATATGCCTTTGAACTGTGCCACTGCAAAAAGGACAAACGCTACTGCCCCATAGGCGTAGAGTCTTTTTATTCCTGTGGAGTAGCCAAACAGTGCGCATGCTGCTAACCCCGCTGAACCCGTCACGAGTAATCCGTTTTGAAGAACTGCCTCTAACCACGCGGGGTGTTCGCCTCCTTGGGTGAGTGTGAAAACAAAAAATCCAACCAAACCCAAAACCGCCACTCCCAAAATTGTGACTGCCAGCATGTTCGTGTCGTGTGATTTGAATTTTACAAAGCCGATTCGGGGCATTGTGATTTTTCTTTTTGCAGCAATCCAGAGTGGTAACACCGTGGCTACGAGGATGGCTGGCATTAGGGCTCCAAACCCTGGTTTTCCGTATAGGTCTAGTGCTACTCCTAAGGCAAAACTTGTGATGTATGTGCCGATGAATATGTCCATTAAGCCGTCTTGGTGGTAAGACATGTAGGTTTTACGCTCGACTTGTTTGAGGTCAAATTGTGTGGTCATGTCTTGCTTTGTCTCCGCTTCTTTATTGGCTCTGCAACTTATATAACTTTGTATCACAAAGTACTTTGTATATGTTAGGGTGTTTACAAAGCAACAAACAAGAACCTCCTATCACCCAAAAATAAGACTGCCGAAAAACAAACTTGCTAAAAGAAAAAACAAAGAAAAAAGGTTGGGGTGGTGTTTAGGGTTTTTTGTGTTTGTGTTTGTTGCTGTGGAGGGTGACTGCGGCTGCGAGGCATGCGATGGTGGCCATTAGGGTGCCTAGTGCGCTTTCGGGGACCACAAACAGGGTTGAAACGGCGATGTGAAACGCCGGTGACCCGTTAACCAGCACGGTAAAGTACCCTGCAAAGGGCGGCGTGAAGCTTACGGGTGAGTCTGCTTGGGCAAGAGTAAGCGCTGGACCAAACACGACGTTGCCATCCTGATCCTGCACCTGAATATCCACAACCGTGTGTTCTGGGCTAGGATGCCAATGAATAAAGACGGTCTGACCCAAACTAAACTCGCTAAGCTCAACACCCGCATCATTAGTGGTCCAAACAGAAGCCGAAGTAGCATAAGTGACAGGCAAAGGCGTCAAACCAACATTAAGATCAAAGACCGGCGGCGGAACCGTAACCACAATGCTGTCAGCGGAGTAGTATCCCGGTGCCTCCACGTGTACGCGGTAAGAACCTGCCAAGGTGTCCCACTGGTACTGACCATCAACGTTAGTGACTAGTGGGTTGACATCAGGCTGCATCACGGCGGGGCTTTCTCCTGTGGGTACGTTTTCCCAGTTGCCTGTGACTGTGTTGTACCATTGAAGCCAAACAGTAGCGCCCTGAATGCGGTCATTAGTGATGACGTCATAAACGTAACCTGCGGGGTCAATGTAGAAGGTGAAATCGATTGTGTTAGTTGTGCCGCTTGGGTAGTGAGGTATGTATGTTACCATTGCCCATCCGTGGCGTGGATAAAATGTGGTCGTATACGTCCATGTCGGGGCTGGACCAGTCATGGTGCCTGTAATGTCATCTCCACCATCATTTACGTGAATGATGATGTCTACGGCTATTGCGTCGGGGTCAATGTATGTGAAGGTTATGGGTTGGTGCCAGTTTATTATAGGACCTTGATTTGAGTAGCTTATCACTGGACCCATTTCTGTGTTTGTTGGCATTTGTGAGTGTACCACGGTTGTCTGTTTTGAGGCTATGTTGTCGCTGAAGTCTGTTTCAAGGGTGGTTGTTTGGATTTCTGCTTCGTGTTGTAGTACGGTTCCTATGGGGGTGCCGCTTGGGATACCGACGGTAACGGTTCGGTAGCCATTTCCATCAGGTGGGATGGTGCCGATGTTCCAATCAACTTGGTGTAGTGCGCTGTTGTAGGTTCCGCTGTCTGAAGCCGATATAAAGACGACTTCGGGCGGAAGTTGAGCTTTCAGAACGGTGTTTTGTGCGGGGTTACCGCCAAAGTTGTTATAATATATGGTGCAGGTCATGGAGGAACCGTCAGCCATAAGCACAGGAGCGTTCATAGACAGGTACACGTTTGTAACAACAAGAGGTGACCAAGTCTTAGTAACCGTGTTTGAGTACACTGTTTCTCCTTGGTTGTTTATGAAGCTCGCTCTGATTACATCCGTTCCTTCAGTGGCGCTAGTGTATGTGTAACTGGCATGTCCGCTTGCATCCGAGTCTTCCATTGCAGTGTTTCCTGTGTTGGGTCCTGAGATAATTTCGAAGGTAACCATTCTGCCAACTATTGCTTCTCCGTTACTGTCTTGAAGTGTCGCGGTTACTGTGTGCGGTTGACCTATTGTGTTCCCTGCTGATGGGGGTGACAGGACAATGCCTTCGTTTACAACAGCAGTTTGTGCTCGCAGGTTAAGGGCGGCAAAGAATATGTTGTCATCGTTGGAGGGATTTTTAGTGAAGACGTCTATGGTTGTATCTCCGACTTCTACGAATGGGTTGAGAGTGTATAATTCGTCGTCATATGTGGGTCCTGCGGTGCCTGTAGTTAAGGGGTTGGGTGGGTTTGCGTTGCTGTCGTCAAGACCGCCAACCGTAAGCAATGCTCCGTTTGCTCCGGCGCCGTCGTCTTGTCCGCCTGCGCTTGTGGATATCCGTTGACCGTTAACTTCGACAACGCTGTATTGAACTGTAGGTTGATAGCCAAAGCTTATTCCTAATGAGAGCTCCATTGGCTGCGTTAAAGCTTCGGCTGTGATGGGTGAACCTAGACCGATGTGGAATGTGTCGCCTCCAACTGCTTGTGCTCCGAAAAGTAGTACTATGGTGTTTTCTATTGCTGCTGCGGGGTCATCGAAGATTACGACAAGTATTTCGCCGTCAATGCTGCCTGTAGACGATTCTGTTACGGTGAAGGGAATCCTGCCTGCTGGTGCGGCGTCAATTTTGGGTTTGACCAAATTCGTTACGTCGCCCCAGTAGTTCCATGAGCTTATGCTGCTGGAGGTTTCGATGCTCCAAACAAAGTTGGCGCCATCAATTTTGATGTTGCCTGCAACAAGGTGGTAATTGCGTAAGCCTGTTGTTGCAGCCGCCATGTAAGCACATCGAACGGTTGCGCTTGCAGAGGGTTTTTCAGCTTCAATTATTGCGGTTCCGCTGTTTGACCCTGCGCCGTCTACTGATAGGGCGATTTTGCCTGTTTCAGTAACTACAGGGATAATTGAGCCCATCGTTACCGCTGTGATGTAGTCGCTGGGGTTCTCAATTGTTCCTGTGAGTTCGGGGTCGCCGCTGGTTATGGCGTTGGCAAATTGGCTGCTTAGAGATAGAAGTAGCAGACTTGCAACAACTAAGGTTAACACTGTTCTTGTAGTTTTGGCTTTTATCAAATACTCTTTTCTCCTTTCTCGTGGTTTATGCTTCGTTAATGTTCTTTCAGTTCCATATTAATAACTTAGCTAACTATTTAGCCATTTAAAAGTATTTAGTGTTGCTGTTTTCATGTTTGTTTGATTAAAATGCAAATAATAGTGGGGGTTTGTTGTAAAGTACGGTTTTTCAGGTTCCAGAAGTGCGGCGCGGCAAACACGTTTACCCTTTAATGAATTTGAATAGGCTTGAGGCTTTTTTTGGAGGTATAAGGGAAACATATAAACCGAGAATCCTTCCATATCAAAGAAAAGGCTGATGTTAAACGTGAACTGTCAGAAATGTGGGCAAGATGTTCTTATGCCGTTTCACTGTCCCTACTGCGGCGGACAATTCTGTAGCCAGCATCGCCTTCCTGAAAATCATGGGTGCCCACGCATCGGAGTTGCCCACAATCAACGACAAGAAACCGTCGCCGACGTTTTTGCACCACGAAAGGATTCCTACCAGTTCTCCGTCAGTTTTGGGCAACCGCGCAAAGTGAACGGGCGTGTTTACTTCAGCCCTAAAGAGCTTCAACACCTAGCCATCGGCGCTTTGCTGGTGAGTGCTGTGGGTTTTTCTTATGGCTTAGGCGTGGAATGGAACAGTATCATCGCGTTAGAGCTTTCCGCTTTAGCCGCTCTTCTTACCCTTTCCTTTTTCGCACATGAAATAGCTCACAAAGTGGTCGCACAGAAAAGTGGTTTATGGGCTGAATTTCGGTTAACAACTTGGGGTGCGTTGGTAACCGCGTTGACTCTTCTGTCGCCTTTCAAGCTGATTTCGCCTGGTGCAGTTATGATTTCTGGACCAGCGCGGCTTGAGGACATCGGAAAAATCTCCATTGCAGGGCCAACCACAAACATAATCCTCTCCACAATATTCCTATCCGCCTATTTCATACCAAGCCCCTACAGTTGGATCTTTGCAATCGGTGCTTTCCTGAACGGTTTCATAGCTATCTTCAACTTGGTACCTTTTGGGATTCTGGATGGCTATAAAATCTACAGTTGGAACAAAACTGTCTGGGCTGTGGGTTTCACTGCAAGCGCAGTACTAGCAGTTGTAGGGTACCTAATCTACCCTTAATCTAATCTACAAAAATTTTTACTTAAAAAAGTTGAGCTAAATAAGCTCAATTGTGACGTGAACTTCTTCAGGAACGCGGATACGCATGATTCGCCTCATGACGCGTTCTTCGCTGTCAATATCAATTAAGCGTTTATGAATGCGCATTTCCCACCTGTCCCATGTGGCTGTGCCTGAGCCTGATGGCGCCTTTAATACGGGTACGCGCAGGCGTTTAGTGGGCAACGGAACGGGACCATTGATTTTGACTCCTGTTTTTTGGGCTATGCTTCTGAGTTCTTCACATACTACTTCCAGTTTCTCGTAATCGGTGCTCGTTAGCCGGATTCGTGCTTTTCTAACCATTCAACTTCAATCCTGATTTTCTGCCCTTTTGACAGGTTTAGGACAACTTAGAGATTTAACCCGCACATAAAAACCTATCGACCAATCATTTTAACTTTACTTGTTTTTCCAGTTTGTTAGCGGGGTAAACGGTTAATTTTGGGCTGTTTTTGTGCTTTTTTTGGGTTGGTGACCATTTTATTGGCGGGCTCACGTTTATTTGTATCGCTTTACGCCTTTTGAACGTGTTTTTTTTGTTTTAAATTTGAAGACTTGAGCTTGTAATTGTACATCGCTGCCAACAAACTCTTATACATTCATTTTGATTTATGCACCTTCCAGAATTCTAACAAGAGCATGGTGAGTAAGAGTGAAAGTTCTATTAAATAAAACCAAAATCACGGTTTTTTCATTAATACTTCTACTAACCCTCGCATTACCCCTGCTTTCTCTTCCAGCAGCACAAGCACACGACCCTCCCTGGACTATCCAAACCTACTCCTTCGTTACAGCCTCTCCTAACCCCGCTCAAGTTGACACCACCGTCATCTTGGTATTTTGGGTAGATATTCCGCCGCCCACGGCAGTTGCCGCAACTGGTGACCGATGGCAAGGCTACAGCGTAAACGTAACCAAGCCCGATGGCTCAGTAGAGTCGGTAGTGACCGATGGCGTTTCTGACCCTGTGGGTTCCAGCTACGCCGTTTACGTGCCCGACATGGTTGGCACCTACATGGTTGACTTTAGTTGGCCTGGGCAAACATTAGAACGTGCTGGATACACTGGCATAAACGGCAGCGACAGCGTGTACATCGGAGACATGTACTTAGGGAGCAGCGCAAACACCTCCTTCACCGTAACAGCCGACCCTGTGCAATATTATGAAGAAGCCCCTCTGCCCGTTAGCTACTGGAATAGGCCAATTGACGCTAACAACCAGAACTGGGCTCAAATCGCTTCAGCATGGCTGGGGCAAGCCGAATTTGGAGCAACCTACCTCAAGTACAACCCCTACGGCTGGGCACCAAGCACCGCTCACGTGATGTGGACCAAACCGATTTCTTTTGGTGGTGTTGTAGGCGGCGACAATGCAATCAGTGACCAAATGACCTTCTATTCTGGTACCCAGTACCAATTGAAATTCAATAACCCCATAATCATGTATGGGCGTGTCTACTTTAGCCTCCCGCTTGCTAACGCCGTGACTGGTTTAGGCGTTACCTGCGTGGATCTGCGAACGGGCGAGACCTTATGGACAAGACCTGACCTTACAAGCGTAAGCATTGGACAATTTTACGATTTTGAGTCACCCAACCAGCACGGAACAAACCCCAACGGCTACCTTTGGGTCACAAATACACCAATTACGGGCACTGGTATTGTTAACGGAGACCCGTTGGTGTCACAAGCTAATTCTACAATACAAGTGACCTCCACGGGGTGGATGGCAATTGACCCCCTGTCTGGAGTTAACATCTTCAATGAAACAAACGTTCCTGTCGGCACCCGCGCATATGGACCACAAGGTGAATGGTTAATTTACAACATCGGCGGCGAAAACGGCACCGCCTCCTACCTATGGCAGTGGAATAACACCAAAATACCTGGAATTGACAACCCCAGCGGAGTAACCCAATGGTTGCCTGGCACCGCTAACCAGAACATGAGTGCAGCCTACGATTACAATGTGACTTTATCTGAAACTTTGCCCTCCAAATCCTCCCCCATCGGCGGCAGCGGCTTTGGCGTAACTTCCTCATTTGATCCAGAAACCGGTTTGTACACTACAGCGCCTACAATTATGAGGGTTTTTCCTGGCAATCTGATTTTTGGACAAAGTTCTGGTCTGCAGCAGACCCCTGGAACCTCCGCTGGCATCGTTGGTACTCCTGACCCCTTCACGCTGTGGGCGATTAACCTTAACGTTTCTCGCGGCAACATCGGCGACGTAATGTGGGTGAAAGATTATCCTGCTCCCGTTGGCAACATAACGGTGAACATTGGACCAACAGATGGCATTGATACTAACGTTGCAACTTTGTATTATAAGCAAACTATGCAATGGGTCGGCATCGATTTGCTTACGGGCGAGCAGATTTGGGGTCCAACACCCATGGAGACGCCTGCATGGAACTACTACACAGGTACAACAGGGTTGACAAGTCCAATTGGTATGGGCTATGGGCACCTATATGTGGCTGGCTACGGCGGAGTGCTCAGAGCATATGACCTCCTAACTGGGAACATCACCTTCACTTGGGGCAATGACCCTGATGACCCCGCCAACAGCACCATAACACCCAACACCGTTTATGGTGACTATCCAACACAAGTTGCTGCAATCGCAGACGGCAAAGTCTACATGGTTGAAGAAGAACACTCCCTTGACGCACCCCCCTATCAGGGTGCACGAACACACTGCGTGGACGCATTCACAGGCGAACTTCAATGGCAAATGTACGGCATGAGTTCATGGCAGATGAGTGCAGTTGCCGACGGCTACTACACTTGGCTAAATCTTAACGACATGCGCGTTTACTGCATTGGACCCGGACCAAGCTCAACTACGGTTCAAGCAGCTCAGGTCGGCTCAAGCGGTAACATGCTTATTCAAGGCGCAGTTATGGATGAATCACCCGCGTTAAAAGGCACCCCCGCTATAGCAGACGCCGACCAAGGTTTATGGGCACAGTACATGATCCAAAGCACCATCGATGAACCAAACGTGACAGGCGTAACAGTACAACTAACAGCTATAGACGAAAACCAAAACACCCACGATTTGGGCTCTGTAACCAGCGACTCCTCGGGGCTGTTCAGTTTAATGTGGACTCCGCCAAGCCCAGGAATGTACACGATAATGGCGGGCTTCAACGGGTCCCAATCCTATGGGCCATCTTCAGCGTCAACCGCAGCCGCAATAGCTGAAACATCCGCGCCCACTTCTCCTACACCTACCCCCACTGCAACCGCACCAACAACTACTCCAACCACAACAGCATCACCCTCTCCGAGCCCAACTGCTGCGCCTTCCCCAGGCGGGCTTCCGCTGTCTGAAATCTACATAATCACAGCAGTTATCATTGTCATTGCGGTGGTTGCGGCAATTGCTTTGATTCTTCGAAGACGATGACCTTCATTTTTTCCCTTTCTTTCTTTGAGAAGCCGTGTTTCACCCTAAACAAGGAAGGTGCTGTAAGGTTTGGGTTGCCTATCCCTTTGATTACAAGGGTTCATTCTTTCTCTCCTATTTTGGGTCGCCTAAGCCCAGCAAACCTTCTCTTGTCTTCTTTTTCCGCAATTTGATGCTAAATTGAACAAATCATATTAGGCGTTAACGTGCATCTATTCTACCAAAGGCTGCTGTTATGACTGAATGCACTTTGCCCTCCGGTAACGGGCGGAATCGTCTCACACTTGCCATAATTGCTGTTATGATAATTTTTTCAGTGCTTGGCACTGTTTTAAGTTTAACTGTGCCCGATTTCGGTAAACTGTTTCTTCCCGGGGATGTTGCTTACGTGCCTGGGGGTGCCATTTATGAAGTGATTTACGTTCTGCTTACGATGGCAGCGGATGTTCTTTACGTGTTGGGCGGCGGAATAGTCGCTTTCGGAGCAATACTGGTCGGATACCGGTTTTTGCAGTGTAAATTCAAAAGTCCCTACAAACCCTCATGTGTCACGCGGTTTTTGTCGGGGTATCTGACTTTGAGCTTGGAGCTTTTCATAGGAGCCGAAATCATAAAAACAGTGGTTGTGCGAACTTATGATGAATTTCTGCTGCTCATTTTGGTGATTTTCAGCCGCGGGCTTTTCAGTTTGATTTTGTATCTTGAGCGCCGATGGCATGGTGCAGCAGAAACGGAATAACAGGCTTTTTTGAGCATAAACTAATACATTTTGGCTTTATTTTTGTAGTCAAGCATCGTAAAATGGTGCGTTATCAATGGCTAAACCTTAAATGTGGGTAATATCACTCTAAGAAGGTTAAGCTCGGACCATCATGAGTGGAATAATGCGTTCAGCGCCAACCGGATTTGGCGAGGTCTCTTCGAGAAAACATTTTTTGCCGCCTCCGTTAGTAGTTGTTATCGAACACAGTTTTGAACAGTTACAATGCATAGGTTGCGATAACCTTAAATATGTTCAGTCTAACATCAGACGTCATAAACGTGTGAAAACTTCGCTCGGGAAAAGTGGTCAGTTTGTCCAAGAAACTCTTTTCACAGGGGAAAGAACCATAAATGATTATTGAATCAATCGTCGCATTCGTACTAATATTCTCTGCAGCCGCCATCATATACCTTCTCGGACGAAGGGCTGCGCCGAAACCCACACAAACATACGACGAACGCGTAGCCTACGCTTGCGGAGAAAAAGTCACCTATCACAGCCTCAAAGTTAACGTGTCCCTTTACAAGTACCTCATTTACTTTGTCGTCTTGGACAGTTCCGTTTTGCTCTTGGCATTTGCTGCTTTCATGCAAGCAGGAATCAACGTTCCCATGATTCTCCTCTACCTGCTCATGATGCTCGGAGCTGGTTTACTCTTAATTGAAGGAGATAAAAATAATGACTAATTTAGCTATGTGGTCCCGACTGAAATCCCCTTGGGTTATTCACTTTAACTCAGGCGCATGTAACGGCTGCGACATCGAAATTGTCGCTTTGCTAACACCCAAATACGATGTGGAACGTTTCGGAATAAAACTTGAACCCTCCCCCAGACACGCCGATGTCTTGCTGGTAACAGGTTCTGTAACTAAACAATGTGCAGAACGGCTAAAACGCATCTACGACCAGATGCCTCAACCCAAATTTGTTGTCGCCATCGGTGCCTGTGCCTGCTCTGGCGGTGTCTTTCAGGGGTCCTACAGCGTTCTAAGTGGGGTCGACAAAATTCTTCCAGTCAACGCCTATATTCCAGGTTGCCCCCCGCGACCTGAAGCCATAATCGACGGCGTAGTGAAACTGTTAAACGCATTGGCTGCTCCTCCAGCCCCAAAAGCAGCTGAAGAACCCCAAAAAGAAGAAGCTGCATCCGAAGCGGCTAAAGAAGAGACCGTGGAAGCGGCACCCAAATTAACTACGGAGGTAAAACCTAACGCCAAGCAGTAACATAGACATTTTAAAAATTCTTGAAACAAAACTTCAAGGTAAACCTGTTGAGATAGTCCCTGATTACTTAGGAACAGCTGCCATCAAAGCTAAAGAGGGCAGTTACCGTGATGTGTTCAAAGCCCTGATGGATGCGGACGAAAAAACGGGTGTAACATCCATTACCGGCATTGATTTAGGTGCTGCGCTAGGCGTTTTCTATCACGTTCGCACAAGCAATGCCTTCATAACTATTCAGGTTGAAGTTCCCAAAGAAAACCCCAAACTTGTAACCGTAACCGACATCACACCAAGCGCCGCTTTCCACGAACTCGAAGTAACCGACCTTATCGGCGTTACTTTTGAAGGCAACCCCCTTGAAGGGCACTTTGTACTGCCTGACACCTGGCCTGACGGCGTGTATCCGCTTCGAAAAGATGTCAACCCAAACGAAGTGAAACTAAATCCCTCACCGCCTGAAGAAAAATTTGAACAAGGTAAACAAGTCAAAATAATTATCGGTCCCCAACATCCCGCATTGTTGGAGCCCGAAAAGTTCGCAGTGTTTGTTGACGGCGAAACCGTGAAGGCGGTTCAACCACGCATCGGCTACGTGCACCGCGGAGTGGAAAAGATTTCTGAATTCCGCACCTACATTCAGGATGTCTACTTGGTAGAACGAATCTGCGGCATCTGCAACAGTTGCCACGCCTGCGCCTTTGTCGAATCTGTGGAAAAAATCCTAAAAACCGAGGTTCCTCCCCGAGGAAAGTACCTTCGCACAATAATTCTGGAACTCAACAGACTCCACAGCCACTTGCTAACATTGGGGCACGCTGGTCTTGAAATCGGCTATGAAACTTTGTTCCACTATTTCTGGCGGGACCGCGAACCCATAATGGACATAACTGAAATACTCACTGGCAACCGTGTAGTGTCTTCCGCCATGACTGTAGGCGGAGTCCGACGTGACCTCAAAGAAACTGACGTACCCAAAATCAAGTCCACCTTGGCTGACCTTCGAAAGAGGCTGCCCTTCTACACCAAAGTATACCGCGAGGAACCCTCCATTGGTTTGCGTATGAAGAATATTGGAACCCTCAAACGGGAAGATGCGCTCAAACTTGGCGTGGTTGGTCCCGTTGCCCGCGGTTCAGGTGTCGATATTGATGTTCGTAAAGATGCGCCCTATGAAGCCTACGGCGAGATACCCTTCAAGTTAATCACTTACAAAGAAGGCGATACTTGGGCAAGAATGAATGTCCGCATGGATGAAGTCGAAGAAAGCATAAAAATCATCGAGTATGCTTTGGACCATCTGCCTACGGGACCATTTCGAGTTAAAGTGCCCAGGGTTGTGCCTCCAGGTGAAGTTGTGAACCGTGTGGAAGCTCCGCGTGGAGAACTTTTCTACTACGTTAAAAGCAACGGAACCGCAATGCCTGAACGCGTCAAAGTGCGAACGCCAACCTTCGCTAACATACCCGCATTCCTTACAACGGCTGTTGGTGAACCTTTGGCTGATGTACCACCAAACTTTGTAAGCTTAGACCCATGTTTCTCATGTACTGACAGATAAACGGTGAAAAACAATGATTGACTACCTGCTGCTGATATTCCGAGTACTGGTCTTTCCAGGATTTGCATTCATAATACTCTTCACAATGTTCTGCGATTGGGTGGAACGAAAAATTGAAGCCCGCATGCAGAACCGTATGGGACCCAGTTTCACTGGACCCGGCGGAATTCTGCAACCACTCGCGGACTTCATAAAGATGCTCACAAAAGAAGACATTACCCCCTGCGAATCGAAACGAAACGTTTACCGATTTGCGCCCATCCTTGCATTGTCCGTGTTGGTTTTCGCTATATCCTTCTTACCCATCGACGGCGCAAGCGTGATTCCCGGCGTAAGCTTTGAAGGTGACTTGATTTTTGTCATGGCGCTGGTTTCCGTTGCGAACTTTCTGCTTTTCTTGGCAGGTTGGTCAAGTAACAACCCCTACAGCTCAATTGGGGCTGCTAGAGTTTTAACCCAGTTTTTGGGTTACGACATCCCTCTGTTTTTGTTGGCTTTGGCACCCGCCTTTTTGGCTCAAAGCCTCACAATAAACAATATTGTTGCAGCTTCTGGACAATGGTTGCCTTTCGCCATTTTGGCTCCATGGGCATTTGTCCTGTTCATAATCACCATGCAAGCCGAGTTGGAAAAAGACCCGTTTGATGTTCCTCACGCCGAAAGCGAAGTTGTTGCTGGACATGAGACTGAATACAGCGGCGGCAAACTGGCTTTCCTAAAGCTTGCACGCGATGTACAGGTCGTTTTCGGCGCAGCCCTCATAACAGTGCTGTTTCTGGGCGGAGCAAACGGGCCTGTTCCATTTGGGTTCCTGCCCGAGTTCTGGGGCACACTCTGGTTTGTGCTCAAAGTAATCGGCGTCGTTATACTCTCTGAGTACTTGACAGTTCTGTTTGCGAGGCTACGTATTGACCAAGTTGTAACCCTTAACTGGCGCATTATGTTGCCTCTTTCAGTGCTGTCTCTTATGTTGACAATTGGCTTAGCGTACTGGGTCTATCCCTTGGTGTGATAACATATGGCAAAGAAATCTAAAGCGCGAATATCTCCGATGTTCCGACGGGTCCTCTCAAGCATATTTACTAAACCCGCAACGGGCAAGTATCCCTTCGTGAAATGTGAACCCGCTGAAGGCTTCAGGGGCAAACAAATCTTTGACATAAACCTCTGTGTAAGCTGCGGTTTATGCAGCAGAGACTGCCCTGCAAAAGCCATTGAAATGGTGGAAGTTGACGGTAAAAAGCGACCCATGTTCATGCTTGACCGATGTGTCTTCTGTTATCAATGTGCTGAAAGTTGTCCAAGAAACGCCATCAAAAGCACGGACATCTTTGAGCTAGCGACAACAGATAAATCTTCTTTGGTCATAAAACCAAAAGCAAATCACAAAACTGAGGCATAGCTATGATACTTGAGCTCGTCAGTGCAGGACTAATAATCTCAGCATGTTTAGCAATTTTCCTCGATGAAGCAATTTATTCAGTTGCCGCTTTGGCGGGGACCTTCATTCTAACGGCGCTTCTTTACGCCTTAAACGGAGCCGTTTTCGTGGCTATCTTCCAGTTCGCTGTAGGCATAGGCACCCTATCGATTCTGTTCTTGTCAGGGGAAATGCTCAGCGAAAAACCGGCTGAAAAAACTAAACTATCCACATCACTTGGGGTTGTGGTGTTGGGCGCAGTCCTGTCTTTGCCCATGATTTTCTTCTCCATCTCTTCCCCAAGCACAATCACCTCCGACATTTCGTTCGGGGATGCCTTATGGAACTACAACGCTTTCGATGTTGTTCTGCAAGGTTTAGTTATACTGACTGTGGCTACTGGCATCGCTATTGTGCTTTATCAAAATAACAAGAAAAAGCGCAACTTGAAACGGAGCGTTGAACAATAATGGACTTTGTCATCTTATCCTTGGTCATGCTGGCAATCGGCGTTTACGGTTTGCTCACCAAACGTCATTTACTGAAAATTTTTGTTTCCATTGAGCTAATCGCCACAGCTGCCACACTAAACTTTGTGATGCTTGGCGTAAACAATTTGGGCGTAAGTCAGGCTTTTCTCATTCTGGCTTTCTCCACTGACACCGCCGTCAGCGCCGTCATTTTGGCGTTACTGGTCATTGTCTCCAGAAAATACGGCACAAGCGACATCAGCAAAATCGTTCAACCCGTCGAGGTTGAACAAGAAGAAAATAGTGAGGCACAAGCATAATGCAGTTCTCGGACCTTTCATCTTGGCTCGTCTGGATTCTTCCATTAATATCTTGTCTTTTTGTCCCGTTAATCGGCCGCTTCAGCGCAAAAGCACGAAACGCCTACGTAATCGTAATCGCGTCGATAACGGCTTTCTTGGCATTTACCCTAATACCCGCCGTTTCCTCAGGGGAAACCATAAACCTAATCGCAACCTGGATTCCTGGAAACATAAACGCAGGCGTCTACCTTGACCCCCTAAGCGTCTTATTCACCTGTCTTATCGGCTTCTTCGGCTTGATAATCGCAGTCTACTCGTTAGGTTACATGAAGCACGAAGAAAACCTAACACGATACTACTTCTATCTGCTCGTCTTCATCGGCTCCATGATCGGCTTAGTTATCAGCGACAACTTTCTGCAAATGTTCATCTTCTGGGAAATGGTGGGCATGTGCAGCTACGCCCTCATCAGCTTCTGGAATAACCGCCCCGAATCCGTCAAAGCAGGCAACAAAGTATTCATCATGACCCGCATCGGCGACGCTATGCTGCTGGGCGCCATCGGCATCCTGTACGCCAGCTTAGGAACCCTAAGTTTCCACGGCACAATCACCGCAATTACTGCTGGTCAATTGTCCTCAGAAGCTCTAGTCACTGTTGCCTTCCTCGTCTTGGGTGGGGCAGTCGCTAAATCCGCGCAGCTTCCACTGTTCACTTGGCTCTACAGCGCCATGGAAGCACCAACCTCCGTAAGCGCCCTGCTACACGCCGCCACAATGGTCAAAGCAGGCATTTACCTCATCGCACGCTTCATCCTCATCGCTGCACCCATGGTTTCTGTACTTGAACCCCTCTGGTTGCCCACTGTCGCGTGGATAGGTGTTTTGACCGCTTTGGTTGGGGCAACTTTGGCTCTATCCACACCAGACATTAAAGGTGTCCTTGCGTACTCAACTGTAAGCCAGTTGGGCTTCATGATGGCAGCTTTAGGCTCCTCGGGTGCACAAGCGGCCGCCTCCTTGGGCTGGTTTGCAAGCTTGTTCCACATGATGAGCCACGCTTTCTTCGAAGGCTTGGGTTTCCTCTTGGCAGGTGGAATCATCCACGAATTAGGCACGCGCGACATGCGGCTCATGGGTGGACTTAAAAAGTATATGCCCATAACCTTCATCTTAGCTCTAATTATGATTATCACCACAAGTGGGCTTCCACCGTTTGCGGCTTTCTTCAGCAAAGGCGCAATCATCACCAGCATAACCGAAGAAAGCGGACTCATCCTGACTATCCTAATTTACGCAACAACCGCCTTAACCTTCGCCTACAGCCTAAGATTTATCCGTCTGGTCTTCTTAGGAAACGAATCCGAACACATTAAGAAGCTCCATGTTCACGAAATCCCCAAGCTTATGCTCGCACCAGCCGTGGTTCTTGCTGTGGCTTGTGTTGTCTGGGGCTTCGTTATGCCTTGGCTGGGAACCTTCTTAGGTCTCGAAGCTGACTTAAGCCTACTTGGTGCCTTCATAAACTCGGAAACAGCACTCTTCGCCTTAATCCTAATACCCACTGGGCTACTGGTTTATGCCACATACTGGAAGAACTCCACCATAATGGCCACAATACGCAGCCCCAGCAATCCATTGGCAAAACTGCTTAACCATGGCTACTTTGTCGACGAATTCTACGAGAAAGTCGTTGCTAGAGCTTTCATGGTGTTCTCCAAAGGTGTGAAGGGCTTTGAGGTTGTTGTCTTAAACGTGTTCCCTGTTGTCTTTGCTAACGCTGTTGTCCGCTTTGCGGGAGGCGTTCACAAGTACTTTGATGTTGCCGCTGACCAACTGCTCATACTCATTGCTGGACGCTCAGTGGAGGGCGCCTCAAAAGTGAAGACCCTTGATACCATAGCGGATAAACTGCTGGACATTATCGCCCGCCGTACTGTGCGTTCTTCCGAAAAAGCCCGCAAAACCCCTGTTAACAGCTTGCAGCATTATTTGGCTGCGGCGCTTGTGGGTTTCATAATGCTTGTAATACTGATTATCATTACTATGGGAGGTCTCTAAAATGGCATTTCCTGTTCTGTTAACTGTTTTGCTGCTTCCAGCTTTAGCGATTCCCTTCATTTACCTTGCAGGGAAAAAATCCGCCAAAGCCGCAGCCATACTGCTCTCCTTAGTAGCGGTTGCCACCTTAGGCTTAATCCTAACTACCGTGCCAACAATACTTAGCGAAGGCAGCGCCACCGAATCATACACGTGGATTCCTGTGCTTAACTCGGAGTTTACGCTGTCAGTTGACGGCATCAGCATATCCATGGCGATAATAACCATGGTTTTGATGCTCACCGCCGCAATATATTCGATTAACTACATGGCTGGCAAAAAGAACTTGCCTCTTTACTATGCACTGCTGTCTCTGCTGTTCGTCGGCTTAGTTGGCGTTTTCATTACGTCTAACTTGCTGTTCTTCTACTTCTGTTGGGAGCTTATGTTGGTTCCCGCTTACTTCATCATCGGCGGCTGGGGCTACAAAGACTCCTACAAGAACAGCTTCAAATTCTTCGTTTTCACCCATGCAGGCGCAGTTTTCGTACTGTTGGGTATAGGCGCAATCTTCATGGTCACCAACAGCGTAGACTTCTCCACGGTTGCAACTCAAATTCTCTCCGCTGACCCAGGCATAGTCCGATGGATACTCATCGCAGTCACTGCTGGCTTTGCTGTAAAAATGGCTATCTTCCCTGTACACATGTGGCTCCCCGACGCCTATGCTGAAGCACCCGCACCCATGTCCGCGCTTCTAGGCGGAGTCTTAACCAGCGCCGGAGCATACGCAATCGTTCGTATCTCCATTGAAATGCTCTTCCCCGCCGTAGCAGGAACCACCTTCGGAATCGACTTCCTTCAGGTTCTGGCAATCTTGGGTGTAATAAGCGCCTTCTTTGGCTCGTTTGTCGCTTTAGCAGAAACTGACATCAAACGGGTCATCGCATACTCAAGCATAAGCCACATGGGCTACATCCTCTTTGGCGTCTCACTCATCCCGCTGGCAGCAACCTCCGTTGGAGCCGTCGCACAAAACACTGCGTTAACCGGAACCGTACTGCACATAATAACTCACGGCTTAAGCAAAGGCTTGTTCTTCCTCGCAGCAGGGGCTGTGATGCATGTGCTGACCATCCGAAACATCAACGACATGGGCGGACTTGCTGGTAAAATGCCCGTCACAGGAACATCGTCAACCATCGCCGCGCTAAGCCTTGCTGGTGCCCCACCGTTTGCGTGCTTCATAAGTGAATTCTTCATCTTCCTGGGTGCGTTCCAAGTTATCCAAAGCGGCTGGACCTTCTTTATAATTCCAACCGCGCTGATGCTGGTTGCCACCATATTCTCGCTTGCATACGCATTGCGGTTCACCACAAAAGTGTTTCTTGGTCCCCCCAAGAATCCGGAAGTGCTGGCGAACCCCAAGAAGAAGTTTGAAGTGCCCCGGTACATGCAGTTGGCCATGGTGATTCTTGTGGTTCTCGTGGTTGTTGTGGGGATTTACCCGTCTTTCTTTGTAAACCTCATCAACACCGCCCTGGCTGGCTTCCTCTGAAGCGGGTTCAGTTGAAGAATAGGCAATTCTTTGCCTTCTTTTTTTTGTTTTAAATTTAACGTACCCTGTTTTGCCTTTGACTTTTCCCTTAACCCGCTGATTTTTTATGATAGTTTTATATTGAATTCGCGACAAATATGTGAGGCTATAGGTGCTTCAGAAACATGCCATACAGCCTACTGTTAGTCTTCCTTCTGCCCGTTTTAGCTGTTCCCTTTGTCTATTTTTCTGCAAAAAAATCACCTAAACTTGCTGGAACCATCGTCGGCTCAGTTGCATTAGTCAATATTGGTTTAATTCTAAGCGAAGTCCCAACCGTCATATCCAACTCCATTTACACCGAATCCTACTCTTGGATTCCCGTTTTAAACGCGCACTTCAGCCTTTTCTTAGACGGCATAAGCGCCTCCATTGCAATAATCACGCTTGTCTTGATAGTTGCTGTCGCAATTTTCAGCATAAAATACCTGGAAGGCAAGAAAAACCTCCCCGTTTACTACAGCCTACTTTCACTGCTATCCGTCGGCTTAGTTGGCGTTTTCATCACCTCAAACCTTCTCCTTTTCTACTTCTGTTGGGAGCTTATGTTGGTTCCCGCTTACTTCATCATCGGCGGCTGGGGCTACCGTGACAGCTACCGAGCAGCCTTCAAACTCTTCATATTTACCCATGCAGGCGCCGTCTTCGTGCTGCTGGGCATTGGCGCCCTCTTCATAACCACTGGACAAAGCGACATGTTCGCCGTCCAAACCGCTCTTCTCAACCCTGAATACCTTGAAATGGCACGGTGGGTTCTGCTGGCGTTGACCGCTGGGTTCGCCGTTAAAATGGCTGTTGTGCCAGTGCACATGTGGCTTCCTGACGCTCACTCTGAAGCACCCGCAACCATGTCTGCTCTTCTCAGCGGAGTCATCATTAGCGCAGGCGCCTACGCCATCCTACGTTTGTCTCTATGTACTGTATTACCTGGCATTTACCTAAATGATGCCGCGTTTATCACGTCGTTCCTCCATGGCTTGGCTATCTTTGGTGTTATCACCGCCTTCTTTGGCGCCTTCATAGCTGTCGTAGAAACCGACATAAAACGGATAATCGCTTACTCCAGCATCGCCCACATGGGCTACGTTATGTTTGGGCTTTCTCTGTTCCCGCCTGCAATAGCATTAAGCTTGACGCAGGCAGCAGGTTCAACAACACAAGCAGCAGTAACCCTAACAGGCATCGTTGTAGCCAGCGTCGCAGTTCTAGGCACCGTGCTTCACATCCTAAACCATGCAGTAAGCAAAGGACTCTTCTTCCTCTCTGCAGGTTCAGTCATGCATCAAACCGAAGAACGTGACATACGAAAAATGGGTGGTCTTGCAAGTAAAATGCCCTTTACAGGTGCCTCATCAATTATTGCAGCCTTAAGCATCGCAGGTTCACCACCCTTCGCCTGCTTCTGGAGCGAATTCTTCATATTTGTAGGCGCATTCGAAATCATCAGCACAGACGGCTTTTACACAATCCCAACCGTCTTCATGCTCCTCGCAACAGTTCTTTCCCTTGCATATTCTCTGCGGTTCGTAAACAAAGTTTTCCTTGGGCGCTCAAAGACAGAAAACGGCTTTACTTCAGCGGCAAAGAAAATCAGGGATGTACCTAACTCGATGAAGTTGGCTATGATAATCTTGGTGGCTTTCGTGATAGTTCTTGGCGTCTACCCCGCATTCTTTATAAACCTGATTAAAGGTGTAGCATTAATTTAAGATGTGAACTATCATGGTCAGCGTCTTCGACGTCGCCTTTCCTATCGTGACCCTTGTTGCCTTTGCACTCCTAACAATCCCTGCTTTTAGGCTTATTCGAAAAACTAATCATGTATCCGCGTTAACCCTAGTCTGGTTCGGGCTAGTCTTCTCGGTAGCGTTTGCTGCAGTAGCGAATCTCGCATTAGAATATTACAAGATCCCTCTGGACCAATCTTTTGTCAACATACCCTTGGCAAACACTACATCAGCGTCGTCATCACTTGCAAGTACCTTCATGATTGACGGCATATCCATCTACATGACCATAATCATGGTCGCCGTAAGCGCAGTGGTTATCCTCTACAGCGTCTTCTATATAGACCCCGCCAAGAGACCTTCAGAACGATATTTTGCCATAATGCTTCTCCTGGTCGCCGCTCTAATTGGCGCAGTCTGCGCTGGCGACTTACTGACGCTGTTCATCTTCTGGGAAGCCGCAGCCGCAGGCTCAAGCTTTCTGATGCTTTACAAAAAGAACCGCAACAGCCTCAACGCCACCCTCAAATACATCGTCATGATTGTTATCGCCTCGGCGTTCATTGTTTTTGGCATATCTCTGGTTTACGGAATCACTGGAACCCTGAACTTTTGGGCAGTTAAAGCCGCCTTAGAAGTGCTGGCTGACAAATCCCTCTTGATACTTGCCTTTATCTTCATAGCTGCTGGCTACGCAATTGAAGCAGCAATCGTGCCCTTCCACTTCTGGCTTCCAGACGCATACAACGCCGCGCCTTCCTCTTCATCGGCTTTCCTCTCCGCGCTCGTTGACCAAGGCAGCTACTACGTGCTGATCCGAGTGCTGATATTCATCTTAACGCCCACCGCGGTTCTCGACTGGCGTCTGATGCTTGCCTTCATGGCGGCATTCACCATGATTGTAGGCAACATGTTCGCGCTAATCCAAAACAACGTCAAAATGCTCATCGGAAACATCTGTGTTGCCGACGTCGGATACAACTTGGTTGCCATGACCAGTGTAGTCCCTGGCGCGGCAGGCGTTTTGACTCTTGGATTGCAGGGGAACTTGTACTTCTTCCTCATCGGCGGAATCACTACAGCGCTGAGTTTCATGACTGTAGGTGTAATGAACCACTATGGCTTTAAGACCCTCCAGGACTTTGCCGGCATAGGCAGAAGAATGCCGTATGCAAGCTTTGCCTTGCTGATTGCGGCGCTATCTTTTGCTGGTGTTCCTCCTCTGGGTGGCTTCATAGCAAAGTATCTAGTGTTCACCTCCGCAATTGAAGCCAACTTCACATGGCTAGCTGTGATTGGTGTGCTGATGAGTGTACTGCAAACAGCTTACCTGTTCCGCTTAATCAACGTCATGTACGCCAAGGAACCTGCTGATGAAGGACGAATCAAAGAACCCGTCAAGCTGTTGATTCCGATATTCATCCTTGTCGGTGCCATAATCATCTTGGGTCTGTTCCCCTCAATAGTGCTTGACCCAATCCAGCACGCCGTCAACCAATTCCCCTTCCTCCCATAATTTCTTTTTTGGGAACCACCTTTTTCTTTTTTCAATCAGATTAAGTAAATCATTTTATTGCCGACAACCTACCCTTTCAGTTATGAACCAAAGCGCCCACCAACACCCAAACCTCACAATTGAACGCATGAAAGAGAGTGAAGTACAAACCGCCATAGTTTGGGCACAAAAAGAAGGCTGGAACCCAGGCATCCACGACGCCCAATGCTTCTATCAGGCTGACCCAAACGGCTTTTACGCTGCAAAACTTGCAGGAGAAATCGTGGGAACCGTTTCGGTAGTGAAGTACTCGGAGGATTTTGCTTTTGAAGGGCTTCTTATCGTGAACCCTGCGTACCGCGGAATGGGTGTGGGCTCCACAATTCAGCGTTTTGTAGCGGGCATTTACGGTAACCTTAACCTAGGCTTAGACGGCGTCTTGTCGATGCAGGAAAAATACGCGCGAGAGGGCTTTAGGTTTGCTCACAAAAACACACGCTACGCCGGCATCATAAACGATGCTTCGTCATTGAACCGTTGCGCGCCGATTCACAAAGCGGATTTTGCTGAAGTTGCTGCTTTTGATGCCGAATTCTTTCCTGCCCTACGCAACAATTTCCTTAACTGCTGGCTATTCCAAAGCGATGCAACCGCTCTTTTGGTTCGCGAAAAGGAGTCAGGCACCATTTCTGGTTATGGCGTAATCCGTAAATGCGTGGTTGGTTACAAAATTGGTCCCTTGTTTGCTGCTGACTTAAACGTGGCGCATGCCCTTTTTTGTGAGTTGTCGGCGATGGCGAAGGGCAAGACGGTGTTTTTGGATGTGCCTGAACCAAACGCCGCCGCAGTTCAGCTTGCGAAGTCGTATCGGATGGAGCCCGTTTTTAGCACGGTACGCATGTACACAAAGAAGGCGCCCTCCTTGCCTTTGAATAAGATCTATGGAGTAACCTCCTTTGAGCTAGGCTAAGCATTTGAGCAGAACAGAATCTTTTTTTAGGAAGCAATGGTATTCCCAACTAGGTATCCACGTTCTTGAAAGAGATTCAACCTGCATTGTTACATCAGCAACATTGGATACCTAAAAATATAGCATAAGGACGTATTCTCGTGAACATTTGTTTCCGCCCTTCTTCGCGGTCAAAAAAACCAATCACCGCAGTTTTTGTGTCCGCTTTAATCGGGCTTCTCCTATTTTCCGCGATACCCTTAATCTTCACTGAACCCCTCCCCAGCTTCACCATACCCTGTCGCATAACCAATTTCGGCGAATCATGGGAAGGCGACTTCGCCTTTGGACTGTACCAGTATGACCCCGCAAACATCAACCTCTCGGTCGCAAGCTATCTGGTAGTGATGGATTCACAAGCTAACCTTCTTCATCTCCGCGAATGGTACGGCTCAAGCTACCTAGGCGAAGTTGCCTACGTTGAACCCTACACGCTCCTATATCAAGGCGAAGGCGGCTCATACATACACTTCTGGAATTTCTCTTCAGGTGAAAAAACGGACTTTGATGAAGTGGCGGGTCACCATGACGTCGACTACAATCCCTCAACTGATACGGTTCTTACCATGGATAATTATGTGCGGGAAGTCAACGGAACCAACTACCTGTTCGACAGAATAGTTGAGTACAACTCGTTGGGTGAGGAACTTTGGAGCTGGGACACCTACGACCATATCCCTCTTAGCCAGCAAAGCATATACAACATCACAACATATGATGATGACCAACTCGTTGTTGACTTCACCCACGCAAACTCTGTACAGTGGCTCTACAACGAAAGCATAATTTACTTCAACTGCCGCCACACCAACACCTTCTACAAAATCAACCAAACCAGCGGCGACTTAATCTGGTCATGCGGACAATTTGGCGACTTCACCTTGCTGGATGACCAAGGAAACCCCGTGGAGAGCCTTTGGTTTGGATGCCACGACGTAATGCAAGTGGAACCAAACGTTTTCATCATGTTTAACAACGATTTTGGGAACACCACTGACTTTGACAATGGACGCAGTGCAATGCAAGAAATCACCGTGAACGAACAAGACATGACAGCTGAAGTAAGTTGGAGCTGGACTGCTCCGCCAGAGCTCTACAGTCCCTATTGGGGTGAAGCTGCACGTTTGCCAAACGGAAACCGCATCGGTGTGTTCGGGACCCCTGACCATCAGTTTGCGGAGTCAGAGCCTTTTTTGGTGAATGCCACGGGGGCGGTGCTGGTTGAAGTCAGCCCTGAGAGCGAGGTCGTAAAGCTGTACGAGTTTCCTTACGGTTGGGGTATTTATCGTATTGAGCCTTTGCCTATTCAGCTATCCGAAGACCAATCCAGCCTTATCCCAACAGCCTCAGTGACCAAAACACCTACTGAACCATCTGGGACAGTTGCATTTCCAAGCACTTACACATACGCTGTGATTGGCGCGGTTATCGTGGTTTTCATTTTCATCGGCGTTTTTCTCTACACCCGGACTAGTAGAAAACGCTAACAATATCCACCAGAAACCTCAGCCAAAAACCTCTTAGTAGAGCACTGACCCTCTGCGTCAATGAAAAGTTGGTGTGGCGCCGAGGAAGGGATTCGAACCCCTGCGGACCGCAAGGTCCACGGGCTCTCAAGGCCCGCGCGTTAACCACTCTGCCACCTCGGCACCGTTTTGCACCTTTTCTATTGTGTGCTGTCTTAAAATCTTTACTTGAATCTTCAGCTTAATCGAGGTTCCTTTTGGGGGCAAGAACCTCCATTTTTAAAAATCTGGTCCAACGGTTTTTGTTTCTTTTGTGTAGAGGAAAAAAGGGAAAATGTGGTTGCGTTGTAGAGCCTGTTTAGCGTCTTCGAAGCATTACCGCTGCGATAACAATGACTATTACCACAACAATCACCGCCGCGGCTATGTAAATCCATGAAGTGGCATCCGCGCCTGGGGAGGGAGCATGCGTAGCCGATGCTGTTGGTGAAGCGGATGTGGGTGAGGCTGATGCAGTGGCTTCTGCGCCTGCGCCTGCACCAACTGTCACGGTTGTGGTTCCAAACGACCGCCAGTACGAATCTGAACCCTCAAATGTAGCCACTATCTCATAGATGTCTTGTTCTGGCGGAACCCACGCATAGCGGAATACTCCGTTGGCGTCGCTGGTTGTGGTGCCTATATCCGTTATTGAGCCGTCTGAACGGGTTGCCTGTAGCTTAACTGGGACGCCCGCGGCATCCATGGGGCAGGGTTTTTGCATGTTTTGGTACTCCATCCATTCCGTCATGTATTCATCCGCGATTGCAGGTGTGCCTGCCTGTGCCGGTGACATATCCATCACGGTTCCGGTTATGCCTATGCCTTCATTCACTGCTGCTTGTGCGGTTGAAACTGAAACGGTGGTCTCGGTTTTTCCTTTACCGAAACAGTAAAGCCGGTTGTCGGCTCCGTTGAGCGACACCAAATAGCCGTCTGCAATAACGGGGGCTTGGAACCATCCAAGGATGCTCCATATTCCTTCGCCCGTTTCTGCGTTTACGCAGTGTAGTTTTTCTCCTCTCCACATGGGTTTAGTTGGACTGTGCTCTCCTGTGCATACGTAGAGTTTTTCGTCTGCCACGCTAAACCCGACGCTCGAAAAGGGGTAAGTGCCATAAGGCGTTTCCAATCCGCTGTTTCCCGACGAGTAATCCCACAGGTGGTCGCCTGTGTACAGGTCGTAGCAGTGAACCATTCCGTCATATGCAGTAGCGTAAAGTTTCCCGTAGGCGATGTTATGTGTTCCTCCAGATTGCCCTCCTGAATACATTCCCCACGAGTTGTTGTAGGATTCCGTTGGACCCCAAAGTTGCTCTCCAGTTGTGGAGTTGTAGCCGTACCATGTAAGTTCTTCTTTGATGAACTCAGTGTAAACTCCTTCCGCCATGGGTCCCTGAACACCGTATGCTGTAGCTCCAGGAATTAGGGTGCGGTTTTGCCTGAACATTTCTTCACCCGTTGATGCATTGTAGCCGACTTCTATCTGTGAAGGTGTAGGCAAGAATGTGCTTCCAGTGGTGGCAAGTATTGTTCCGTCATACGAATCAATTTTCGCAAGTGCTTGCACGCCAGGTACATCTGGGGTGGTTACGTTCCATTCAATGCCGTCGTTCCAGTCCAGCACTTGTTGGTTGTCAGGTCGCCATTGCCATGCGTCTGTGCTGTTTGGTCCCGCCGGTGGAATGGCTTTGCTTGAGTTCCACATGGCTAACCAGTTGTTTGTGCCGTCAAGCATGTAGATGAGAAGGTCGCCATTTGGAGTAAACACGCTTGTTCCTGTGGACGCGTTAGTCATGCTTAGTATGAGTTCTCCAGAGAAGGCATCATACATGTAGTACATGTTTTGTGGTGGGCCCGTCATTTCCCAGAGATACGCGAATCCTCCGTGTTGGTTCGGGGACTCGTAGCTGTAGACTTGTCCCATTGTTATGGCGTTGTACCATCTCACATTGAAAATGTTTTGATGCATTGAATCCACACTGGTGTCATTCTCATACCAAAGTTCCTCTCCGGTTCGCAGGTCGACACAGTAGAATCCGTATCGGGGTGAATTCGCATCATTATAGTACAGGCGTCCTTGGATAATCACTGGGGGCCCGAATTTGGGCTCGTATGTTTGTCCCTCGTTGTACTGGTTGGTGAGAAATTCGCCGCCTATGAGTCCTCCAAAGTATATCTCTCTGGTCCATAAGATGTGGGCTGTGTTTGGTGCTGTCGTGTAGGGGTTGAATCTTCCTTTGCAGTCGTAGTCACCCACGCCGATGCGGGATGAACCCGAAGTGCTGTACCAGTTACCCGAGATTGTCCACCAGTCTCTGTTTTCCGCATCTATTGGACGTTCCCAGTAGTCTTCAGGCAAAGGCCAGTCTGGGTATGGTTCAATAGCCTCTTGCTGAACTACGAGTTCTACTTCTGGGCTTGTGCTTCCGCTGTAGGTGGCGTCAACAGGGTTGCCGAATCGGTCAGTACCTGTTATGTGTTGTCCTGGGAAGCTCCACTGGAAGAAGTAGCTGCCGAGTTGGTCTGGGGTATACAAGAAGTATTGAAGTCCGACTGGGTCTGAGGTGAAGGGTCCCATGGTTTCGTTGCTTCCATCAGGTTTTGTTATCGTGCAGGTCATGTCTTGCCATCGGTCTCCACCTGCGCCTCCAGCCGTTAAGGGCACCACGTTTAGCCACATGGTGACCAGTACTTCTTGGTTGATTCCTACTGGGTTAGGGGAGACAGCGAGAAAAGCATACGTGGGCAGTTCTTGCTGGGCTTGAGTGCTGGGTACATATACCAAAAGCGTTGTTGCTATGAGCATCAGAATCAAAAAATTTGCAGCAATTACGGTTTTTTGTTTTTGGAGTTTCATTTTTAAACCTCCAAAACTTCCCTAATTAAATATCGGTGGAATTATTTATTTAACATTTCTGCAGAACCCCTTTCTGTTCACCCTTTTTGAAAATTGCAACATTACCCGTTCATTTTTGTGCAACGAAGATTAATCGTTTAGAGTCCTTCTGGTATTCTTGCATGTCATAGTTACCCAACACACGGCATACCCGTATGCCTGCCTTTTCCAGCATCACCCTCAACTGCGGCGGCTCATACAATCGCGTAACATGGGAAGCAAGGTAGATATTTTTGGTTTTTTTGTCCAAAATAACCCACATTTCCAGCAGTTTTCCCCCATCACGTGTGACTTTGTGAGTTTGCCTCAAGTAAAAACTAGGGTACTCTTTCCACCTCAACAGGACCGCAAGCCGAGGGAGCTTCGGTAACAATCTGTAAAACAAACTCAGGTCTACTCTGAACCTTTTCCTGTAGCGTTTCATGAGGCGTTCACGGTTGAAAACGTCCAGCAACAAAACCCCCTCGTGCTCAAGGACTCTGGAAGCCTCGTTTAAGCTTTGTAAATCCTGCTTTTCTGAGGGCAAATATCCAAAGCTGGCATCCAAACTAACCACCGATGCAAACGTTTCTGGCGTAAAGGGCAAAAACCGCATGTCTGCCCTCACAAGTGTCACGTGGATTCCTGTTTGGGCTGCCTTCTGTTTTGCAATCCTTAACAGACGGAACGAGAAGTCAATCCCGACCATGGCGTATCCCGTTTGGGCCAGTGCAAGGGTGTGTCTGCCACTGCCACAGCACAAATCCAAAACGTAGCCTTGTGGTGGAATGTTGTTTTTGACGAAGCAGAGTTGTTTTTCGGTGTGGTTGGCTTGGGCTATTTCTGTCCAGTAGTTGCTTATTTGGTCGAAAAGAAATGCAGAAGCGGTTTGGTTCTCTGTTTTCATGTTATCCTCATTCATTTTGCTTTTAGAACATGGGTTAGGCTTTTTTGTTGAGAGATTTGTTGTTTTCTGGTTACGCGTTTAGAGTTGTTTAAATATAAAACATTTGAACCTATTACATTATACTAGTTTAAATCGCGGATTGTCATGACTGACGTACAAGAATGGCGGCAACTCTTCACGCTCCTAAAACTGGCTGAGATGGGTGCCCATAAACGAACTGCCAAAATCAGCACCGAATACTTAGCTGAAAAACTGGGTGCCAGCCAGCAGACGGCTTCACGGTACCTGATTGATTTGGAACGAAAAGGTTGGATACAACGCGACATAACTCATGATGGGTGCCTCATAAAGATTGGTCCAGCTGGTCTTGGAGAACTTCAGAAACTTTATTCAAATTTAAAGTTCTTGATGGAGGCTGCTTATCCGCCAAGCGTAACTCTGGAAGGCACCGTATTTACTGGTCTTGGGGAAGGCGCATACTACATTGGGAAAGAGACTTACCTTAAACAGTTTATCGAGAAGTTGGGGTTTAAGCCCTTTCCGGGAACGTTGAATCTGCGGCTTGAAACAGATTACGACATTAAAGCCCGCACGGAACTGGCGGCGTATCCCGCTTTGGAGGTTGAGGGCTTTAAAAATGAGAACCGCACGTTTGGCTTAGTGCGGTGTTACCCTGTCTTAATTGATAACAAAATTAAAGGTGCCTTGATAACAGCTCTGCGTAGCCATTATGATGTTTCGGTTCTGGAAATTATCGCGCCCGTTTGCCTGCGTAAGCAACTAAACCTCAAAGACGGAAACAAAGTTAAGGTCGAAGTAATGATAGTTCCGTAACCAGCCGCTTAAAACGGCGCCATGTACGAGTAGCTGGTGCGGTAAATTACTTCTTGGGGTTTGCGTTTCCTTGCAAACACGTAGCCCAGTATTAGTCCTGCGACTAATCCGCCGATGTGGGCGAAGTAGTTGACGTTTTCTCCTCCTGAACTGATTATCAGCAGGAAAAAGGCGAAGATTAACGCGCCGAAAATGGATTGCCCAATGCTGCGTCTGGCGTAGATGACGCATGCTCCAAACAAGGCAAAGATGGCTCCTGAAGCGCCCACTGAAACAAAATCCAGTCCCAGAGGTAGTGAAAGTAGGTTTCCGACTAATCCGCCGAGAATGTAAATGGCTAAGTATTCGGGTAAGGAGAACATTTCTTCGGCTCTTAACCCGAATATGAGCAGGAAAAACATGTTGCCCACAAGGTGAATGATGGTTGCGTGGACAAACATTGAGGTAAACAGTTGCCACCACCAACCATAAATCAGTATTAAGCCGTTGACTTGTCCCCACTGCCAAACCATGAGGTCGCTTGTGACCAGAAAATTTCCCCCCGCAACCGACGTGTAAATGTACATACCCACGTTTAGGGCGATGAGTACGAAGGTGATTTTGAATTTTTGGCTGCTGGTCACTGGCTCGTATATCATGTGTATTTCTCAACTATTTTTTTGCGGATTTTGGAGCTGCTGTCAAGCTCTTCAGCTTCAAATTTTCCAACCCGTACTACCTTCACGCTTAACTGGTTTTTCTGGACGTACTGTTTAACTTGGCGTTCCATTTCTTTCTGGTCGTAGCCCAAAGCGATTATATCGGGTTTCACAGTTTTGACTACATCGTCAATGCCTAACCCTTCCACGCCCAAAACCGCCTCATCCACCACCTTAAGCGACTCCACCAATGCGCGGCGTTGGTTTTCGGGCATGATGGGTTTTCTGCCTTTGGTTTTCTCCACGGTGCTGTCACGGGCGATGATGACGATGAGCTGGGCGTTTTTTCCGCCTGCGGCTTTTGCTTCTTCCAAGAACTTTACGTGTCCCAAATGTAGCAGGTCGAAGACTCCTGAAGCCAAAACGACCGTTGGTTTCTCCTTTGAGTTTGGCATTGCCTTCATATTTGGCTTGCTGGGATAAAAATTTGGTTATTCCGTTTCCGCGGACTTTTGGACTGTTTCAGTGGAAACGGTGACTGCGCCGATGAGTTTGAGCGCATCAAGGATTCCCTCACAGTACGCAATGGAGGTTAAGCTGGTTTCAAACTGTTTTTGGCTCCAAAAATACTTAGCATCCTGCAAGTACGCGTCAACGTAACCAAGAATCTCGTCAACACATGCCTCGCTTATGTTGAGCGCGCCTTTTTGGCGGGTCATATCCTTGACGACTTTTTCCATGGCTGCAATGTATTTTCCTGAAAGCGCCTGAGCATCGGTGTTCATGGGGTTAGGCTCCGAATTTTCTGCGGTGCACCCGCAAACGCAATCAACGCATCTGCTTCAGAGAAATGCATTTGTCCTGGAAAAATTAGGGTCATGGGTGGCTGCCCAAAATCGTACTTAACAAGTTCGCTGACCAAGTCCGCCTTAAGCGTGGGTTGGCTGCTTCCTGCCCTGGCAAGCCCAACAGCCAACGTATCCTCGGTAACAATGCCCTGCTTGCGTTTCTGCTCGATGCCTTGCAGCAGACTAAGAGCTTCTTGGATGGTCATGAAACGTTTTTCGACGGCATTCAAATCTAGCAGGCAAAGCGTGTGCATACCCAACTGCTTGTTTTGGGCGATGACGTTGTAGGGGGTTTCGCTAAAGTTTTCGGGGAAGGGGATGGTGACGGTTTTGCCGAACTTGTAATTGTGCAAGCCTGAAACACCGATGATGGCGCTGATTATGCTTGCCCCATGAACCACGCGGGTGGACACTTGGCGTTTGGCAGCTTCAACCCGCAACGTCACATGGGTGGTGGCGATGAAGGGGTCACCGGGAACCAAAAAAACCACTTTACCCACCTCTGCAGCTTCGAAGAGCAGCTTGCCGTTCTCATCCTCCAAATCGCGCCGTGAAAGCACCTTGACTTCTTTGCCCACAAGACTTTCAAGATTTTCCATGGAAAAGTCAGGCAGCAAACTCGTGTACAACTCAGCAAAGACGGCATCTGCGGTTTTGGCTTCTTCTACGCCTTGCAGGGTAATGCCTTTTTCGCTGTTTAATCCTAAGCCCACAAAGACCAGTTCACGCACGGGGGTTTCCTCGCAGAAACAATTGGGCAGACGGACTTAAACTGTTCGTTCCCACTTGTGGCAGGACCCTCCCCTCTATAGGTTCTGCATACAATTGCTAATTGGATGCTAATAGGCGGCAAATAGGTTCGTTTTTCAGTTTTTTCATGGATACCTTCATATTTCTACACGGTCTCTACAAGGTTATCATGTCCTCTGAGAAGCCTCAAAAATTCACTGTCCTCCTAAAAACCCACCCTGAAGGCACCTTCACCGCGTACTGCGTAGAAGTTCCCCTGTCCTGCACGGGTAAAACTAAGGAAGAAGCCCTCAAAAACATCAAAGAAGCCATCGAAAGCACAGGCTGGAAACTCAAACCAGCCACGTGAGTTCATATTTTTCCCACAGTAGAGTTGGGACTATGCGGTGAATTTTAAATCTCACCTTAAGCCTCTTTCTTTAAAGATAATCTTTTAGGCGTACAAAATGGAGAAACTTACTAAGGTCAGCTTCAGCAACCTTGACAAAATCCTGTTTCCACAGCAGAAAATCACAAAAGCCCAATTCATTGAGTACATAATCAAAGTTGCGCCCAAGATGCTGCCTTTCCTCAAAGACCGCCCCCTCGTGCTCACCCGTTACCCTGAGGGCGTAGACAAAGAGGGGTTCTACGCCAAAAACGCGCCCGAAGGCACCCCAAACTGGGTTCAAACCACCACAATATACTCCCCCTCAGCCAAACACGACGTCAACTACGTCCTATGCAACGACCTCGACACGCTGCTTTGGTTGGCAAACTTGGCTGCCGTCGAAATCCACATGCCCCTCTCAGCCGTGCCCAAACGCGAAACCCCCGACTTCGCCTTCTTTGACGTTGACCCCGAGCCACCAGCCACGTTTGAGGCTGCGGTGGAAGTGGCGCTTCTGATTAAAGAAAAGTTGGACGCATTGGGGCTGACGGGTTATGTGAAGACGTCGGGCAAGAAAGGACTGCACATTCTGGTTCCCCTCGTGCGGCGATATACTTTCAAGCACACCCGCGCCTTTGTCCACACCGTTGGCATCCAGCTTATGAAGGAAAACAACAAGGTAGTTTCCGAGTTTAAGGACACCAAAACGCCCAACAAGGTATTTGTGGATTACATGCAAAACAGCCACGGCAGAACAATGGCTTGCCCCTACAGCCTCCGCGCAACCCCCGACGCGTCCGCATCCACCCCAATCGCGTGGGCGGCGTTGAAGAAAAAGTTAAAGCCCTCAACGTTCAATATTCACAGTGTCCCAAGCCTCAAAGAGGAACCTTGGAACGACATTTTTGAGAATCGACAAAAACTGGAGGCAAAGTAACTGGAGAAACAACCCCGCGCAAGAAAAAAGCCGCAAGCCGTCCAAGAAGAAAAACCCCAACAGAAGACCGAATCCAAGCCTAAACGTGCGCCCTCTCAGCGGTCCATGTGGAGTGGCAGCATAACCATCGGCTTAATCAATGTGCCCGTCAAGCTTTACGCGATGGTTTACGACCGCGGAGTAACCTTCCATTTCCTGCATAAAACTGACAACCAACCGCTGCGTTACGAGAAGGTATGCGCTAAAGAAAACAAGGTGGTGCCCTGGCAGGAAGTCGTAAAGGGCTACGAGGTCAGCAAAAACCAGTACGTGGTTTTTACCAAAGAAGAGTTGGATGCGGTGAAGCCCGAATCCGATAAGCGCATCCGCATCGACAAATTCATCGACTACCTCAGCGTGGACCCCGTCTACTTTTACAGCAGCTACGCGCTCATGCCTGACAAAAGCAACGACGCCTACAGCCTGCTCCTAACCGCGTTTGAAAGCATGGGAAAAGCCGCCGTGGGCAAAATTACGCTGCGCACCAAAGAATACCCCGTGCTGGTGCACGCCTACAAAGGGGCGTTGGTGTTGACGACGATGCGTTATGGCTACGACGTGGTGGATCCCAGCGGCTTTGAAGAACTCCAAACGCTCAAAACCCCGCAGAAAACCGAGTTAGACCTTGCCAAAAAAATCATAGCCGACCTCTCAGGCGACTTCGACATCAACGAATACACCGACACCTACCGCCTACGCCTCGAAGTGCTCATCCAAAAGAAGCTTAAAGGCGAAACCATCACGGTTGAGAAGGCGCCCAAAGAGGAAGTCAAGGGCTTGATGGCGGCGTTGCAGGAAACGCTTAAACAGTTGGAAAAGAAATGACCCCAACCCGCCCACGCTACAAGCCGATGCTGGCAAAAGAAGCCAAAGCCGCCTTCACGGATGCGAATTGGCTTTTCGAGGTTAAATGGGACGGTTTCCGCGCAATCGCTTACGTGGATAGCGAGTTGAGTTTGCGGAGCCGTAACCAAAACGAGCTTTTGGACAACTTTCCCGAACTGGGCGAACTCAAACAACTGGCTTATGATGTGGTTTTGGATGGCGAGATTGTGGTTCTCACTGGAGGCAAAGTGGATTTCCAAGCGTTGCTGGAACGCGGAAAAGCCACCTCCACAACCGACATCACCCTAAAAACCGCCCACACACCCGCCGCCTACATAGTTTTTGACATCTTGGAAAAAGACGGAAAGCTGCTTCTGGGTTTGCCGCTAACCGAACGCAAACGAATCCTTAAGGAGTCTGTACAGGAGGGCGAGCACGTTTTCCTGGCAGACTATGTGGCGGAAAAAGGCGAGGTCTATTTTGAGGCGGTTATGCAGAAGGGGTTGGAGGGCGTTATGGCAAAGCGCAAAAGCAGCCCCTACGAGGCGGGCGTGCGAAGCGGGAACTGGCTGAAAATCAAGAAAATCCACAGTTGTGACTGCGTCATTTTTGGTTTCACCCAAGGCACTGGCTCTCGGGCAAGCACATTTGGCGCGTTACTGTTGGGGCTCTACGATGCATCTGGGAAGGCGGTGTTTGTTGGAAAAGTCGGCACAGGCTTCTCGCAAGCGCTTCTCCAATCGCTACATGACCAATTCGAACAAATCACCACCGATGCAGCGCCGTTTGAGGCTGACGTCGCAGAGAAAGTAACTTGGCTAAAGCCTACGCTGGTTTGTGAAGTTGCCTACCAAGTGGTCACCAACGACGGAAGGCTGCGTATGCCCCGTTTTCTACGTCTTCGAGCCGACAAGCAGCCTCAGGACTGCACTCTAAGCCAGCTTAGCGAGGTCAAGCCGCTTCAGGAGTACAAGGCAAAACGTGACTTCACCAAAACCGCCGAGCCCAAACCCGAAACCCCCAACAGCGGCGAAACCCAAATCTTTGTTGTCCAAGAACACCATGCCCGCAGGCTGCACTACGATTTTCGGCTGGAACGCGATGGCGTTCTCAAAAGCTGGGCGGTTCCCAAAGGCATTCCGTTGGCACCTGACGAGAAGCGGCTGGCAGTGCAGGTTGAAGACCACCCTTTGGAGTACGCCAAGTTTGAAGGCGAAATACCAAAAGGCGAGTATGGCGCGGGGCAAGTGCTGATTTGGGATAGGGGTACGTTTGAGACTAAGGTTTGGACGCCCAAAATGGTGGAAGTTATCCTCAGCGGGGAACGGCTGCAGGGGCGGTTTGTGCTTGTTCCGTTAAAGAAGGGAGGCGACAAAAACTGGCTGATGCTCAAAGCAAAAGATTAGCCACACCGCTACATGTGGGTACAATGGGTTGGAGCTATGGCTTTTGGAAAGGCAACTTTTACCCTGCGGATTTGGCGTCCAAGGATTTCCTCAAATTTTACTCAAGGCACTTTGGAACCGTAGAAGTAGACAGCACATTTTATCGCATCCCCAACACAAAAACCATCACCCAATGGCGCCAGCAAACCCCCGACGGCTTCCTGTTCTCGCTCAAATTCCCACAAAAAATCACCCACATTAAAATGCTCCAAAACTGCGAGGAAGAAACCCGCGTTTTTCTTGAACGCGCCGCCGCCCTGCGGGAGAAGCTGGGCGTTTTGCTGTTGCAGTTTCCGCCGATGTTTCGAAAACAGCATTTCCCGTTACTGGAGCGCTATTTGTCGACGCTGCCAAAGGGGCATCGTTATGCGGTTGAGGTACGCAATAAGTCCCTGCTTACCGAAGAGCTTTTCGAGCTTTTGCGGGTTCATGGGGTTGCGTTGGCTTGGGTGGACGCCGCCAAAATGCCCCTCACGGAGCAGGCAACGGCGGATTTCTTGTATATTCGATGGGGGGGGCGACCGCAAAGCCGTTACGGGCACCTTGGGCAAGGTGGAAACTGACCGAACCAGAGACGTGGTGGCGTGGGCTGAGAAGCTGCAGCCTTTTCTGCAGAAGTGCACACACGTTTTCGGGTACTTTAGCAAATTCTATTCAGGCTACCCCGTTGGCGACGCCGAAGAATTCCTGCGGTGTATTGATGCTTTGTAGTATCGGGAAAGGGAAGAAACCTTATAATAACCCATGAAAATATTTTTGACAGTGATTAATGATGCCTTACTGCGAAAAATGTGGCGCCCAAGTGGATGCAGAATCAAATTTCTGCCGCGGCTGCGGCGCGCCCCAAAATAAACCTGCCTCTTCGGCGCCTGCCGCTGTGGCTGCTTCACCATCCCCTTCTACACCCGTTTCTGCTCCTGCTTCAGGTCAGGTACCTGTCAAATCCCCGCAAGCAGACAATGAACCCGTGTTGGGTGTGTTGCTACTGCGAAAACCCAAATCGTTTGGACGCTACGACACCTTCACCGGAGTCCTCACAGACAAACGCCTAATTTTTGCCCAAATGACCAGCGACATGCTCAAAGACGCCGCAATGCAGGCACGTAACCAAGCCAAAGCCGAAGGCAAAGGCTTTTTCGGGCAATGGGGTGACCAACTCAAAGCCTCATTCGGATACACACAACGATACCTGTCAATGCCGCCCTCGACTGCTCTAAATGAAACACCCGGCAACTTTTACGTTGACCATGCTGGCGTACGCGAGCTTAAGCTGAAACTTAAAAATCTCCAGCAAGGAAACATGGAAAACCACGAATTCGAACTGGAATTCCAGTCCACCTCGGGCAAATTTGAGTTCCGCATGGACGACAACAACGACTACGTCAAGCTTCTAAAGCAAGTCTACGGCGACCGCGTCAAAACGCCGCGAGGCTACTTTGGGCACGGCTTCAGAATCAGCTTTTAAGCTGAACTAACCCTTCTTTTATTTTTTAGAAACCGCGTATTCTTTTCGGGTTTGTGGCTCCAACAAATAAAACAAAACCAGCACGCTGTAGGTGATTTCGCCCAACCCTGCAAATTTGGGGATTCCGGGGATGCTGGGCAAATCCAGCAGCGTCAACGAATCCGCCACAATCACAAAAACCGCAACCGCCGCGGTGCCCCACCAACTCCAACTTCTCCGCAGCCAAATCCCCGCTGCAAAAACCAAGGTTAACAAGCCAAAGAGAACGGTGTAAACACTGTAAACAAGTCCAGGATTTAAAGCGGCACCTGTGGCTGCGCCTTGCGCGGAGAGTAGCCAAAACCCGAAGGCAACATGGATGGCTCCGACCAGAAGTTGAGCCGCCACCAAAACCAACACGCCCAGTCTTCTGCCTTTATAGGTGATTGGCGCCCGAGCGGTTCCCAACCGAAACATCTCCAGATAAACTACTGAAGAGTGGCTTATCTGCTTTCAGATGCTGGAAAAAAGAAGAGGGTTCGTGGGTTACACGAAGTTGAGTTCAAAGCTTATGGGGACGTTTTCTCCCCAAGACTGCCGCAAGGGACAGATTTTTTGTGCCATGCCATAGACGGTGTTGGCTTTTTTGCGGTCCCATTCCGTGTCGTTTTCCAATCCAACATTCATCGAGAAGTGTACGTCGGTGAAAATCAGTTTCTCCATGCCTTCGACGTTCATTTTAACTTCGGCTTTGGTTGCGAGGTTTTTGAGTCCGAGTTGGCTGTTTTTGGCAATTAAAATAAACAGGGTGTTCATGCATGAGGCTAGGGCGGCGGCGAAGATTTCTTCGGGGACGCAGAAGCCTTCTTTTCCGCCAAACGAGGGGGGTGGGCTGACGGTGGCTATGTGTTTTCCTTTGACGGATAGGTCGCATTCGGTGCCGCTTTTCCAGGTGGCGGTTCCTTCAAAATTCATTTCTGGCATAACCATTCACTCCATTAGTGGGAGGAAGCAAGCGAAATTTAACCATTACGGCAGAGAAAACAACCTTTAAACGTAATATGCGCATATTCGAAGAAAATAGTGGTTGCCATTTGATACACTTTCTAATCCATACACAAGAACACAAGACACACTTATGCGACAGGTTAAACAAAAAGAAAACGGCGCCCCTCCTTACTTCTTTGACCATTTTTTCTATGATGGAACTTGTTTTTCTATGAGTTCGATGAGGGTTCCATCTGGGTCCTCCACAAACGCCAACAGGCTCCCTGTTGGGCTCAAACGGTAAGGTTCATCAGTTATATTCACTCCTGCTTCCCGCATAGCCTTCAGCGTCTGTTGCATGTCTTCCACTTCGAAGGCTAAGTGGTCAAAAAGGCGGTACTCGTAGTCCGCTTGGATAAACTTTTTCTGGTCACGGTAAAGCGTCAACTCCAGTTTGGCGCCTTTCCCCGACGGGTCCTGAAGAAAAACAATCTCCGCATTTGTCTGCACGATTTCTTTGCGGCTCTCAATCTGAAGTCCAAGAAATTTTGTGTAAAACTTTAGAGAGCGATCCATATCGCTGGTTCGCACACTAACGTGGACAAACATAAGCATCCTCCTCATTTTGAGACGTGTTTAAGCTTTAAGAAGTTACTGTCCCCTTGAACACTGAACTGGACTGTCTTGTTGCTTTTTTGTTGTTCCCCAGACCGCAAAAACCGCCGCGGAAGCCAGCAGCAAAAGGCTCAGTGAGGCAAACAGTCCGGTGTATTGGAAAACTGAGGCTAAAATGAATCCGCTCACGATTGGCCCCATTGTCTGCCCTACATCCATCATGGTACTCAAAAAACCCATGGATGAACCCACTAAACCTGCAGGTGCAAGCTCACTCATAAGTGGGGAGGTGGAGGAGATTACGGCGGCAAAGCCTACTCCGTAGCCGACTGCGATGAGTAGGAGTAGCCAGAGCTGGGTGGTGAAGGGTATGGCAAACAGTAACGCGGCGCCCAGAACTGAACCCAAAACGATGGGGATGCGGCGTCCCTTCCTGTCCGAAAGCCTGCCCAGTACTGGTCGGGTTAAAATTACTGTGGCAACTTGCGTGGTCAAAAACAGTCCCGCATAAAACGCATCCAGCCCCGCAACCTCCAACGCGTAACCCACAATGAAAAACTCCACTGCGCCATACACGTAGTATTGGCTTGCCTGAACCAGACTAACCAGCACCGCCCCACGGTTTTGGATAACTCCCCGCCAGCAGTGAACCATCTTGGCTGCTACTTTTTTGGCATCTGCTGGTTCGGTAACGGGTTTCTTTTTTTCAGTGAGTAACAGAAACGCCATCACAAACGTCGTCACGCCCGCAACCCCAACCGCCAAGTAAACTGCATGAAAGCCGTTGTTGGTTAACGCTAAAATTGCGCCACCCAAAAGAGGAGCAAGTGTCCGCCCCACGCCGTTGATTGAATGGAGGAGGGATATGCGTTCGCCGCATCGGAAGGGAAACTGTTCTGCCACCGTCGCCTCTGTTACGGGTATGAAGATGGCTGTGGCAAAGCCGTGGTAGAACCGCACCAACGCCAGCTGCCACCAAGTTTCCACGAACAGGTACAGAAATGGTGCTGATGCAAAAACAAACGCGGAAAACAGAAGCACCTTTCTTCTGCCAATGACGTCTGAGAGGGACGCGGCGGGTAGGCTGATGAGTATGCCAGGTATGGTTGAGGCTGCTGCGACAAATCCCATCAGGTCGCTTGGGGTGCCTAAGCTGGTGGCAAAAGGGTTTAGCACGGGGCTTTTTGACATGGTGGAGCTGAGGATAGCGAACGCTCCCATAACGCACAGAATTAAAAACGACCGATCAATAGAAACGTAAGTTTTTCTGGTCTTCATCAAGCCACTTAGCCCTTACCTTTCGTGGGCTTAGTATTTTGGCTTTTCCTCAATTGCCCCAATTTAACCATCACCTAAGCGGTGTCGCGGAGGGCTAAAAACATAAATTCGTTGTGTACGTATCTTGGTTGATGGCTATGAATGCGGCAACGAGACCTCTTGCCTTAACCGTGTTCCTTGCTGCAACCCTTTTAGCAGTCTCCTTGCTATCCCTCCCCGAACCCGCTTATTCGCAAGCAACGGGGACGGTGATTCGAATACACTCCGACGGCTCTATTGACCCCTCTTCGGTGCCGATTCGACGCAGCGGAGACATCTACACTTTCACGGGTAACGTGACCGTGCAGGGTGTTGTCATCGAAAAAGAAGGCATCACCATAGACGGTGCAGGATACACGTTGATGGGTCCCTACACGGGGGAGCAGACGCTGTGGATAATCGGGCAAGGACCCGACCAGGTTGTGCCGGAAGACAACACTGAAACCTGGTCTATAGGCGTTGACACTGCAACCAACACAATCGGGTTCTTGACCATCAAAAACCTCAATATCCTAAACTTCAGCATCGGCATGTACCCGTGGACGCCAAACAACACCATCACAGGCAACGCCGTAACCAACTGCATCGTTGGCATCCTAGTCGCGGGTGACAACAACACAATCACAAACAACTACTTAGCCGACAACAAAAACGGCATCTTTTTTGGCTCTAACAACCAAGTGGGGAACCTTCCTGCCAACTTAGATATCAGCGGCAACACCTTCATCAACAACGTTCAGCAGCTTGGCGGGTGCCTCTGTGGCGACGACTACAACACCACTGAGCCTATACACACATGGGACAACGGCAAAGAAGGCAACTTTTGGAGCGACTATCAAGGAGAAGATGGCGATGGCGACGGCTTAGGTGACACCCCCTACGTGATTGACCCCCTCAACATGGACCGATACCCCTTGATTGCCCAGTCAGTCGTGCCTCCAAAAATCGCGGCGGGGCTGCAGTCGGATTGGCTGTTGGGTGTTTCTGGGTTGGTTGCAGTTGCCGTTGTAATTGCAGTTGTTCTCAGGCAAATTAACAAGAGGCAAAAAGCAAAACAATGACCATTTTTGTTTGCCTTACGGCTAAACTGGTGTTTTTGAAGAAATACCCTTAAATTTGCCTTGTGTCCACCATGCAAAAAAACATCTGCTTGATGACTAACAATGCCTTACGTTATTGAAACTAATCATTTGACTCGCGCTTTTAACGGGTTCAAAGCCGTGGATAAACTTGACATAGCGGTGGAGCCTGGCGAAATTTTTGGTTTACTTGGACCTAACGGGGCGGGCAAAACCACCACCATAAGCATGCTCTGCACAATTCTGAAGCCTACGGGCGGCTCCGCGAAGGTCAATGGTTACGACATAGTTAAGCAAGCTATGCAGGTTCGCCGAAGCATCGGTATGGTTTTTCAAGACCCCAGCATCGACGACCGCCTCACCGGCAGGGAAAACCTGTACATGCACGCTAACCTTTACGGCGTGCCGCCTGGTGAGCAGAAAGACCGCATAAACCGCATTCTCAAGCTGGTTGAGTTGGAAGACCGCGCCGACGACTTGATGCGAACCTATTCGGGCGGTATGCGGCGCAGGCTTGAGCTGGGCAGAGGCTTAATTCATTACCCCAAAGTGTTGTTTCTGGATGAACCCACTGTGGGCTTGGACCCTCAGACCCGAGACCACATCTGGAGCTACATTAAAGAGCTCAAATACACCCACGACATAACCATTGTCTTAACCACCCACTACATGGACGAAGCCGACCGGCTCTGTGACCGCATCGGCATAATTGACCACGGCAAACTCATCACGTTGGACACGCCGCCCAAGCTAAAAGAAACCCTCGAAGGCGACGTAATCACCATCAACTCCGCCAAAATCGACGAGTTGACTGCGTTGCTTGTCGAGAAGCTTGGGCTTATGCAATGCGTCATTGTTGACGGTGCCCTTGAAATCACGGTTCGCGGCGGAAGAAACATCATGCCTCGCATTATGGAGGTTGCAGCTGCCAACAAAATCTTTATTGATTCAATTCTGTTGCGTGAGCCTAACTTGGAAGATGTGTTTTTGCATTACACGGGCAGGAACATACGGGCCGACAGCACACGGGAATTGTACGGGTTTGCAGCGATTCAACGGAGGAAGATTCATTGAGCCAAGCCCGCGGATTATACACGCTTTGGCTAAGAGAAGTCAAGCGGTTCTTGCGTGACCGCACCCGCGTCATCAGCAGCTTTGTTCAGCCTATTTTGTGGCTGGTGATTTTCGGCGCAGGTTTTGGCATGCATTTTGCCATTCCAGGTATTGACTATCAGCAGTACCTGTTTCCAGGCATCATCGGACAAACCCTGCTCTTCACCTCCATGTTCATGGGCATATCCGTCATTTGGGACCGCGAATTCGGGTTCATGAAAGAAATCTTGGTTGCCCCCATTTCCCGTTTTTCGCTTTTCTTGGGGAAAATGTTTGGTGACAGCTCTGACGCATTGATTCAAGGCTTAATTGTCTTTGGCATCGGTGCCCTACTGGGCATAAGCATTGACCCAGTTGGTTTTCTGATTAGTGTGCCCATCATGCTGCTTATCACCTTTGGGTTAGTCAGCATTGGACTGATAATCGCCAGCTTCATGGGCAGCCTGGAAAGTTTTGGCGCCATCCAGACCTTCATCAACCTACCCATCTTCTTCCTCAGCGGTGCCCTGTTCCCTATTAACGGGCCTCTTGCGCAGGGTGTTCCTGGGTGGATGCAGACTGCTTCCGTTTTCAACCCGTTAACCTACGGTGTGGACGCGTTGCGGCAGGTCCTGTTAGGGGGGTCATATGTGGCTTTGCAGCCGTTGTGGGTTAACCTCGGGGTGATTTGCGTGTTTGACGCGGTTATGATTGCGATTGGCACGTGGTCGTTTACCCGAATGAAATAATCCGCCTCCTCTTTTTTGGGCTAAGCGCAATCTCCATCCGTCCCCTTTTTGTTTAACTTGTTGATTACTGAGTGCTTTTCATGTTCGAAAATGTTTTAAGCAGACTGCGGCATATTTAATGTGGGTGAAAGGTTATGGTGAACTTTAGAAGAATTCGAACCATGGTTTATGTGGTTGCTTTAGGCGTCACAAGTACTTTGCTGTTTTTGGTAAACCCCGCTTACCTAATGTTTGCCATGTTTAGCCTATTCTTCATAGTCACATTAGCTCGAGCAGTCAACTTTTACAAAATTGTTTTCATGCTAAAACGGTACGCACGTGACACCGCAAAACTGCGCTCAGATATCCACGCTCGACTCCACACCGGTTTTAAAGACTACAACGTTGCAGTGGAAGACGACCACAAAACCCGAGGTAAAACCGCGGGCTACATCCGATAAACCGTTCTCTAATCAGAATTGCCACTAAATAACGTCTATAAGCTGAAACCAAGAGGAAATCTTGGGGACATGCAGGATACTACGAGCCTTATTCAAAGGTTGGGCAGCAGGATTCTTAGGGATGGCAGTTGTCTTTTTTGGGATGTTTTTCTTGTTTTCAATTGCAGGGGGCGATGAGGTCTTGGTTGTGCTGATTTTAACCGGTGTTGTCGCAACTGCCTTGGGCTTTTTTGCTGCTTGGAACACCACAAAAAGCCAGCTCTAAAAGGGAAACGCTGCTGGCACGTTATTTGTTGGTCATTTCGTTGATTTGTTGCTCCATCATGTGCCCGCGGCAGTAAACTACGGCTTTTTTTACGCCTGTAACTTGGGTGGCGGCGGCTTTGATGTCGGTGGCAAGTTTGAATGCGATGGGGCAAAAGGGGCTGGTTGGAATAAACTCTACACGCACGACGCCGGGTTCTTCCTCTTTTACGGTTGTTATCATCTGCATTTCCGCAAAGCTTTGTCCCGTTTCGGGGTCCTGAACTTTGCCGACTTCTTCGCGGACTTTTTCTTCCAGTTCAGTCAAGGATTTCTCCACCTATAACTTCTCGTTATGCATTATGATAAGATAGGAGATATAAAATTGTTGCACTGATCTATTTAGCTTCTTATGTTTCTAATGTTTATCTTTAGATGCTCTGCCTCTTCCTGTGCATGACGGTGGGCGCAACAGATATAAATTGTTAAATCGGCTACCCCTATAACATCACTTTATGGTGAAAGGGCATGAGTGAAAACTGCATCTTCTGCAAAATCGTACAAAAACAATCACCCTCAAGCGTCGTATACGAAGACCCACAAGTTTTAGCTTTCATGGACATCCGACCTGTAAGTGAAGGCCACACCCTCATCATACCCAAAACCCACCACGAAAGCATCTTTGACACCCCCGACGATTTACTGGCCCAAACACACAAAGTCACCAAAAAAATCGCCGCAGCAGTCAAAACAGCCGTAAAAGCAGACGGCATCAGCATCATTCAGCAAAACGGCGCGGCTGCGGGGCAAGAAGTGTTTCATCTGCACGTACATGTCATTCCCAGATTTGAAGGCCGAAAGATGCCCCGCTTTGAAGAACTTGGCATAGCTGACAGGGAAACTCTTGATGCGCTTGCGGAAAAAATAAAACCCTACCTACAGTAAAAAAGAGAAAGGTAGTAACTTTACCTTGCTAATAGATTAGCTGTCGTCGGAGGCTCTGTGTTTTTCTGGGGTTAGCACCGAAGCAAACTTGGCGTATTCCTCAGACATTTTTTGAAACTGCTTATCCACCAACGCGTTTACGCTGCCTTCTTCAAAGGAGCCGTCAATTCCTCGACTGCCTGCCTTTTTGCCTGTAAGCACCTCAATGCCTTCGTCAATGGATTTCACTGAGTAAACATGGAACTTTCCCTGTTCCACAGCTTCCACAATCTCCTCTTTTAACATCAAGTTCTGCACGTTGCTTGCGGGAATCATCACACCTTGCTTGCCTGAGAGCCCTTTGGCTTTGCAGACTTCAAAGAACCCCTCAATTTTCTGGTTTACGCCGCCGATGGCTTGCACTTCCCCCTTCTGGTTCACTGAACCCGTGACTGCGATGCTTTGATTGATGGGTAACCCTGACAGGCTTGACAGAATTGCGTACAGCTCCGTGCTGGAGGCGCTGTCTCCTTCGACGCCTTCATAGTTCTGTTCAAACACCAATCTTGCAGTTAACGTGAGAGGTTTGTCCTTGGCGTATTTCTCATTCAAGTAGCCGCTAAGAATCATCACGCCTTTGGTGTGGATTGGTCCCCCCATTTTGGCTTCCCGCTCAATGTCCACCACGCCTTCCTTCCCTAAACCCACACTGACCGTTACGCGGCTGGGCATGCCAAAAGCAAAGTCACCTATACTCGCCACGGACAACCCGTTGACTTGCCCAACTTTCTGGTCTTCGGTGTCGATGAGGATAAAGTTGCGGTTTATCATTTCTTGAAGTTTTTCTTGAATCATTTTGCTGCGGTAAATCTTCTCTTCAATAGCCCGCTTTACATGTGCGCCAGTTACGTATTGGGCGTTTTCTTGGGTGGCGTAAAAGTTGGCTTCACGTGCGATGTCAGCCACTTCCGCAAACCGCGTTGAGAGCTTCATTTGGTCGTCGGCGAGTCGGCTGCTGTGTTCAATGATTTTGGCTAAGCCAGTGCGGTCAAGGTGTTTGAGGTTTTCTTTTTGGCACAGGGTACAAATGAAGGCGGCATATTTTTCGAGGCACTCATCGGTGCGTGCCATGCTGGTGTCAAATTCCGCTTTGACTTTGAAGAGTTCCTTAAATTCTTTGTCTAAACCGAAAAGCTGCTGGTAAACGTAGGGGTCGCCAATTACGATGACCTTCACGCTGAGGGGGATGGGTTCGGGTTTGAGGCTTTTGGTTACGGCAAACCCGTAGCGTTCCTCCAGTTCCTCCACGTTTATGTGTTCGCTTTTCAGCGCCCGCTTCAAGCCTTCGTAGGAGAACTGGTTTGTTAAAAGCTCCTCCACAGGTACAATGAGGTATCCTCCGTTTGCTTGATGCAGAAAGCCCCCGCGAATCATGGTGAAGTCCGTGACGAGTGCGCCAAACTGGGCTTCCCTTTCGATTCTTCCAAACAGGTGATGATAGGTTGCGTTTGTCGCCATAACAACCGGGGCGCCTGTGACTTGTGAGTTGTCTACGATTACGTTTACTTCGTATTTTTTGAAAAAAGATTCCCGTGCACTCCACGGCAACTGGAAGGGCATGCGTTGGCGTTCTTCTTCGGGGTTTTTTATGAATTGAGCCACGTTGTTTAGTATGTCGTCTTGTACGTCTTTGAGGTAATCGGCAACGTCAGAGAACCCCTTGTACTGTTCCGTAACCTCGTTGACGAGGTTTCCTATGGCGTAGAGGGCGATTTCTCGGTTAAGTTTGTCGATTTCCTCGTGGGCTTTGCGGTCTAAATCCATAAATTGCCGCATCGTCGTCCGCATGTCCGACTCCAGTTTGGCTCGTTTCTCTTGGATTTCGCTGCGGTCTTTGGGGGGCATGGTGAGGAGTTCTTGCTCACTGACTGGTTTACCTTTAATGACTGGAACAATGAGCAAGCCGATGGGGCTGCTTTGAATCAGAAACCCCTCTTTCTGGGCGTCTGCGTTGAGTTGCTCGATGAGTTGTTTACGTTGGGTTTCCACTTGTTTGACTGTGTTTTCTCTACGTGCCGCGTAGTCCTCGCTCTGGAAGGCTTTAAGCAGGGAACGTTTTGTGTCTTCGATGAAGTTTTTCATGTCTCTCTGGAAGAGTTTGCCTTTTCCTGAGGGCAGTTTGATGGCTTTTGGAGTGTATTCGTCTTTGAAGTTGTTGACGTAGCAGTAGTCGGAGGGGATGGGCTGTTTTTTGGCGGTTTCCTCCAAGAAGTTTTTGACGGCTGTGGTTCTGCCTGTGCCGGGGTATCCTGCCACGTAGATGTTGAAGCCTTTATCTTGGATGCCTAACCCGAATTTGAGGGCGCGGACGGCTCTTTCCTGCCCGATGATTTCTTGAAGCGGAATCAACTCCTCTGAAGATTGGCATTTTAAGGATTCGGGGTTGCAGGTTCGGCGTAACTGGCTGGGAGATAATTCGTTAACCATTTTTATTCACTTCTTGAATTGGTTAGCAACAGAATGTACGCCATAATGTAACTGGGGGGCGCATAAAAGCTTTGCCAACCCTCTCGGGCTCTCTGAGTGGGTATTGCTTCCGTATTTTTCAACGTTGGTTCTTGCGTTTTCGAATTGGGCGGTTTCGGCGGTTTTGTGTAGTTTATGTGTTTATACCATTGCTATGTCCGTTTGTTTTGTTCTCTGAGAAGGCGCATTTTTTGCGAGTGACTCTTGGTTTTAAATACCTTTTGTTCATCTAATTCGCATTTGTTTTGGGGGTTAACATATTCATGAACGTTTGCCCTGATAAGCTTCCGTTTAAGGGTAAATTGCACACAAGAAGTTGAGCTTCAAAAGGAGCAGTGTTTACCTTCTGGGTGTGTTTTTCTGTTTTGGTTTTTTCTCGCTTCTTTTGTTTATCACGGAGTTATTGCACGTTGGCAACCACATATTAATTTATTCAGCTTATTGGTGCTATTGTTGCAGTAACCCATAATGGCGCGCGTTAAAATTTGCGCATAATTCTGATTTAGTGGTGTAGATACTGTGAGTTGGGCTAAACACAAATCTTGGAGCGTCATTCTCGTTGACGGACACATCCTTAAGGGTGAAGTACGCGCCGACCACTGCCGCAACTGCGACTCCAAAACTAAAATAATCTCAGGCAACAACGGCGACCCTGACCTGTTCCTATACGGCTGCAGTGGACACAAATGCAAAAACGTACTCATACGCATGAAGTTCATTGAAGCTGACCAAATCGTTCCCATCTCTCTGCCTGTGGCTGTGACTTCCGTGGCGGTGTTTCAAGAAATCCACGCATAAATCAACCGAAACAACGGTTTTCTTAGATTTTTCCCCTAAGCGTGCAGCAGAAACCATCTTCTAAAATCTGGGACTTGCTTTTTTTGAAGAAAAGTATGTGCAGAACTGTAATCACAAACCTTTAAAGGAGCCAAAAACGTCGATAGACTTGGGTTGGGTTCGGTGGGAACTGCTTAGGTGGTTCGCCATCCTAAAGCAACTTCCGCAAACGCCGAACTCAATCCACTTTTCTGCTTACCCATTTTTCTGTTTTGAGCGCGTTTGGTTTTCCAAAAGGCAGATAAACCCTAAACACGTAAGTTAATCCGTTAATTTTCGAGGCTCTTAACATGGCAAAATACCGATGCACCGTGTGTAACTACATTTATGATGAAGAAAAACAAGGCACCCCCTTCTCAGATTTACCCGACGACTGGGTCTGCCCCGTATGCGGGGTTCCCAAAACCAGTTTTGTCCGCCTAAACCAAAAAACCGAGGACACAAAAAAAGCCGGCAAAACCGTTTCAGAAGTTCTCGTAGACCAAATTGCTGACTGGGGCGTAACCTACATTTTTGGAGTGCCTGGAACCTCCACGTTGGGTGTGGTTGATGCCGTGCGGAAAAGTAGCAAAGTCAAATACATCCAAGTGCGCCACGAAGAAGTCGCCGCTTTCATGGCGTCCGCTTACGGAAAACTCACGGGGCACGTAGCCGCATGCTTATCTGTTTCAGGACCCGGAACCACAAACCTCGCGACAGGCTTGTACGATGCAAGCCTTGATGGTTCCCCCGTTTTGGTGCTCTCTGGCATGGTGGCACGGCAATTCATCGGTCCGGGAAGCATCCAAGAAATTGACCAACACAGCTTCTTTGAGCCCATATGTGTCTTTAACAAAATTCTCATGTCTGAAGAGCAAACCACCATGCTTGCAACGCTTGCCATAAAAACTGCACTGCTGGACCGGGGCGTAAGCAACATAGGCATCCCTAACGATGTTCAGAAACTTCCCTATGACGCTCCCCTCCTCCCATTTGAGGGGCGCATGCCCAACCTTGCATTCTGCGTTGAAGACTCTGTGGTTGAGAAAGCTGCCCAAGTGGTTGACTCCGCGCAGCGTCCAGTGATTGTGGCGGGTTATGGCTGCCGAGGACAGGGAAACAAGCTTGTGGCTTTAGCGACCAAAATCTGCGCCCCCATTGTAACCACGTTTAGGGCAAAGGGCGTGGTTGATGAAGACCATCCGCTTTTGGCGGGGTGTCACGGTGGGTTAGGTTCCACGGCTGCTGCTGACCTTGTCCGCAACGCAGATTTGCTTATCGTGATTGGCTCATCTTTTAGCGACTTTACCCTGTTGCCTCAAAAACGCACCGTGCAGATTGACATAAACATGAAAAACATCGCCAAAAAGTACCCCGTAGAAGTCGGGTTGCTGGGCAACAGCGCAATCCTTATTCCCAAGTTGGCTTCAAAAGTGAAACCCAAAACCAACAACGACTATCTTAACGAAATCTCGCGGCTAAAAGAAAACTGGAACCTCAAACTCGCCCAAGAAGCCAACTCCTCCGCAAAGTCCATCCGTGCACCCTACATCATGAAAGTGTTAACCGACAAAGTCGCTTCAAACGCGGTTTTCTCGCTGGATGTGGGCGAGAACTGCTGGTGGTTTGGACGTAACTTCCAGATGAAGAAAACCCAAAAGTTAGTCATGAGCGGGCTTTTAGCCTCAATGGGCTCGGGATTGCCGGGTGCATTGGCAGCGGCGATTGCTTACCCTGACCGCCAAATCATATGTGTAACGGGCGATGGCGGCTTCACGCAGGTCATGGGGGACTTCGCAACCGCGCTCAAGTACAAGTTGCCCATCAAAGTGTTCCTCATTAACAACAAGCATTTGGGCATGATTTTGCAGGAGCAGAAAGTGGAAGGCTACCAAAGCAGCCAAACTGAACTCTACGACTACAATTTTGCTCTGTTTGCGGAAAACGCAGGCGGCATAGGCATAAAAGTAACTGAGCCCAGCGCGTTGGAGGCAGCAGTGGATAAGGCTTTAGCGGCTGACCGAGCCACCATTGTTGATATAGATACTGACCCAAGACGATTCCTGTAGCTTCGATAATCGCGGTTAGGCTACACCCGCCTTTTCTCTTTTTTCGGGACGCAGAAAATTTGTGCTTTTTGTGACGCACAAGGATTAATTTTTGGTCCGTAACCGTTAAATCCCATGTGGAATAACGTGGGCACCGAGTTGAACATGAATACAACAAGCATCAAGAAGCGGCTCTTTGCAGTCTTGACCCTAACCATTTTGGCTTTAACCCTTTTTGCATCTGCACCAAACGCGGAGGCTCTCACTTCCCGCTTCACTGACTCCAACTTGATGGATCTTTCTGTTACCGGTCCAACAACCCCCCTCAAGGCAGGAGACACCGCAGTCTTCACCGTTTCCTTGACCCTCAACACTTACCTTTCTGGAAACGCTTATGTCCAAATTTGGTTAAACATGTCCAACTATGCCTCAGTGTACTTGGTTGACCAAGAACTGATGGCGTTTAGGAATTGGACTGCAGGGTCCTCATTCAACCAGCCTTACACAGTTGTTATTCCAAATAACCCCTTAAACAACAACTACATTTATGCAACCGTTGAAGTAGGAACCAAACGCTTCTCAAACCTTGTTGTCGGCATCGTGCAAAACCCCACCTATTCAGCGTTGCAGACCACTTCCATACAGTTAGACGCAAACCTAACCAGTCTGGGCGTACAGGTTGCAAACCTTCAAGGCCAGCTGCAACAAGCAGAAGCAAAAAGCACACGACTACAAACCCAATTAACTGAACTTAACTCAACCTACACTTCTTTGCTAGCTAACTACACATCTCTTATGAATAATACCACAAGCGACAAATCTTCCCTACTGAACGAAATCAGCACCCTGCAAGACCAGCTAAACAGCCTCAACTCCACCAGCAATCGCCTTCAAGCAGAAATTTCAATTTTGCAATCCCAAAACACCCAGCTTCAGACACAGCTTAACCAAGCCCAAGTTGAAAGCACTTCCCTTTCAATTGACGCTGCAGCCCTTCAAGAGAACAACACTGAACTCCAAACCCGCCTAGCCTCATTGCAGGCTGAAAACGACCTTTACCTAAACCAGGCCTCCACTCTTGAGGCGCAAATGGGACGATTAGAATTTAACAATACCAACATGCAAGTCATCGTTGACACCCTTAACAGCAAAGCAGCTGCATTGCAGTTAGAGGTTGAAGACCTGCAGGCAACCAACGGCACAATCAGCATACTGATGTATCTGGCTACCTTCTTGGCTGTGGTTTTTGTGGTCACAACGGTTTCCATCATTGTAATCGTGGTTAAACGCAAAAAAACCACCTCTGAGGAAGCTCCCCTGTACTAACGTCATGCGTTTTCCTCTTGACTTGCTTGCTGGTTGGAAAAGAGACTATATGCGCAAACGCTAAAAGCTTCCAGCTCTTTCTTGTTGGCATCAGGAGCCAAGCGTATGCCCTATAACGAGCTTAGGAAAGATTACCTTCTGAACCGCTGGGTAATCATCGCAACTGAACGTGCCCGCCGACCCACGGACTTTTCCAAACAAAAAACCGAACAAGCCCAAACAGCCAATTGCCCTCTCTGCCCGGGAAATGAACATGTAACGCCTCCCGCGGTGTTGGTTTACTTGCCCTCCGACGGCGGCATAAAAAAAGACCACGAACAAGGCACCTTCCGCTTCCAAAACTGGGTTCTACGCAATATCCCCAACCTTTATCCCGCTTTTGTTCCCCCCAAAAACTCCGAGGACGCGGAACAAATCCTAAAACGCGCTGACTTTGGCTACGCGATAGGGCATCATGAGGTTCTGATTGAATCCCCCAACCACATGGATCACCCCTCAAACGCTCCCTTGCCGCAGGTTATCCACATAGTTAACGCTTACAAGGACCGTCTGTCCGCTTTATCCCAAAAACCCTACGTTAAATATGTGCAGATATTCCGCAACCACGGCATAGAAGCTGGCGCCTCGCTGTCGCATGCTCACAGCCAAATCGTTGCCACGCCCTTTGTGCCTGAAATTGTGCAGCAGGAAATGGATGCAGCCCAAACCTACCACCGCCAGCATGGCAGATGCGTTTTCTGTGACCTCATAAGGCAAGAGTCGCAAACCGTGCGGTTAATTCTTGACGGGGAACACTTTGTTGTTTTTGCGCCATACGCCAGTGTGCACCCTATGGAATTTTGGATTCTTCCTAAACGGCACGCACCCAACTTTCTTGACTTGACCCCGCAGGAAACGGCGGCTTTGGCGCAGACCCTAAAAAACATGCTTAAGGCGCTTAAGGATTTGGTTAATGACCCACCCTACAACTATGGCTTCCATTTAGCGATAGACCCTGACGCTAAGGACTATTATCACTGGCACTTGGAGGTTTATCCGAAGCTGACGACTTGGGCAGGCTTTGAAAAAAGCACGGGGATGTACATAAACACGGTTACTCCCGAAACCGCGGCGGCTGAACTCAAGAAAACCCTGCAAATAACCGCTACGTAAGGCAAGCCATAGCTTCAATTTGTTGCCTGTCTAAACGTAGAGGGGAAGGGGTCGATAGAACAGGTAGCCAACCTACCCCAGTAACCGCCTTGATAGTTTCACGGGTTAGGGAGGGTTTATGGAGTTGCCAAAACCTGCTTTTCAAATCTTGGTCTAACCTGCAAAACATCTTCCATATACGCCCGAAGGGGCTCAGCTATACTCCATGCCTGCGAGATGCAGCCCCTTGGGTTGTGGGGTTGTTGTCCGTCAAAGATTTCGCTAACCGTTCCTAACCCTGCCTGCTGAATTTGCGTCTTAAACAAGGGGTCAAGGAAGGTTTGGGCGGCAACTCGCCGATTTTCTGCGTTTGCACCTTTGGCTTTCAGAAACGCTGTTGTGAAGGGTCCCAAAAGCCAAGGCCACACGGTGCCGTTATGGTAGGCTCGGTCTCGGCTGCCTTTATCGCCTTGATAGATGCCCCTGTAGTTGGGGTTCTGCTGCTCTAGGGTCCGCAGCCCAAAGGGCGCCCAAAGCTCTTTTAACACTAAGTCCACGATTTGCTGGTTTTGGACTTTGTCCAGCATAGTGAAATCCAAGGACGCCGCGATGATTTGGTTTGGCCTTAACGAAGCATCTGGTCCAGATTCGGTGAGAACGTCGTAGAGGCAGTTTCGTTGTTTGTTCCAAAACTTCGCTGAAAAGCTTGTTTTGGCTTTGTCCGCCAAAGCTGCATACTCTTCGGAACGCTTTTGTTCGCCAAACTCACCAGCTAAAACCTGCATTGTCTGCAACGCGTTATACCAGAGTGCCTGTATCTCAACCGCTTTTCCTCTGCGGGGTGTCACGGCTTTTCCGTCAATTTCAGCATCCATCCAAGTTAAACCTGCACCGTGTATGAGCAAGCCGTCCCCGTCTACGTGAATGCCAAAAAGGGTTCCTCTCATGTGGCTATGCACGATTGTTTTGAGGCTTTCCCAAAGTTGGCTGCGAACGAATTTGAAATCTCCCGTGTATTTTAGGTACTGCAGAACCGCGTTGACGTACCATAAGGTGGCGTCCACCGTGTTGAGTGCGGGCTCCTCTGTGGCGTCGCTGACAAAGTTGGGAATTAACCCCGCTTTGGCAAACTTGTTGAATCCCAAAAGCACCTTCTGCGCCTCCCCATACCTTCCCAAAACGAGCATCAAGCCTGGCAGGGCGATGAAGGTGTCCCTGCCCCAAGCTTCAAACCAGTGATACCCTGCAATAACGCTCTTTGAATCGCCAAAGCCCTTGACGAGGAAGCTGTCAGCCGCTAAAAGAATCCAGCTTAGCCAAGCGTTTGGGGGTGCCTCAGGATGCGTCGAGTAGAACCCCGTCAGAAGGGCATTTTGGCGTTGTTTCTCGTTACCCAGAAGGCGTAACACATCAGCCGTGGATGTCCCAGATGCGCCTAGGCTTTCCGCGTTTTGCTGGTTACTGGTGGAAGCCGCTGCCAGAACCGCAAACTGCACTCGGCTGGATGGTGCGATGGTTACTTGGAAGTAGCCTGGTTGATAGGCGTCGTCGATGCTGCTTTCGCCGCGTTGAGCTTCTTCTCGGTAAAACAGTTTTTCAATCCAATTTGGATGCACGTAGAATTCGCCCTGCGTAGCCCTTAAGGTTACGGTGGCTTTGGGTGAGGTGAAGATTAGTTCCGCTTCTTTTCTGGTGTTCTGTTGGGTGAATTGCAGCGGCTTGTCCTTTAGGTTCACGACCGCGTGGAAGTGCCTGCAAGTTACCAGCGGCGTAACTTTGAAGACCGCCTCTGAGTTGCCTGCGTTTTGCGCCTCGTAAACTGCTGCTGTGACGTTTTTTTCGTAAGGCAAAAAAACGGTCTTCTTTACCAAGACTTTGTCTGCCCTGTAAGTGAAGGTTGGAAAGGGTGAAACCGAAAACTCTTGCAGATGTCTAAAGCCTTGGGGGAAAAGGGCGTCGCTGAATTGGTTAACCCCCAACAAAAACACTTTGCCGTCCACGTTGATTTCCTCATCCAGCTTGGCTAAGCAGACGGTTCGGTCGCCGGGGGGATGCAGGGCGGCTACAAGTAGCCCGTGGTATTTGCGGGTGTTCACGCCTAAAGCTGTGCTGGATGCGTAGGTGCCCAGCCCGTTGGTTATGAGCCACTCTTTTTGGGTGGCTTCTTGAAAGTTTGCCAGTTCGGTTCGGCTCAGCCTCAGGGTGGGCGTGTCCATGTTAAGGCATCAGCTTGGCGACATTTTTGTGTCTAGGGACACAGAAATAGTTAGCCACGGGCGTGCATTTGGTGCGAAACATCAGGAAATGCGGGTTTTTGAGTTCGTATTCGGTTAGGGTTTCGGCGTAGCCCATGCCTTTGGCGAAAACCAGCTTTGCGGCTTTGTAAGTTTTTAGGAATTCGGGGCTAACCAGCTTCATTTGCAAGCCAACGGCGTCGGCGCCTGTGGTTATGACTTCGTCGGCGATTTTGTCCATGCCGCTGAACTCCACGTCTTCCATGGTGGCGTCGTTTATGACTGGCGCAGACTTCACTACATACGTGACATGTACCCCCATGTTCTTGAGTTGTTCAACAAGGATGGTGTCAAACACGATTTCGCCTGCGTTATCCGCCAAATACAGTAGCTTGCCCGTTTTCTCCGCTAAGTCGTAGGCTTTGTCTATGTCGTCTATGACCAGGTCTTTGGCGGCGTCCTTGATTGTTTTGCGCAGGTCTTTAAGGGTGAAGTTGTGTCCCGGAATGTCAAACTCCATGATGTTGCCCACGATGGCGACAAGGCAGGCTCGTTTGAAGCGGTCTTGCTGGCTGTAGCCTTCGTCAACATAGTTTTTGGCGAAGGGCAAAAGCTCTTTGGCTTTTTCGTTGCTTTGTTTTTTGGTACGCTGGTAGGGGTCAGGGTTGCCTGTTAATTCCCTGATTATCTTGTCGCGTTTGGTGCCTAAATCGGCGGAGTTTGAGGTGGGCTTAAATTCGCGGTTCACCAGCTTCACTATTTCCGCCATGCACCGGAACCGCAACGCAGGGTTAGTGGTGGACATGTAAGTTTCAGCGCAGCCCCTTGAAAGCAGGCACGCTGAACATTCAGCTTCGACCTTCATTGAGGCTTCACCGTTGCGGAATCAGCAAACTCCCGAAGCACCCTGTAAGGGTCCTTTGCCTTCACTATGCCGCTTGCAACAAGCACTCCATGAGCACCCAGTTTGAGAGCGACATTGACGTCTTCACCGTGGCTTATGCCTGCCCCGCACAAAATCACTGCATCATTGTTGACTTTGCGAACCAGCTTAATTGTGTTGGTGACTGCTTCCGGCTGGGCTTTGCTAACGGCGACACCTGTGCCGATGAGTTCAGGCGGCTCAATGCTGATGATGTCAGGGCAAAGGTAGGCTGCTGAAGCGCTGGTGGTGGGGTTGTTGGTGCACAGGCAGGATATGAGGTCATGTTCTTTGGCGAGCTTTATCACGGCGTCGATGTTAGCCAACGTCATTTGACTTTCCGAATGGTTAATGAGTGTGCCCACGGCGCCTGCTTGCTTAACCGCTTCGGCCAAAATGTGCCCCGTGTTGCTGCCCGCTTTAATTGGGTCTATATGTTGGGCGTAAACAGGAATTTCCACGGCGTCAACAACTGCTTTCAGGTCGATTGATTGGGGAGCTACTGCAATGTAGACGCCTGTTTCTTTACTTGCCTTTTCAGCTTGCTTGGCAAGCTCCACGGCTCTTTGTCCCGTGGCTTCAAGGTAGGTTTTGAAGTTCACTATTATCATTGGCGGCTGAAGCTTAGGCTTCAAATTTTATTTCACCGCTATGCTTTTGGGTTTGTATGTTAATAACGGTTGCCTTTCAGAAAAAACCGCCGAACGTTGCCGCGATTGATTTTGCCACGACACCCGTCTGTGTATTCAAATTTTTTTCGTTCCAAACCTGAAATATTGTGAATTGAACCTTTTTGCGGCAACTGTTTAGGATGCTGCGGTTGTAGCGACCTTAAGCCGCTTCGTCATGTCCTGCGTCAGTAAACCGATGAGTTGCCCCTCTTTAGCTACTGCCATTCGTTTGGTTCCTTTTTTATTTAGAATTCTTAGCGCGTCGGTCATGGTTTGCTCTTGAGTTAACGTTATCAGCGGCGTGTAATCCAAATCCTTAATCAAAGCGTTTTCAGGGTCCTTTCTTGATTTTACGACTTCTTTAAGAATATCGCGGTCACTTAAGATGCCTACTTGCTCACCTTTTTGCGTCACAATAACCGCGTTTATGTTGCTTTTGAGCATGGTGTCAACAATTTTTGACACGGGACTCATTATTGAAACAGTCATCTTTGGCAGCTTCATGCCTGCGGCTTGAGCTGAAATTTCAGAGATTTCCATGCCTCGCTTCCAAGTGTCGTTAAGCATTTCTCTGACCCGCTCGCTGGACCGTTTGTCGTTGGTGAAGAAAGTGTCGTTAAGGTAAAAGAAGGATTCATCTGAGACGTCGTCAATTGGCGCGGACTTGAACATGAACAGGTTTCGGTCATCCACAAGCATCATGGTCATGTAGTTAATTGGTACATGTTTGATTTCGTAGGCTGAAGAAAGCTTCGTTGCCGCCTCCAAGTTGTCAAAATCAATAGGTGCCATAAGCCTAAACTTGACGCCGGGTTTGTGGTGTTTTTCAAAAGGATCCTTCTCCAAGAGGCTAATCAAACTCTGAGAAGATGTGATTAGGATAACATCTTCTTTGGCGTTGTCCAGCATCTCGACTACTTTTTGCCATGCCTGCTGGGGGTCTTTTATAACCACGGTTTCGCCTATGGGTATGCCTGTTTTAAGCTCTTCGATTCTTCTGTCGGCTTCGATGCCTATCTGCCACATTTGGCTGAAGAATGCTTTTAGAATGGAGATGAACATTTTGTCGTTTATCCATAACCCTTCGTCCTCAATGTTGAGAATGGATGCTTCATCTCCGCTGGATGCATACAGGATGGCTTCTTCTTCGTCTTTTATGAGGAAGCGGGGGAAGTAGCGGGCGTTTAGGTTTAGGTGGTGCATTTCAACTTGGAAGCCGTTTCCGGTGATTCTTTTTTGTAGGCGCTCCATTATGCGGTAGTTTTCTTTGGTTATGTCTGCGATGATTTTGATTGTTATCTTATGATTTTTCGCCGTATCTACCACTGAGTCAAAAACTCCGCCTAAATCTTCTTGGATAACCCCCAACCCAGTGGTTAAGATGTAGATGTCTTTTTGAGACTCGTCAATCATGCCCAGCATTTTTGAGTGGATTTTCTTTTTCCCGCTTATGACGCTGAATTTTGCGACGGCGTAGTCGGATTCGGGGGAGCTGATGGTTCTCCAGGAGTTTATTAGGCTTTCTTTTTGTTCGTTTAGGTTTTCCACTTCGATTTTTTTGGATTCAATAAATGACTCTAAGAGGTTGCTGAAGGGAACAACGGTGAATCGGGTGGGGCGTTCAAGGGTGGCTTCGATGAAGCCTTTTTCCTGTAGCTTTTTGAATGTTCGGTAGGCTTGGACTCTCTCCATTTTCAGACGTTTTGCTACAAAACTGGTGGATTGAGCTCCGCTTTTAGCTAGAAACATGTAAACTTGAACTTCACGTTTTGAGAAACCCAAGTTCTGCAGAAACTTCAAAATATCCTTTTCTGTCAACGCAACCCTAACCTGAACGTGATGTGTTATAATGAGTCTGCTACAACTAAGTGTTACAATATGTTATTTTGTTTCTTACCTATATAAGCCTACTGCGTTTGTTGTTAAACCCTCAATTAACGTCTTGTCTGCTTGCAAAAGCGGGGTTTGTGACTGTTTTTGAGTCGGATATGATTCTTGAAGAAAGCATAATTTATAAGGATGAACCACTGAGATTTATGTAGAGTCCCAAGTTGGGCGAAGCTTTAAACTCTTTGCTATCCAATCTTGCTCTTCAGAGTAGAGTACATATGTTGAACAAACGGTTTGAGCTTAAACCACAAGGAAGGTAATCCTTTGGGTAATTTAAGAAGACGCGTAATTGTTGTGGATGATGATAAGTCCATTCTTAGGACGTTCACCCGTATTCTTCAGAAAAGCGGTTACGAAATTGACGTAGCCGAAACCGCTAAAGAGGCGATTGACAAATCCAAAGCAAAAAGTTACGATTTAGCCCTCATAGACATTCGCCTCCCCGACATGGATGGAACCGACCTGCTGGTTAAGATGCAAAAAACCATGCATAACAGCATAAAAATCATGATTACAGGGTTTCCTTCCTTAGAAACAGGGGTTAAGGCGCTGGATGAGGGTGCGGATGCCTATTTGGTTAAACCTGTGAAGCCTGAAGAGCTTTTGTCTTTAATTGAAGAGAAATTCAGGGCGAAAGAAGAAGCTGCATAACCTGCTTGTTTCGCAGGCTATGATAGTGGTTGTTTGAGCACAGCAACAAGATTTTAAATATTTTTTGTCTAAACAGAGTAATCAGTCAGACCATTAGACCTTAAGAGAGAATTCAGGTTTTAAGGGGAGTTAAAGATGCAAGCATCAACCGTTTGTAGTGAAGAAACCGGGTATGAACGCAAACCGCAAAAAGAGGGGTCAAAGCGCCTAACACCTGATGATTACTCAAATGCTGGCATACTTAAACTGTACGATTGGTCGGTTAAAGGTCGAGAAGCCCACGATAAAGAAATGGTGAAGTACCGCCAATACTTAATGAAACTCTGCAAAATATCGCACGATGTAGAGGCGTCGATAAACCACAAGGAGACCTAAATTTGGGAAGAAAAACCGCTTCTTCCACCTTGGAAGCTCGCAATGTTGAAGTCTCCGTTGTTTCAGACTATGTTCGCCTGTGCATAGGCGAAGGCGTGACGCCCGAAGAAGCCTTCAAGACCCTTCGTCAAAAACTACGTGCCAGCGAAGAGTTCAACATCCAAGCCGCGAAAAAATAAGGTCCTTTTCAAACTTCTGGAGGTGAAAAACTGTCGCGAGTAATACATTTTGAGATTCCTGCCGCCAACCCTGAAAAAATGATTGCGTTTTACACAAGGGTTTTCGGCTGGAAAATCGACAAGTGGAATGGGCCTGTAAACTACTGGTTAATCACAACTGGAGACGACGCCGAGCCCGGGATAAATGGTGCCATCGCGGAGAAATCTGAAACCGTGCAAGCCACGACAAACACGATTAATGTTGCCTCTTTTGAGGAGGCAATTCAGAAAGTAACTGAGGCGGGCGGTCAAGTTCTGATGCCAAAAATGGCGGTTCCCGGAGTAGGCTACATGACCTACTGCAAAGACCCCGAAGGTAACGTTTTTGGCGTAATGCAATCGTACCCCCAAGCAAAATAGCCTATACGTGCCGCTGATTTTCCAACTAATTTCTGCTATCGTCCTGCTGTGTCGGCTTGAAGGCGGCGGCTGGCAGTTAGGAAACGCCACTCTGATTTTCTTGAGCCAAATAGTCCTTAATCATCCGCGCATGCACAAACGCCAGGACAGGTGGAATTTGGTCGAAGCTGAAGAGTTTGATTTCGGCGATTTCTGATTCTTGCCGTTTAAGCTCTCCCCCCACAGGTTTGACGAGAAAGCATGCGGGGTGATAGTCGTATTCGTATCCGCTTTCGACGCCTTGTTCGTGGTATTCGCCGACTTTGCGCACAATTTCCGCTTTCAGCCCTGTTTCTTCTTTGACTTCTCGGACTATGGTTTGCTCGACGGTTTCGCCGGGGTCTACTCTTCCGCCGGGCAGTGCCCAGTACCCGATGAAGGGCGGGGTTGAGCGTTTGATGAGTAGGATTTGGTTTGGGGGGTAGGTTATGATGGCGGTTGTGGTTCGGCCTTGGAATTTCATGAGTTAACAGAGTTTTTGGTGAGACATATCTCTTCTGGCAACCTTCGCAGGTAGACCCCTCTATAGAGAGGCTACGGTTAGAGCGATTTTTAGAAACTACAGGGTTAAGCGGTTTTACCGAAAGTTTTAGAGGGAGAACAAAACCATTAGGAGTGACCGCTCAATGACCACAAAAAGAGCAGAGCAAGATTGGGAAAAAGATGCCTACGTTAAAGAGTGGCTTTCCAAGGTTGGAGAACGAACACAGAACAACTACAAGCAACGATACCCTAAATGGCTTGCCTTCATTGGTATTACACCAACAGAACAATTTCTAAAGCGTGCCAAAGATTTACAAAGCAGCAATCCTAAAGAACGCGGATTCTTTGAGGATAAATTGATAGACTTCAAGAATGCTTTAGTTACACAAAACCTTTCTCCGTCAACCATACATGGGATGCTTACTCCTGTGCAAAGCTTCTTTTCGGCTCATAGAGTACCTTTGAGGTTTAAACGCGGAGAACTGAATGTGGATGCAAGAATAGAAGATAAAGTGGTTCGGGAATGGATTCCAGAAAACCAGCAAATGAAACAGATTTATCAGCACGGAGAAATCAGAGACAGAGCCTTATTATTGGTGTTGTATCAAAGCGGATTTTCTGAGACCGATGTTAGCAGTCTAAGCCTTGAGGATTTGCCCAACATCCAAGAATGTGAAGGACATTACCCCATTACGATGTATAGGGAAAAAACCAATGTGTTACAGAGAACGTGCATCAGCGAAGAAGCGGTTCATGACATCAGAGAGATGCTCAAAGAACGTGAAAATAATGGTCAGCTAAAAAAAGATGCGACTGAAAGAACACCGCTTTTCATAAGCCAAAAGGAAAAACGGCTGTCTGTTCGTTTCATAAATGACGCTATCAAGGGCATGGTTGAAAAAACCTATGGGAAAGAGCAAGCGGATAAGTTTAAGACTAAGAGCCTAAGAGACGCTTACAATGACGCTTTATTGAGAGCTAACTTAACGCAAGAAATTAAGGATACTCTTTTCGGTCACAAACGTGAAGGTGCAAGAGAGAAGTACGCTATTAGCCAAACAACCGTGATAGATGCCTACAATAAGGCTTTTCAGTTTATGAGTGTCAATCACGGGACGCAAGCAAGAAAAGACATTGAAGTTATGAGAGACCAAATGCGTGCGATTAGAGACAACAACGATAAGACGCTTCACAACCTTAACCGCATTATTGAACAGCAGCAAAAACAAATGGAACAGCAAGACAAGAAAATCGAAGAATTAGAAGACAGATTTGAAGCTAAACTTGCCGAAACAATGCGGAAAGCAATAGATGCAATTAACAAATTCCAAGAAGAAGCAAAAAGAAGGACATAATAGAAGAGCTATACTCTTTTTCTTGTTTTTAATCTAAAACTATATTCTCTTTATACCTCATTAGTCATCTCGAATACAGATGGAAGAGGTGTTTTGTTTTCAATTTTAGTTAGCCAACTATCATAACGCTGTAGAAATCGTTTATAACGGCGGTTATTTACCAAGAAAGCAGTACCCATTACAACCCCCACCAATATAGCTTCAATGATTGCCGTTACTAAGTCAAGAGTATGACTAAAATAGAGAGTTATTATCAGAACAACTAAAGCTGTTAAACCACCTGTCAAAATTGAACTTCCGATTTTGAAATAACTTAAGAATGCCTCTTTAACAGTTTCAATCTTCGTAATTTCTAACTCTATCAAATGGCTTTTGTGGGGTGCTATTCGCTGTAGCCGTTTTCGATGCTACATCATTTCCTCTTTTTAAAAAGAAAAAGAAAAACAGACCATAAAAAGCAAACAAAACAAATGTAAGAAGGGTAGCCAAAAAAGCGCTATTGAACTCTGTAATTTTATCAGGAGTCTGGAAAAAATAAAAAGCACTATTGTAGCAGCCAGTAACTACAATTGATAATAATACTCCCAACATCAAACTAAACGCATCGATTTTTGGCATAATTATTATTTATTCATTTCATTTTAAAGTTTTTTCACAATAAAGACGGAATTGCCCGAAAAACAGAATGAGGCACCGTTTGCTTTTCTTGCTGTTGTTTCCGTGGGTGCGTGTAGCCAATTGTTTACCGTGTTCCCTGTATGGAGAGGTAGCGATGAGACCGTGAACCCTCAAATTTCCATAAAAATGCAGGCTTAAGGTGCGAAAAATTTCGACATAAAAAACTTCTTAATTACAGAAATAACCCCAAAATAGGCTTAAAACGCCCCCATGGTCAAAAAAGCCAATCGTAAAAAAAGTGGCGTGGTCAATTAGTGCATATATGAAAATAGAATGCGTGTAAGTAGCGCAAATGGGCATTCAATTATCTTCTGTTTTCTCATTAGTTGGCGATATTAGTTTCTGAATGAAGAGAAGTATATAACCCGTAACCGTTCCAACCAAGAAAAGCAAAGCATCACCAGATACCAAACCAGAGTAAGTTAACCAACTCATAAATCCAATTATGACCGCCAAAAATACTGTCATGACATAGAGCATGTTACGGTTATGTGTTGACGCTTTTTGAAAATAGTCTGTAGCGGCTTCCGATTCATCCTTCTTGTGATTGAGGTATATCTCTACAAGAGGCTTAATAGCTTCTATCAGCCCAATGTACCCAGTTTCATCTTTCTTCGACTGACTTTTCTGCGGAGTATTAATTTGCATACTCTCTATCTCTTCTATGGGTTCCCCTTCGCTTTCTTTACTCATCGAGATTAGCTCCCATCGCTAAATTAGGTTGTTTAGTAATTTGAATTTTTTCAAAGTCAATGCTTTCGGAAGCGTTTTCCACACGCATAGCATTTCCATTCGCTTGTGTTGTAGCTTCGTACGTTTTTGTTTTCACAGTAAGGGCAAATATCACCATGTTTGCGTGCGTGTTCCATTAGATGAATTTTGTTTACGTGTTGGCTTTTTGTTTGGATGTAATCTTCAAATTCATTAATGCCTTCCCTGAAATGGGGCATGCTTAGTCTTGTGTTAATCTCAGACTTTGCACGCTTGTAATATTCCCAAAGCCACTTCGTTACTTGTTCATCTTCCAGATTAGAATCAATTAGTTGCTTCAGTGAATTAGCGACTACTATGAAGCATTCAGATAAGCTGTAATCTGAAAAAGAATTCCTTCCTTGGAATGTCTCAGATAACTCTGCACTATCATCAGATGACGGCTTCTTTAACCAGTTGCAGTCTAGCCAAAAGTGTGCCCAATCTTTGCCTTCAAGAACTGTTCGCGTTTCAGAAGTTAATCTGTTAAAGTAACCTTCCTTATTGAGCCTGAGTTTAGAAGACAGCGGTATCCTCTGCAAAACTTCTCGTGAAATCTGCTTGTCTAATTCTTTAAAGAACCCCATTGTTTAATCTCCTATTTATGGTCTCGGAGAATAAGGTGTATACTTCTCTTCATAGACCATCCAACAAATACATTAGCGAAAACCTATTTTCGGAAGCGAAAGCTCGATAACCAAGTTTCCGTCAGGCATCTCCGTGAAAAGCCTATAACCTTTGTTTAATAGCTCTCGGCATTCTTCCAGATTGACACGTCCTTCAGGAAAACGTTTCACATTGATTAAAGGCGATTTTAATGCTAAAGGCTGACTGCTTCCATTCGCAAGGTTGTTCATTACAAAATTTCCTAAAGCTCCAATGGTGATGTAATAGCTTGAAAGGTCAGGTCTAACATCTAAGATTACTCTCTGCTTGAAAAAACCCGTTAAAGGTTTAAGTGAATAAGTGTCAATTGCTTCTCGTTTCAACAGGATAATGGTGTCTATATGTTTTTTTGGCTCTTTTTTGCCTAAGCTGGATAAGGGCAGAAGTTCGACCTTTCTGTTTTTCTCGCTCCATTTGTGGAATATTTGATTGAATTCTTTTGTGACTGCGGTTTTTTCCACGCAGAAACCATTTTTGTTATCGCTGACAATTTTAGTTACGCTCTGAACTTTACATGGATTTTCCATTCTATCGGCTCTCCAAAAGTTTTTGGCGTTCCTGCTCATTTTGCAGTCTCAGCGTTCTTTTGATTAGGGATTCTCTTTGTCCCGTGGAAGGGTCGATACTGCTGAAGTCATCTTCAAAAATTACTGTTTGACCACTTTTCTTTATAGCTTGTATGTTTTGCCTTAAGAGGTTTTGAAGCGTGTCTTTTGCCCTAACTTTTTCTTCTCCGCTTCCAAAATGGGCTTTATTCTGTAAGAATTCGACCATGTCACTGTGACTATCAAATCCTTGAGAGAATCCGTCACCATACTTTCCATATGGGTTTTCCTTTTGTTTTTGTTCGTGTGTTAACGGAACGCTTCCAGAAGCGGAGCCTTCTTCAGGTGAAGCTTCTTGTTCAGTTATTTTTTGTTCAAGCTCTTCTCTTGCTTTCTTTTCAATTTCAAGTTGCTGTTCAAGTTCAAGCTTTTCTTTCGTGAGGCGTTCAATATCAGAGTTTTTAGTGTTAACGGTTAGCTCCAAGCTCAAAGGTTTCTTGATGTTTTCTGTGCTCATGGCTATTTTTGCTCCTTGCCACTGTTGAAGGCATTTTCAGTTTCTTCATTTGTTTTTAATTCAATCTGACTTTCTGTCATGCCTTTACATGGAAAATGTCCAGAAACTAAACGGCTATCTCCATAGAAGTTAACTATAAGCTCACCGCTTGTAACTCTGCTCTCGTATTTGACATTTGCACTCTTGTAACTTGCACCTAAAACAAACATCTGATAAATTAGCTCATCCAGAAAAGTACATTGTGGCTTATTTAGAAGCTTTGCCAAATATTCAATTTGTGATTTTGCCTCTTTGTGAATTTGCAAAGTTACAAATCCTTCATTTCTAAATTTTGATTCCATACAAAAACACCAAAATATTTTATTTATGACACATTTTGTGATTTTGTAGTATTTAAAAATTTTTGTTTGCCTTAACAATAATTTTCCGTTACCCGTTCAAAAACCAAAAAACATAAATATTAATTGCAATATTTTTAGGTGAGAATGTAGTGATTCTACTTTTTATCAGGGAAATAGATGTGAGACTGATATTCTCGAAAAGGAATTCTTATTCAAAATGTGTTGAAAACATTAGCGAAGGTGCAACATCATTCATCGATACAAATTAAGAAGGATTAGAGCCTTTTTTGTTCAGGTGAATAAATAAATACAACATCAGACGATTGAGGTGAAAAAATCCTCTGGCACTTAATTCTGTAAATTGTTGAGACAAATCAGCTTGCCTTTGAAACAGATTGGCATTAGAGATGGGGTAAGATTTAGGGTAACAATCGAAGAGATAAAAGGTATCGAAGTAACAGCCAGAAAAGAACATTATCGTGATGCTGAGAAGCATCGGCGTGAACGCATAACCACAACATTCTAATTTTTTCTATCAGGTAGCTCCTAATGAAAAATTATTATTCAAAAAACCTGAGCGCAAGCACCTGAACTTTTCAGTTCAGGTGTAAAGTTGAGAAGTCATACAGAACAATTAGAATATAGAAGATTGAAATATGCTAAACAAAATCGCCAACTAACTCTGCAAGAAATTGAGAGGTGGAACTACTTTAGAGCAACTTACCAGTTAGAGCCTCGAAGCCAAATAGGTTATGATTTTGAAATCAAAGAGGTGTTGCCACAATTAAGAGAAGTTGGTTTTGGAGATTACATATTTTTTAATAATCCTGAACATCCGTTTGATTGGAAGCAAAACGAAGGGAAAGGAGTAGACCTAATAATGGAAATTCGCGGTCACAAGTTATTTGTTGAGGAAACCAAGCATACGAAGTATTATCAACGATACCAAAAAGACTGGATGAAAGACAGATTGTCAAGGTTTAGGGATTGTCCTAAACCCACTGAAAAAATTTTATGGATAATCTTAACGAATAGACCAGAGAATTTCACTCCAAAACCAGTTCAACGAATGGCTGAAGAAAACTCAGTAAAGATAATGAACGTCGAAGAGTTATTGTCATTAATTGATTCGTTATCAAAAACTTTGAAAATATTATAGTAGACAATTACTTAACTGTAATAACTAATGATAACAGATACAATAACAATCAATAGAATAATACTAAAAATAATATGTGCATATATGTGACGAAAGAACTTCTTTTATTCCAGTTTTTCTATTATTAGCCGTTTGTTTTTTACGTCTATTTTGATTTTTACTTTTTCATCAGCCTTAAAGGGAAATGCGCTGTCTTTGGATAGTTCAGCAGGTATGTAAATGTAGAATTTGTCGTAGAGTTTTCCCGCCGTCTGAGTGGGTCTGTTTACAAGCTTGCTTTCGCTTTCCAACATTTAGGACACAATTTAGTGAACAAGCTTGTGACGCGAGTTATGTATTTTGAAACACTAAAATGGTCAGCAATTTGGTGTAACAAAAACGCAAATTATAAAAAGAAAATAGCTACAAACAGAAGCCCCGTGGAAATCATGAGTGGAAAATGCCCCAAGTGCGGAAAAGGTTTCGGTTTTATTGCTCGTGTGCAAAAATGGGTATCAACGGAAATCCACCCTGAATGGAAAGGAAAAAAGCTGCATCCAGAATGCGTTAAACAGGCAATAAGAGAGTGGGAAGAAAACAGGAAAAAAATGACTTTATGCGAAAACTGCCATTACTACAGGTCATACAGTAACAGTGAGGTAATAGACACTGGGTTGTTTATGCCAAACCCAAAAATGATTACATTCACATCCGTTTACTGCGCCAAATTTGGTTTCAGCCTAAAAGACGGTAAAGAAGCAGAGAAATGCACAAGCTACATGACTGAAGAGGTTTACAAGGAAAAAGCTCTCAGTGGAGAAATCAATCCGCTGACTGATAGCAATTTCAAAATCTGTAAGTATTGTCAAACCACTTTTGACCTAAACAAAACACATAAATGTCCAAAATGCGGAGCACCATGAAAAAATTGTTCTGTGGCGATATACATATAAAAATACCTAGTTTAATCAAGAAATAACGCTGATTAAAATTGCCACCTTAAAAAATTTTTCTTTTACCGAACTTTTTCACTTTTTCTAATGCAAAAACTTAAACCTAAATAAGATTAGAAATAGCCCATTAGTGGAAAAAATGAGTAAAAAAGCTAGAGTTTTCATTAGTTGTGGGCAAAGAAAAGACTCACAAGAAGTCGAAATCGCTGAGAAAATTAGAGACAAGTTAATAGAAATGGGTTTTGAACCATATATCGCTGTAACTGAACAAACGCTTAGAGGTGTTAAAGAAAACATTTTCACGAAGCTTCGTTCTTCAGAATATTTTCTGTTTATAGACTTCAAAAGGGAAAAATTGTTCAAGGAACATTCTTTCGAAGATACTGGTGTGTATAGAGGTTCATTGTTTTCACATCAGGAATTAGCTATTGCTACCTTTCAAGATTATGAAGTGTTGGCTTTTCAAGAAGAAAGTGTAAAGAAAGATGATGGTCTTCTCAAATTTATTCAAACAAATTGCATTCCTTTTACTGATTTTAAAAGTCTGCCAAACCTTGTTTCGCAGAAAGTAAAAGAACGAAATTGGAACCCCAAATGGAGAAACGAGCTTGGTCTCGATAGGGATGAAAATAATTATGAAAATGCGGATGCACCACAAGTGGGAGCTGGACGATATTACCACATAAAGGTTGTCAACAAGCACAAAGACAAAATCGCTCGAAATTGCTTTGCATATATTGAACGCATTAGAAACCTTGCAACTGGAAATGAAAGAATCCTTGAACTTGTAGAATTAAAATGGAGGGGAGTCATAAAAGAAACAGTGTCCATTGTTCCTCAAGCCGTCAGATATTTGGACGCACTACACATTAACTTCTCAACACCCACTGTTGCATATCTGGGTTTGAATCCATTTATTTTTGATTGGACAGGATACCTGAATGCTTATCAAATCAGTGGTACAGGCGACTATGAAATAGATTATGTTGTTTTTTCCGAAGATTTTCCACCGTGCAGAGGAAAGTTTATGCTTCATATAGATGCTCAAATACAAAATACGACATTGGAGAAAATTTAACTCCCCCTACCTTTCCAAGAAAAATATTTTAAGTGCTCCCAGAAAAATCCGTAGCAGAAAACACGTCTTTTCCAAAACAGTTATTACATACCAAACCAAAAAAAGTTGTTAAACCTTTTTCAAATCTTTTCCAAAAACCAGTGTAAACCTTTACAGAAAATCTTTAACAAGGCTTCCTTAAAATCGGTGTATCCTCAAAATTTTTAGCTCTAAAAATAATTTAGCCCAAAAAACGACATATGTGGCTATATGTAACCCTCAAAATCGCCAAAAACCAAAAAAAGCCTATTTAAACCTTCAGTTTCACAAAAGCGGTTCAATCGAAGCTTATCGAAGATTCACCTTAAATCTAGCCCTGTCCTTATACTTTAGATAAAAATGGAGTGTGAGAACATAACAAGCAAACCAAACACCGCTAAAAACGCTGACAAGCAGTCCAACATCATAGAAGATAGCGAAAACGTGACTTTTGAAGACTTCTTAGTTCAAGGCTTAAAGTCTGGTGGAGTCCACATTGTAGCATCTAAAAGTCATGGCAAAAGCAGACTAATGTTTCACATATTCCAAACGTTACAAAAACAGCCTGATGTCCGATGCATAGCCTATGATGGAAGCGAAACATGGCTTTACAGTGCCTCAAAGGTTCCAGTGTTCACCATTCAAGAACGTGACATTATCAGTCAAGAACTTAAAAGCACTGAAGATATGGAACATTACACACTGGCTAACTGGAACCTTGTTAAATTAGCACTTGAAACCCATAAAGACATTCTGTTTAGATTGAAAACCCGTAAGCCTTCAAAACGTGGCTTCTTTGTTAGAACCATAGTTAACTACTTAGACGCTTTACAGAGACAAGAAAAAGCCGATTCAGCGAATCACGAAAACACTAACGCTATATCTTACTTCATTGAAGAGGCTCAAGACTGTTTTAATAACCGAAGTTCTGGAAGGCTGGAAATGGAAGAATTCCTAACGGTCTTTAATGAAGCAAGAAACAACAGAGAAGCATTCTATACAGCATCTCAACGCTTAACCGATTTCTCAAAAACTATAAGGTCTAAGCAAGTACCGTGTATTGGGAAATTGGCAAGCGAAGACATCACGCCAAACCTTAGAAGAATTGAGAAAGCCCAAAAGATTGATTTCAGTAAGATGCAACCTAAAACATGGTTCTTTGAAGGTTCAACGTTTACAAGTCCAGATTTCAAACAAAGTGGTAAGCCATTTCAAGTTAACAAAGTAATCAAAGCGGACTACATTAAAAATTTGAAGCCTGAAGAGAAGCCAAAGCCCACACTTAGTCTTAGGGGATTCCTTGACCGCGTTTTCGGTTTTAGACAAGTCAAACCTAACGAGTTTTTTGAAAAAAGCGGTAATAGTTCAACCGTTAAAACTGAACCAATGATTAATGCCGATTCTGAGAATTGGCAGAGTGAATCAGAAAGCGAAGTGGATGAATCAGAAGATTGGAGCGAAGAGTGGTAAAATGAACACACAAATAAACCTAAACAAAGTTGCTCCCTATTCAAACGGTGAAAACGTAAGAGACCTAGAACCCCTAAAACCTAAACGCTCCTTGCGTAGTTTTTCTATAGGTTCTGCATACAATTGCTAATAGCATCCAAATAGGTTGGTGGTGTGGTGTTGGTTGTTCACCAACAAGTTTATATGAATAGTTATTCATATGAAGTAGTATTCATGCAAATGAACTTAAGGCGTGAACCATGAAAAAAGGCTTAACCACCATCTGCCACCACTTCTTCACCAACCTCGCCAACCCCACCAGACTCGCCGCCATCCAACAACTCCTCACCAAACCCATGAGCGTAACCGAACTTGCCGCCGCGCTTGGACAAGAACAAAGCATGATATCCCACAACCTCCAGCCGCTGCTCGCCTGCAACATAGTCTTCGTCGAAAACCACGGCAAAAAACACGTCTACTCCGTCAACCGCGAAACCCTCGACCCCATCCTAAAATCCATCGAGCACCACGCCGAAAAGTTCTGCCCCACAGGCGGAAAATGCCTCCAAGGAGAAAAAACGCATGGTTAAAAGAAAAATCGTGAACATAAACGAAGCCCTCTGCAACGGATGCGGCAACTGCATCCCCAACTGCGTCGAGGGCGCCCTCCAAATCGTAAACGGAAAAGCCAAGATAATCAAAGAAACCTACTGCGACGGGCTTGGTGCCTGTCTGGGGCACTGCCCGCAAGGCGCCATAACGATAACGGAACGGGAAGCAGAAGCCTTCGACGAGCAAGAAGTACACGAATACCTCAAAAGCAAAGCCCAAAAAGTTACCCCCGCCACAAGCCCCGCACCCAAGAAGCCCCAGTGGCCCGTCAAAATCAGCCTTCTCCCTGTGAAGGCGCCGTTCTATGAAAACGTGCAGTTGCTGGTTGCCGCTGACTGCGCCCCCGTGGCAGTCAAAAACTTCCATGACACCCTCATGCAGGGCAAATGGGTGGCCATCGGCTGCCCCAAGTTTGACGACGCCCTGGCGTACGCTGAAAAACTCACAGAAATTCTCAAACAAAACAACGTCGCTGGCATAACAGTTGCCCACATGGAGGTACCCTGCTGCACTGGCTTAAAGTGGGCCGTTGACAAAGCCCTTGCAGCTTCAGGCAAACAGCTTCCTATCAAGGAGTATGAGGTAAAGGTTGGAGGTGAAATAGTTGAGCCCTAACGACAAGCCCCTGGTGAAGAGTCCTGAGACATGCCCTGGCCTGCGCGATTTGCTTCAGCCCAAACCCGCCTTCATCAAATGCCACGTTTGCGGCGCAGACTTGGAAATCTGGAGTGACGAAGACCGCACCGTCTGCACAGAATGTGGTGCGGAGTGGAAGCGTCCCGACAAAACTGCCGCATGCTTAGAGTACTGCGAGTACGCAGACAAATGCCGCGGAATATTGGAATCGCGCAAATCTTAACCGCAAACAATGTTTCCTTTTTTTAAAACTTAGTCATACCAATTCTTGTTTAAAAGAAAGAAAAGCGTAGGGGTTATTTGGCGGTTTTGGCTGATCTTGGCGGTTTGCCGTTTTCTGGGGGAACAAAAACTGCTGCCGCAATCGCTGTTGTCCACAACCCGTTTTTGTCGCCTACAGCAGTTTGGGTCATGTTCGCGGTTTTGATGATTAACCCGCTGGTTTTGAAAAGCTGTTTTCGCTCGTCCCAAGCTGTTTCGGGGTCAAACTGGATGCCCATGGTTGTGGCAAGCATCGTGGCTGCCAAGTCCTCAGAGTAGTCGCCTGCGGTTTCGTCGGTTTGCCCAAAACTGTGATGCTCCGACAGATAGCCGTACTGGTTTTTGCCGGACGGAATTGCGACGCCTATGGAGGAAGCGACAAGTCGGTGGGGTTCGTTGGTGGCGTTTCGGGCGATGACGACAAATGTGATTTCTCCAGGGCTAACCATCTTTAAGCCTTTTTCCCTGGAAAGCAGTTCGCATCCTGGGGGCACGATGCTGGAGACCGCGACGAGGTTACAGTGTTGAATGCCTGCGTCTCGCAGTGCCAACTCAAACGATTGAAGTTGCTCTTTGTGTCGGCCTACGCCTTTAGTTAGGAAGAAGTATTTGGGTATCATGACGGAAAAAACAGTACTAGAGGCATTTTAAAAAGGTTTTTATGATGATTTCTTTCATTAGCGTCCTCTTTTTCGGTTTTGCAACCCCTTTTTTCACGCTTTCAAAACCGCATTTACACGGAATTTCGCAGCTTTTTTGGGGTTCTTCTTCGAAGCAGGGGGAACTCTTAAAACAATGAGTGCCCTTCCACTTGGTGGTGTCTAAATGAAGCTCTCTGAATCCAACATGTTGGCTGGGGGTATGACCTTCTTGGTTTTGGGTTTTGCCGCTTCGTACTTTGAACCTTTTGGTTTTGGTGTCCATGTTTTTGCTTTCTCGAGCGGCTTGTTCATCGGCTTGTCTTTGGTTATGAATCTAGGCTACTTAATTCGCAAACGCGGCGTCCACACCCTTAAGCGCAGCCTCTCAAATGCGTAAGATTTTCAAAGTGCCCTAACGGATTTATTAGACGTAACCTTAAAAGCGTCTAAGCTATACACCACAAGACGGCGAACGACTGCAGCTTGAGGTTTAACCGTGAAGTTTGGTCACAGCGTGTTCAAAGACGAGGCAAAACTGGACATAAACTACATTCCCCGCCGCCTGCCTCACAGAGAAAAAGAACAACGCTTACTCACGGAGTTTTTCAGTTTTCTGCTACGCATACCTGACAAAATGGCGCAGCGCGTCATCGTAACTGGCGAAATCGGCACCGGAAAAACCGCGTTATGCCAACGTTTCGGCTCCGACCTGATTGTGGAAGCGCATAAACGCAGCGTAAACCTCCATTATGTACATGTTAACTGCCGTGAGAACCGAGGCAAACTGCTGCTTATACTGCAGCATGTCATGAAAATCTTAAAGCCAACGTTTCCGCAGCGAGGCTACGGCGCCGAGGAGCTTTTACGGGCGCTGCTGCAACATCTGGACGAAGAAAACGCCTATGTGATTTTGGCTTTAGACGAGTTTGACAGCCTCATTGAAGCCGAGGGTTCGGATGCGGTTTATAATTTGACGCGGATGCAGGAGATGCGACAAAACAAACCCCAACGCATTTCATTGGTCTGCATCATGCGTGACTTGGAAGCCACCCGCAGGCTGGACGACAGCGCCAAAAGCACCCTGCAACGAAACATAATTCGTCTGGAACGTTACGGGAAAGTCGAGCTTGAAGACATCTTGGGTGAACGTGTGTCGCTGGCGTTTGAACCTTACGCTGTGCCTGAGGATGTGGTTTCGTTGGTGGCGGACCTTGCGCAAGATGAAAGCGGAAACGCACGTTTTGGCATCGAGTTGCTTGGACGCGCGGGAACCTACGCCAACGCCGAAGACTTAGAGGTCGTGACCCCTGAATGCGTCCGCAGAGCCTTCTCCAACATAATTCCCACCCTGCAGAAAAGCGAGTTAGACAGCTTAGGGCTGCATGAGCAGCTTTTCCTGTTGGGCGCCGCGGAGGTTTTTTTGGAAAGCGCCGAAGCCTACGCAACCCTAACTGAGATTGAAAAAGCCTACGCGGTAGCCTGCGAAGAATACGGGCAAACCCCTGTGAGCCACACGCAAGTGTGGAACTACATGAAGCGGCTATCAGTGTTGGGCATTTTGAAATCCGAGGTTTCAACGGAACGTGGTCGGACATCGCGGGTTTCTTTGCCGTCGGTTTCAGCTGAAGAACTGGCAAAGTCGCTGAGGCTGATTCTTGAACGCGGAGCAAGGTGAAGCATGTGGAGTTAGAGGAAGTTTTCTCTTCTAAACCGCGGATGAAAATCCTCAAACTGATTGAGCGTCTGGGCGAATTGAACGTGTCAGACATTGCCCGACGCATCGGCGTAAACTTCACCACCACAAGCAAGCACCTGCAGCTTTTGGAGTCCGAAGGCATCTTGCAGCAAAGGACATATGGCAGAATTCGTATGTACAGATTTAACCAAGCTTCCCCAAAAGCAAAAGCGGTACAGAACTTAATTGAAGTCTGGGAAGCTGAAAACCAAAAGAAACCGCCCTCTCAAGGAGTGAAACAAAGTTGACCATGGTAGACGTATCAGCCAAACCTGAAATATTTCGTGAAGCAACCGCCACAGGAAAAATCAAGCTAAAACCCCCCACCATAACCCTCATACGCAGCGGCAAAATCGCCAAAGGCGACCCCCTATACACAGCCAAGATTGCAGGGATTTTAGCCGCAAAAAAATGCAGCGAAATAATCCCCCTTTGTCACCCCCTGCCGCTCACCAAGGTGGATGTGACGGCAGAAGTGGTCGGCGAAACAGAAGTGGCAGTCACCGCGGTCGTGAAGACGAAGGCGCAGACGGGCGTAGAAATGGAGGCTTTAACGGCGGTTTCAGCGGGGTTGTTGACGGTTTGGGACATGACTAAACAGTACGAAAAAGACGCAGGCGGACAATACCCCAGCACCGCCATCGAAGATATTCACGTGGTTAAAAAGCTTAAGCAGATGTGATTTGATGAGCGAAACCACCAAAACCCACAAAGCACATGCCCCCCGCAAAGTAGCCTTCGCTGTTTTCATATGCAGCACCAGCCGCTACCAAGCCATGCAGCAAGGCGAAGACACCACCGACGTTTCAGGCGACACCATCGAAGCTCTGCTCAAGGCGGCGGGGCACACAGTGATGTTTCGGCGCGTAGTTTCCGACGACAAAACCATGATTGAACACGCCGTCCACAGCGTCTTAGACAACGGCGGCGTCGAAGCAGCAGTTTTCAGCGGAGGCACCGGCGTAACCCACAAAGACGTCACCATCGAAGCGGTTTCGCCGTTTTTTGAGAAAAACCTGCCCGGGTTTGGCGAGATTTTTCGCCGTTTAAGCTTTGACAAGAACGGCTCCGCGGCGGTTATGTCCCGCGCGGCGGCTGGCGTCGCCCAAGGGAAAGCGCTGTTTTGCATACCTGGTTCTCCTGACGCTGTGCAAATTGCGGTCGAACGGCTTATATCACCCGAGGTTGGTCATATCGTTAAGCATGCTCGGGAATAACGAAGATGGTTTTAAAGGATAACTGCGGCAGACCGCTTCTGAATCTGCGAATTTCAATTACCCAGCGTTGCAACCTAAAATGCACCTACTGCCACCGCGAAGGCGAAGTTGCCCATGCCAACGTTTCCGAGGAAAAAATGACCCTGCAAGAAATTGTGCGCATCGCCAAAACCGCCGTCAGCCTTGGCATTTACCGAATCAAATTGACGGGAGGGGAACCGTTGATGCGCGTCGACGTTGTCGAGTTGGTCCAGGAGCTGTCGGAGATTTCTGGGCTGCGCGACCTTTCGATGACCACCAACGGCCTGCTGCTGGACGGGTTGGCTTTGCCTTTGCGTAAGGCGGGGCTTAAGCGGGTCAACATAAGCCTGTCCACGTTAAACCCTGAAACCTACCACAACCTCACAGGCGGCAAACTTGAAAACGCCCTCGCAGGCGTCAAAGCAGCCATCGAAGCAGGCTTCTCTCTGATTAAGCTGAATATGGTCGTTCTCCGCGGAGTAAACGTTAAAGACGTTTCGGAAATGATTGGTTTTGCCAGAGACATGGGCGTGATTTTGCAGCTCATCGAGTTGGACCCCATCAACGTGAGCAACGAGTACTACTCTAAGCACCACCGCTTTTTGACCGAGCAAGAAGCCATGCTCCGAGACAGCGCCCTAAAAATTGAAACCCGCAGACTCATGCACAACCGCCTCATCTACCACCTGCCCGACGTGACGGTGGAAGTGGTGCACCCAACAGAGAACAGCGACTTCTGTATGCACTGCACCCGCATGAGGGTAACCAGCGACGGCAAACTAAAACCCTGCCTGATGCGCAACGACAACCTCATCGACATCCTAACCCCCATGCGCAACGGGGCAACCGACGAGGAACTGAAACAGCTTTTCCTCAAGGCAAACCTGCTTAGGGAACCTTACAACAAACCAAAATAGCCTCTGCTAAAATGTCACAGTGTTTAAATGCATGTTTAAACACATATCTGTTGGTGATTCTTTGGTTAAAACAATCACCATACGGGATGAAGTTTACCATAAGTTGACGTCACTCAAACGTGAGAATGAAAGTTTTAGCGACCTTTTTGAAAGACTCGCAGAATGTCAGGATTCAAGGCGGGTACTGCTGAAGCTAAGAGGCAGTGTTGAATTTTCGGACAAAGAAAAAATGCTTTCGGAGTTATATGAAGCCCGAGTTGAACGTAGACGATGATTCTTGCTGATTCAGATGTTCTGATTGAAATATTAGATAAAAAGTCCAAGAGGGGCGATGAAGCAATTAAGCGAATTCTGGAAAGTGGCACAGAAGTATGCACTACAGTAATAAACATACACGAAGTTTTGTTTGGTTTATACAAATATGGCAAATCTGTCAAAGAAATCCTGCAGTTACCAATTTTTGAATATACAAAAAAAGACGCATTGTTATCAAGCAGACTTGAACTTGAAGCTGAGAAAAATGGCACCCCACTTCACAGAACGGACGCTATGATAGGTGCTATCGCAATAAACAATGGCGCCAGCCTCTACACCTTCGACTTAAAACACTTTGCGTCTCTTAAAAATCAAGGTTTGAAAATTTTTCCTGAATGAAAAACCATCAATCAGCACATGTGGAAACAAACTATTATGCGCCCGCGGGCTTCTTTAGCTCACTGTCTTGGCATTCAATGTTCTCTTTGATTACCCTGTGCAGTTCCGCTTCAAAGTCAGGTGCAAATGCTATCCCCAAATCTTCCTCATACCAGACACAAAGAAACCGCAGAACCGCGTATGCTTCGGCGGTGCCTTTGGTTTTTCTTGTGAGTAGTTCGTTGAGTTTGCTGCCGATGCGGGCTAATCGGTCGAAGTCGATTTCAATTTCGTTGGAGGCACGTTTTTTCTCTGACACGTTAATCACTTTAACAGGAGCTCTAAGCTTGTTTATTTGTTTATTGTTGCTTGTGCTGTTGGGAAAGTGACACGTAAACAGTTTTCTTACAGTGTGACTTAGACGACTTCAGAAGAACGTTATCGCGAGTTTTGTTTTCAATATTGGCTTCACAGATGGGCTCATTGGGTCTTTTCCTGTCCAAACCAACGTGAGGGAAAGCGTAGAGGGGTAGAGGCTAAAGAAAACATAGTCTACCTACGCGGCTTAGGCTTTTCAAGAACCAGCCTCGTGGGTGCTCCTTAAGGGATTTCAATAAACCTTGTTCTCTGGGGCACAATATTTTAATTCCGAAACTTTCTTAAGGTAGCAAAGGAGAAACGCGTATGCCCAGAGCTTTTGTCCTCATAAACGTTGAGTCAGGTTTTGAAGATAAGGTCTTGCGTGAACTCAAAGACATCCCCGGCGTAGAAGAAGCCTACTTCTCATACGGAGTTTACGACATTTTAACCAAGATTAAATCTGAAACAATGGCGCAACTCAAAGAAACTGTCACTCGAAACGTTCGCGCCTTACCAAAAGTGCGCTCCACCCTAACACTCATCATGGTTGAAGAGTAACGCTGGCTAAAAACCAACTTTCCCTCTTTATCGCCTGTTTATTTCGGCTCTGTCTTTATTGAAATGTTAAGCTTCGTAAAGTTTTCTCTGATTTCTGCTTTAATCATCATGGCGGCAAAGTATTCTTCTAAAAATATGCGAACAAACTTTTTGGGCAATTCCGAGCCGAAGATTAACGTGAAGTCTTTTTCAGAGTTTTTGGTTAGTCGGTAAAAGTTACACATCGAAAGCCGCGTCAAAAGCTCCTCGGCTGAATGGACTTTGCTTCTCAGTTGGTCTTTGTGTGCGCGGGCTACTTCTCGGTGTTCGTCCCAAAACTTGTCGGCGTCAGGGCTGTTTTCGACTAATTGCAGGAAAAGCAGCCAATGGTCAACATCTAAAATGACGTGTTCTCCATCCAGCAGCAAATCCATGTATGCGTATGCTTTTTTGCGGGTATTCTGGTCTGTTAACTCATGGTTGTCATTGTAGAATTTGATGGCTCGGCGCATGATTTCGCTTTGTGACATATCTGTTTGTTTGCTGATTTTCTCTAGCAAGGCAGCTGTGGTTTGATCAAACGCAACGGTTATTCGTGTAGGGTTTTTTGACATGGCTACATCTCTCTTTTTTCTCACATTTTAGATTTTCTTGACTTTACGGAAGCTTGACTCTAAAATCTTCCTTCACGGTTTCTAAGGATACGGCGGTTATCGTCCGTTTGATGTGGGGTGAAGCGGCTAAATGCTTAACGAAATTATTCAGTTCAACGCGGTCTTTGAACTTGGCTATTAGAACGGTGTCAAACTCGCCCGTTATGTCATAGATTGCGACCACTTTGTTTTCTGCGGCGATTTGCTGCTCAACCTCGGGCAAATGTTCTCCGTCTACCTGGATGAAAATAACTGCTGTTAATGCGTGCCCTACTTTTGCGGGGTTCACGACGGCGGTGTAGCCTTTGACTAAACCCGCGGCTTCGAGGTTTTTGATGCGGTTGTAGGCCGTGCCAACCGAGATTTGGGTTTTAGCGGCGATTTTGTTAAAGCTCAGGCGGCAATCTTCTTGGAGCAAGTTGAGGATTTGGTGGTCTACTTGATCGAGGTTTTGTTTGAGACAGTTTGTTTCTTGTTTAGGCAAGAGCTGCTTCACCGACACAAGCTGAAATGATTGTCCAATCACACAAATTTTATATAAACATTTCTTCACAAAACCAGAACAACCGTGCACAACAACATCATATTTCAACACACGCCTCAAAATTCGTTCAAACAAACCCTGACGCTTAAACACGAAACTAACGTACGTACATTAGCTAACACACACAACCACAATAACAAAAACACATAACAACATGCATAAGACAAACAAATAACCTGCTAACGGGTGTCATAAAAATACAGACTCTGCATTTTGAGCAGTTTTTCTCGTCAACATTAACCTAACCGAAATTTTGTCGAGCTCAAATACCGTGGCATTTCCCTGCTTTATCTGTGTAATTTGTAGGTTTTTTGACGCACAAATAGCTTAATCCATTTTTTGGCAGCCTTCCCTCATCACAACATGGAAGACGCCAAAGTGAAAAAATCCCTGACTTTTCTGGGGAAACCTCCAGCCAAGGCGCAGCGGAGGCAACTTTCAGTTTGCCCAACTCAGAAGCTGGACAGGCAGTGTTTGTGGTTTTTGCCCGCGCCCTCTTTGACGAACGCATAACTGCCTGTCAAGTTTTCCCGTTTAGTCACCTGTCTACTGAGCCCCAGCCGAACCTCACGTTTTTGGGTTTAAGCCCCTCAACAACACGTTAGCTGTGGCGCCTCAAGTTTCTGGCGCAACTGTGGATGCGGTTTGCGCGTTCAGCTACACTTACCAATCTAACCTAACCTCACTGCCCGACAACTCTTATGCCCTCACAGATTTTACTGATGCAAGCCCCACAATCATCGTTTTGCAGGGCACCAACGGCACGGCAGACTTTGCTGAGTGGGTGGCTTACCCGCAGGTTCCGCTGGATTTTGGCGCAGACTTCTCCCGTTCCGAAACCAACCTCTATATCTACCCCGTCACCATTGACGGTGCCCTCTGCATGTTGACACTGCGCTTTGGAGATGTTGTGAAATGAAACGCGGCTTTTTTGGTGACAAGCGAGGGCAGATACGCGTTATAGAGGCGTTTTTCGCCGCAGTTTTACTGCTTTCCTCATTAACCCTCATTCCTACAGTGCAGCGGCTCTCCTCGGAGCCAAACGGCAGCGCTACGTCGTCTTCTGCGCTTAACCTGCTTTCAAGCTTGGATTGCGATGGGAATCTGGGATTGCTTTTGGACCAGAGAAACTGGTCGGCGGTGCAAAGTTGCTTTGAAGCGGTGGTTTCGCCAACGGTCTGGTTTAACCTCTCCGTCTTTGACCCGGACATGGTACCACTAAATGGTGTGGCAATTTGTATCGGCGGCGCGGTAAGTGACCATGTCGAGGCGGCGGACTACCTGTGCGCCAGTGTAGGCGGCGGAACATACGCCGTTTACGTGTTCGGTTACAGCTTGCGGAGCTGAACTAATGGCGGCGCAACGGCGTAATTCTGGGCAGGTGCTTATCATCACGTCTTTGGTGGTGGTTTTGTTTTGATTTCCACAGTGGTTTACGTGAATGAAATCCAAAAAAACTCGCCCTCTTTCTCTTCTGGTGTCGATTTGGGGTTTGTGGCTCTTAAGCAGGGGGTTGAGCACACGGTTGTCAGTGCGTTGGTGAATGCTTCAAATGGAGGAAGCCCGGGAGTCCTTGCGGAGAATCTGGCGCAGTTTGAAGCTGCCGCTGAAGGGCACTCACATTGGGAAACCTTGGCTTTGGATTTTGCTCCAGTAACTGGCCAAGCGTATGCGGAGGGGGTTTGTTTGTCTTGGGGCACAAACGGTGTGGGCGTTTCAAGCATGGCTGTTGATGTTGCTTTGGATGCCGCGGGGTTAAGTTCAAGTTACAATTCAGGCTACACTGTAAATGTGACCTCGGCAATTGAAGTCAGCGGCTCCTACGTGCAGTTGAATGAGACGCGTCGTCAAGTTACCCTGTCTTGCGGTGTTTCTAATGAGGGTAAACCTGCCTCGATAGGTGGTTTAGAGGCGTATTATGAGCAGGATGCGCCTGCGGGTTGGGTTGCGGTGGATGTGCCCTCTGTGGTTTACTTTGGAAACGGCGCCTGCGCAGTGTTTTTTGCGGCGGAAAATGCAACTTTGAGTGGTTTGCCGGTGTCGATTCATTGTTTGGATGCGCGTGGGGTGTCTGTTTGGGCGAATGCAACTTGTGTTTCTGGCTGATTAAAGTGCGTGGTTTTCCTGTTTTGGGTGTTTGTGCGGGAGGTTTTTATACGGAAAACTTATATTGCGCTCAAATATATTTGCAACGACAATAGCGTGTCGGTTAAAGATGCGCACCCCCTCGGAGGAACCATTATGACAACTCTCTGTGCCAAATGCCCCTTCTTTCAGTTGGCACCGATCATCCGGCGGAAAAACGCTAGAAAACGGTGCCGCATAGACCCCCAAAGACCTCTACACATCTACAAATGCAACGACTTCCCAAAAGACCGCACAACAAAACCCTAACTCAACCCCGCTGCAAACGCCTGCCAAACAATTCTTCTTCAACAATCCACACTACTTCTTTATTTATTTCGCACAAACAATGACGCGCGACGTTTTAGACTGCACACACTTCACATTAAAAACTTAAACTCAAAGACTCCGAAACAGAACCTCAAATGCTGCCAACTCCTCGAGTTTGGACGGGAAAACTGAATTAAGAATCAGTATTTTCAAGCCTAATTGCAAGGTCGTAATCATCTAATATTAAGTCAGCCGAATCGGTAGCACAGATTCAGACGGAGAAACATGAGAAGGGACATAGAATGGAACTTGCAATCCAAAGTCAAAACAGAGACTTGATAAAAATTCATGACGACCGCAACGATTCCCTCCGGTTCGTCAAACGAGATAAAGGCTTCACCAAACAACTCAGCACCATTGAAGAAACCCTTGCACGGTTCGGTTTGATGAAAAACGAAATCAAAGTTTACCTTTACTTAGCCCGCGTAGGCGAAAAGAAAGCTGGCGAAATCGCCGAAGCAATTTCTCTGCACCGCACCGAAACCTACCGTATCCTGCGCGACTTAGAAAAGAAAGGCATCCTTTTCAGCGTTTTTGAAAAACCCCTCAAATTCACAGCTGTCCCCTTGGACGAAGCCATCGACTTGTTGGTGGATGCGCAGAAAATGAACATCAAGCTTCTCGAAAAAGAGAAAGCCAATTTGGTGGAACTTTGGCTGAGCATGCCCCAGATTAAGGTGGAAAAAGCCAAAAAAGAGCTTTTCCAAATGCTTGAAGGCGAACAGCAAGTAATCATCAAAGCTGAAGAACTGCTTGAACGCACCCAAAGCGAATTTCAAATCTTTGCCCCAAGCGAATACCTTAGCCAACTCTACTACAGCGACTTCACTGACAAACTCAAAAAGTACCAGCAAACCCTCAACATCACCCTGCTTACCGAAAACTCGCCCAAAAGCCAGTTCTTCCTTGACCAACTCCAAATGCCCAAAGGCAAAACAGGCATGGTTGACGCTGAAAGTTTGCCCTGCTTCATGATTTCTGACCACAAAGAACTGCTAATCGCCTTCCACGAAAACGAAAACACAACCGAATCCGGCGATAAGAAAAAATTCAAAACTGCAGCCATCTGGACAAACTACAACGCATTTATCTGGACCCTGCAAATGCTCTTCACCAAACTCACAAGCAGCGAAGAAACCGCAACAACCAGCGAATTTCCTGACGAAATCTGACCACACTTAACCCTTTTTCTCCAATCACTTAACTGCCCGGTTGAGTGTTCTCAGCCAAAACCACACACGCATCTTTTGGTTACCACAGCATTAATTGTCATGATTATTTCGGTTTCAACGGTTGCAATAATCTCTGCCCCCACACGTTTGATGTGGCTAAGGTGCAGAACTTATGTGGGAGCAAACTTTTGGCGGAACCGGTGATGACCGCGCTTTTTTTGTTGAAAGCGTCGAAGACGGCTTTGTTGTTGTAGGTTCTTCAACCTCTTTTGAACAAGGCAAAACCGTAGCTTGTGCTGTTCGATTCGACAGCAACGGAAACCAGCTCTGGAATCAGACTTTTTGCCCTAACCTTGGCGCAGAATTCCGCTGGTGTCACAGCTTACAGGATGGCTTCTGGGTTGCTGGGAACACCTTTTTGCCCTCTGGCGCTGTTGAAGGCTACGTGGTTAAACTGGACTTGCAAGGTAACCTGCTGTGGAATGGCACGTTAAAGGCAAATGAAGGCATAAACAAGCTGTTCTCGGCAACAACAGACCAAAACGGCAACCTCGTGGTTGCAGGCTTAACCCAACCTGCAAACAACGCCACAGCCTCTCAAGCTGGGGTCGCCAAACTTGACTGCTCTGGCAACCCGCTCTGGAGCAAAACCTACCCCGAGTTTTCTGAAACAGCTGCACGAGCAGTCGCAGTAACCGAAAACGGTTTTTTCATGGTTGCAGGGTATAGCGCCCCTGCAGGAACTGGCAACTATGATTTTCTTTTCTTCAAACTTGACCCCGAAGGAAAAACGTTGCCCAATAGCGAGTTCTTGGTTGTTGGAACGACTTTTTCTTTTGGGAATGGGCAACGGGATTTTTGGCTCTTCAAAGTTGATGATGTTGGGCGGGAAGTTTGGAGCGGCACCGTGGGCAGAAGCGGTTTTGAAGAAGCCTATGCCGCGGTCTCTGTAGACAATGGTGGCTTTGTTTTGGTTGGGTGGACTAACTCGGTTGGCAATGGCGGAAGATACGACTTCTATGTTGTCAAAATTAAGCCTTAAAAAGGGCAAGAAAAGTTGAACTTTATTTTAGACGATGTATGGAATTTCTTGATTTATAGGCGCCTTGAGTTTTTCTGTTTTAGGCGTCTCTTTGTCCATAAGCCATTCGTTAAGTTTTCGACATTTACCTGGAATGCAGCGGGATTCTTTGTTTTTTGCACTATGCCGCTGGCAGGAAACGCATGGCATTTCTGAATAGTCCACCATACCTATCAAGATAACTATATAGAAGACGTGATTTAATTGTTGTGAATCCCGAATACAGAGTTCCCTACAGAATACCGCGGACACCAAGCTCCTCCTTATGGATAAGATGGAAAAGCTATAATCTTACCCTGACACTAACAGGTTAGGAATGTGTAAGAATGACTGAACGCGATAACCTAACCGACCCCCAGAAATCAAAAGAATACGCCCAAACCATGACCAACAGCGCCAACGAACTTGAAAACCTCAGAACCGAACTCCAAAGCCTTCTGGTGCGCTTTGGACTGCGTGCCCTAAAACTCTATCAAACAGGCACCCCTGAACCCCTAATGCCCAGCCAAATGAGTTATCTCATCAAATACGAGTTAACCAACGCCATCGCCGACATGCAAGAACCCCAAACCATGGAAAAGATAATCAACGCAACCAAAGACGAATGGAAAAAACAGCAAGAACCCACAGAATAACCTCCCTTCCTTCATTTAATAAACCCCCCATCCTTGGGGTTCATTTTAAAATTGGCGGTTTAACGCGGCTAATTTGCGTATCACTCGTATGGGTCCACTGCAGGAACTCTTTTGAAGGCTCAAACTCGGCGTAAAGCTGCTTTCGCCTCGACTCCAAAAACAAGTTCTTCTCCCCCACGAACTCTGCCGCCGTCACCAACCTGTTTCCTGAAACCTCAGCTGCCTTAAAAAGCGGTTCAGCCACGGTGCGCCACTGGGCATCCCGCAGTGCATGGTGTTCCATGATGGTTACGGGAACCGCCTCTACGATGCTTTGAAGGTTTTCTTTGCCTTTACGGATTTGATTTTCATCCACCTTAAAGCCGCCCAGATAAAATGGTGGCCCCCCAATCATCAACAAATCCGGCTTTTCTGCTTTGATGTATTCTGCAGTTGCTTTTTCCATTGGTCCCTGCACATCGGGTGCATGCAAAAACCTTTCCTCTCCGTGCTGTACGGCTGTCATGATGACCCAGCCCAGCATGGAATCTGCCGGGCCATGCGGAACTGCACCTGAAAACCGCACCGCCGTCTCGCCGAAGTTGAAGGTTTTGCCGTCTGCTGTTTCCATGGTTTTGGCGTGTTTGCCGCCTGTTTTCTGAAACATCCATGCCCTTTGCCGCTGGCTCGCGTTTATGTGTTCTTTAGGGTTCTTCATAAGCACGGTTTTGCCCTGGTATATTTGGCGTGCGGTTTCGCCTTCGTTTGTCCAGTTAACCAGCCAATCAGTGTAGCTGGGTGTGTGATGGTCAAAGTGGTAGTGGCTGATGGTGACTACCTGAGCCTTAGCAGCCGCCTCCGCAATGCGTCCCCGAAGCTTAGCTATGGCTTCAAACTCCAAGGGATGCGGAAGCAAACGGAAACGGTATGGCGCCAACGAAACCCCTGCATCAAGCAGCACCGCAACATCTGGCGTCTCCACGAGCGTGCACATGGAGCGGACTCCAAAGCTTTCCGCAGCTAATGGCGTCACTTTGATTTTACTCAGCATATTCATCGCTTTTTGTGTGGAGATAAGTATTAATATTGTTTAACCCCGTTTTGAGGTGGCTATGGCATTAGCCTAGACAGTGAATGTCTAAACCGCGCCACAGCGGTCGCTGATGATGCCTACCTTAGCGGAGACAACGTAGGTGGGCACAAAAACGCAACTGATAGAAATCGGATTACTGGCGGCAGGCGCAGTGCTGGGTGCACTTTTACGGTACCAAATCACCGAAACCCCAATCCTGTTTGGCGCATTAAAAGTCAACGTTTTGCTCGTGAACATTTTGGGTAGCTTCATTTTAGGTGCTTTCTCAGTGGCTGCTTTGGCGTTAAACTTTGACGCAAAATACTCCCTGATGGTTGCCGTGGGCTTCTGTGGCTCCTTGACCACGATGTCCTCGTTTGCGTTGGAAACCAGCAACCTGCTGGACAACAACAGTTTATACCTTGCAGCAGTCAACATTCTTGCAAACGTGGGCTTGTCGCTTGGCGCAGTCATTGGCGGCAGAACCATAGCTACAATCATTCTGGAGGGCTTGCTGCGTTGATGCAGAAAATGTGGAACCTAACCATACGTATAAAAAAGAACGACGAACTATGTGGCAAACGCTTAGAAACCCTCATCATGGACCTGCTCAGAAAAGCGGGCATTGCAGGAGCCACTGCTTGGACTGGCGTGGACGGGTTTGGCAAACGCGGCAAAAGCACATTGCATTTGGAAGGCGTCACCGTGAACATGCCCCTAATTATAGAGGTTGTTGACGAGCAGGAGAAACTGGAGCCACTGCTGCCAGAGCTGAAACGACTCGTGGATGACAACGGCATCATAAGCATAAACGAAGTCTACGTCTTCTAAGCATGGGTATGCCTGAATGTTTTAATGCTGCGAACGGTTGTTTTGGTTTGGTGGGCGATGACGACTTTGGCCCAAAGACGCGTAGGATGATTACGATCTTGAGTGCGGGAGGCAAATGCGTTGCTCTTTGAGTGCGTGTTGTGCCTCTAAGAGCCCCCAATCAGGAAACGAGCGTTCTTTTGAATTTTAGGTGATTTGTGTCTTTAGTGTAGTGAGTGGTTCATCTATGCGTTAAATTTGATAAAATATGTTTGTCAAGAGCGCTCGTGTGCCTTGATTTCTAAAAAATTTTATAACCGCACCAAATCATATATGAAACCACCATTATTGGAGAGAGAACGAAATGAAAATTTTTAGAAATAAACTATTAGCTGCCGCAATTGCTTTACTACTAACGTTGACTATCACTGGTGCACTTGTAGCTTTGCCAATAACAGCCGCTCACGACCCGCCATTGAGCATTCCCGCTTGGTGCTATGCCGGTGTTTCACCACGAACCGTAGGCGTGAACCAACAAGCTTTAATCGTCTTTTGGTGCAACTGGGTTCCCCCCACCGCTGCTGAAGACAGCAGATACGGTGACCGATGGGTCTTTAACGTGGACGTAACTGCACCTGACGGAACAACCGAAACGCTAGGACCATTTGATTCTGACCCCGTAGGCGGCTCATACACCACATACACACCCACCCAAATAGGCACCTACGCAATCGTAGTTCAGATGCCTGCGTACACCATAACGGGTCTTCCCAGTGCCTCCGGAGTTCCCATCAATGACCCAAGCCTCAACGACGTCTACGGACCCGCCACAAGCGAACCCGTATACCTTACCGTACAAGAAGACCCAGTTACAGGCTGGTACGAAAATCCCGCTCCCACCAGCTACTGGACCCGCCCGATAAACAGCGCAAATAGGGACTGGTCCTCCATTGCCGGGAACTGGCTAGGCGGTGACGCGCAAAGCATCGCACCCGGATGCAGCGCCTACGTGACCAGCATGTTTACCCCAAATGAGGTCTATGGGCATGGTATAGCCACTGAAAGCGCTCACATACTGTGGACAATGCCCTATTACGCTGGAGGCATTATGGACCAATGGTTTGGCGACACCGGTTATGCAACCTCGCATTATCAAGGCATCAACTTAGGCAATCCCATAATTATCCAAGGAAAACTTATCCTCGACTGGCGCAACACCGCCCACTCCACAAGCGGCTGGTTAGTCATTGACCTGTACACAGGCGAGCTGTTGTCTTTCGAAAACAGCACGAAACCCGCATTTGGGCAGATCTACAATTATGAGTCACCAAACCAGCACGGAGGCTTCCCCTACTTGTGGAGAACATCTGGTGTCACTCTACCTGAGAATAATACCTCCGAGCTGGGAAAGCAGACTTGGGAGATGCTTGATGGATATACTTTGCAGTCTGTGGCAAAAGTAGCTAATGTTTCTGCTGGCGGTACCGGAGTCTACGGCATAGACGGTAGCATATTGCGTTACAGCCTTAACACAATCGACGGAGTACAATACTTGCAAGTGTGGAATTCCTCTGCAATACCCTCCATGCTTGGGGGTTCAACTGGAACCAACTACTGGCAATGGAGACCTATGGGAGGCGCCTTCGGTGGCGACGCTAAACCTCTTGGATACTATGTTCACGATGGTAACCAAGGCTGGTCACTAAACGTGACAATCACACCCGCAATGAAGGGAAGCTTACTAACGGTTCGTCAAGACGACTTTGTAATCGGTGGAACTGCTGGCAAGAACAACGGCACCTACATTGAAGAAGGTAACCTGTGGTGTTTAAGCCTCAAACCCGGTGAAGAGGGCACACTGCTGTGGAACAAAACCTTTACGCCACCCCAATCCGTACCCGACTTAGCTGCAGGCAGCGGCTTAACAAGCTACGGCGTAGGTCTAGGAGAGGTAGACCCCGAAGATGGTGTTTTTCTCTTTGAAGAACGAATGACATTGCAGCGGTGGGGCTACAGCCTTGATACAATGCAGCTCCTTTGGGGTCCAACTCAACCCGAGGAAGCCTTCAACTTTTACGGTTTGAGTGAGACCATCTATGAAGGAAAACTGCTTTCCTATGGCTACGGCGGACAATTAAGAGCTTATGACCTTACGACCGGAGACATCCTATGGACCTACAACGCCACAACAGTCGGCGACGAATCCCCCTATGCTGGCAACTATCCAATCGGCATTGCCTGTATTGCTGACGGAAAAATCTACACTGTCTCAAGCGAGCACTCTCCTACGCAGCCACTGTGGCGTGGACCAAACTTACGTTGTGTCGATGCAGAGACTGGAGAAGAAGTATGGAGTATACTCTTCTGGGGCGGCAGGATGTCCCCTACTGAGCCAAACGTGTACATCGCAGATGGCATTGTCGTGGGTTTGAATTACTACGACATGTCGATATACGCGTTCGGCAAGGGACCTAGCGCCACCACAGTTACCGCTTCACCAAAGGTTTCAACATTCGGAAATAACGTATTAGTGGAAGGCGCAGTCACTGACCAGTCACCCGCGGGAAGGCGTAATACCAACGGCATTTTAGACTTCACCCTCAAGGACACGCCGGCGATATCTGACGAAAGCATGGCAGCATGGATGGAATATATGTTTATGCAGCAACCGATGCCCGCAAATGCGATGGGCGTGGAAGTAAAGCTGGAAACACTTGACCCTAACGGCAACTTTTACGAAATTGGCACAACCACCAGCGATGCAAGCGGTTACTACTCATATGCATTCACACCTGAAGTCCCAGGCACCTACACCATAATCGCTACTTTCGAAGGCTCCAACTCATACTACAGCTCATTTGCGGAAACCGCCATAAACGTGCAAGAAGCACCCAAAGCCTCACCTACGGCTATTTCGCCTATACCTACCGCGCCTTCACAGACCCCCTCTCCATCTCCTACGTTACCAGTGCAGACCTCCTCTTCTTCACCGTCAACCGCTGTTGTTCCCCCAACTAGCGCATTGCCCACCACAACATATCTAGCCATAGCAGCAGCCGCCGTTGTAATAGTTGTAGCCGCATTAGCTCTTGTCCTAAGAAGACGCAACAAATAGCCCCCATCCTCTTCTTTTTTCTTTTCTGCTGAAAAATGGAGCAAAAATTGATTAGAAGCTAAAAACTCAGCCTGACTCTTGGCTATTTTGGTATTTCTGTTGACTAAAAAAGGTTGTTTTGTGCGGAATGTTTATTCTTCTTTTCTTTCCCAGAGTTCGAGTTTTTCTTTTTTGAGTTCGCGGCGTTTCTTTTGTAGGTAATTGTAGACGGTGTGATGTTCGCTGCCTTGAATAATCATCTGAACCGCGTGCCTTACCACTTCAATTTCGCTGAAGTCGCCGATGAAGCCGACTGTGTGCCCGTAAACCACCACATCCGCTTCTGTTAGTTCCTCGATGGTGCGTCGGGTTTTGCCGTTCATGCCTATTATGCGGCTTTTTACACGTCGAATATCCGAGTCGGACCTGCCGAAAATCGTCCGTAAATCAACAAAGTCAAAGATGGCATCTTCATTACGGATGAGGCGAAATGCTTGGTCAGGCGCAAAGCCTCTGCCGATTGCTGTAACTACGTCTTTTGCTCGTAAAATCAACGATGGATCAGGGGCTTGTTCGTCAAGCTTGATTGTCACCCCGCCATCCTCGCTGGCAATTTCTAGTTTAACTTGTAACCGTTCTTCAATGTCGCGTTTCACGGTGCCTTCAGGGCCAACGAGTACGCCGACACGTTCTTTGGGTATTCGTACAAATGAATTAAGATTTGACATTTTTACCTGTAACCTGTTTGTAAACTTCTTCGTTTGACAGAACTTCTACGCCTTGGCGCTTAAAGAACCTATTCACGTTATTTATGTCTCGGTTTAAAAGAGAGCTTGCGAGTGGGTGAGTTGTGGGCACAGACTGGGACATGTCAAACATAACCAGTTTTCCTTTCCAAATCATCAGGTTGTACTCGCTTAAATCCCCGTGGATGAGCTCGGCTTTACGGTACAGCCGCTTCATGAATGTTATCACTTGCTTGTATGTTTTCTGGGGGTCTTTTGGCGACTGCTCCTTAAGCGAAGGGGCACTAACGCCGTCTTTCCCAAGAAACTCCATAATAACCACGTTTCGCTCGACAGCGATGGGTTTGGGCACCCGAATCTTTGCTTTCTCGGCTGCATCCAAGTTCCGAAACTCCTTCTGTGCCCACGTCGAAATCAGCGAGCGTGTGTCCCGCTTGACATTTCGAAAACGATAGTCCCCTTCAATGTACATGAGCATGCCCTTCTTAAACTCCGCAGACGAAGTCAAGTAGATTTTGACTGCCCGCTCTTCCCCAGTTTTAGTTTTGCCCCAGTAAACCCGCGCTTCTTTTCCCGCGCTCACCACACCGTTCACTTCGTGCAGGATGCCGCTGGTGAGAAACCGGTACAGAACCATCCGTGTGGATTGGTCAAAAACTTCTTCGATGGTTGCGCGTTCGTTGCTGAAGTCGTGGACGAGCATGCGGTCTCGGCGTTCGATTCTTTTTTCTTGGCGGGTGATTCTTTCGCGGGCTTTTGACATAACGTATCCGTCAGCAAAATCGTTTAAGGAGCATAAAAGGGTTTAACAAACAAAGAAGAAGATTGGGTTGTTTAAACGGTGAGGAAGCCTTTTCGGCGCAGAATTTCTGCTTGCCCGTGAGTGTAACGCCATGTAACGTCACCGCGTGTGTCGGTTTGGAAGTCCCACGGCGAAACTAAAACCACGTCGCCTTCGCGTATCCAGACTCTGCGTTTCATTTTTCCTCTGATGCGGCATAAGCGCTCTTTGCCGTCTTGGCATTTGACCATGATGCGGTCAAAGCCCAGTAACTTCGTAACTACACCTAGCAATTCGCCTTGTGAAGGGTAAACCATTTCGTTGAGGTTTCCTTCGTTTAACACTTTTTTCTTACCCATCCAACACATCTCTCGGGTTAATTGCTTTGAAGAGTGGAAGACGTTGCTTAAAAGCCTGTTTATCCGTTTTCACAAAAAACGCTTCAACAGAGAGTTGCCCCACAAATTGGGCGACGCTTCCACTCTGAAGGTAAAGTTTATCTTGGGTCACAAAAGAATTTCTAGAGAGGTTTTTAGAAATGCCCTTCTACTTGGTGCAGTTATCTTACACTAACATTGCTTGGAACACCCTAATCAAAGAGCCCCAAAACCGGCTTGAGCTTGTTCGTCCCGCAATTGAGAATTTGGGTGGCAAAGTTGAGTTCGCTTTTCTCTCGTTTGGTGAGTTTGATGTGGTTGCGTTGTTTGAGTTGCCAAACAATGTGGATGCGGCGGTGGTTTCTATGCTGTTCATGGCTGGCGGTGCCCCCAGGCAAGTAAAGATTACGCCGCTTATGACCTGGGACGAAGGCGTTCAAGCAATGAAGAAAGCCAAAAAAGCCACCTATACGCCTCCTAAAAAGAATCCGATGCTTGACCGCACCTCAGATTAACTTATCGGTTGACGTAAGTTTAAATTTTCAGGATGCACAATAAGCTTTGTAGTTTGAGGTGCCGCCTGATGTCTTACACTTTTAACATACCCTACAGAGATAACCCTAAGCTTCAGCAAGTTATGGATTCGGTTAAGCAAAACCGTAAACTGCACACTTACTGGCGGTGCAGCAATGTAATGGCTATTGACCGCTTGGGCTACACTGACCATGGACCCACCCACGTAAAAATCGTCTCAAACTTAGCGTTGAAGCTTTTGCGTATCCTCATCGGCAGGCAGGTAACGCCCAGCATCGTTAAAGACTACGGCATGCGAAACGAGGATGCGGAGGTTGTGGTGGTTTTAGGCTCCATCTTTCACGACTTAGGCATGGTGGTCATTCGGAACCACCACGAGATGTACAGTGGCTTGTTGGCGCTGGAATTTCTTGAAGCATGCCTCAAACCCGCATACACCGAAGAAGAAGCCGCCATACTCACTTCCGAAGTTCTCCACGCCATTGTTTCGCATGAACGCCCCTATTTGCCCAACAATAACCCGTTAACATTGGAGGCAGGCATCGTGGGCATCGCAGACGCCTTAGACATGGAGGCTGGACGCGCCCGCATCCCGTTCAGCGCAGGGAAAGTGGACATTCACGCCGTTTCTGCTCTAAGCATCGAAAAAGTCGAAATCCTAGAAAACGAGTCCCCCGACGCTAAGCCAATCACTATAAAAATCAGCATGTCCAACTCTGCCGGGGTTTTTCAGATAGATGAGCTGCTTAAGCCGCGCATCGAAACCTCAGGGCTGCAGAAGTATTTTCATGTGGTGGCTGAAATCACCGGCGAGAAAGAGCAGAAAATTGTGGAACGGTTCGAAATCTAACCTGCAACAGGAAGGATGTGGCTATGGATTGTTGGGTTGCAAAATCACTTTCAGTGATTCCCCTGCAGTAGCTACCAGCCTAAATCCTTCCGCTGCCTCCGTCAAAGGCAGTCTGTGGGTAATCATGTCCTGTACATTTAACTTCTGGTGCGAAAGCAACCCTAACGATGCCTCCAAATCTTCTGGGGCAGCGCCGTAGCTGGTTCGCATGGTGATTTCGTTGCGCCAAAAGTCCGTGATGGGCACGGGAATGCGCACGGTGGGGTCGGGTACAGCAAAGAACAGGATGGAGCCGCCTTTATCCACACACTGCAACGCCGTTAAAGCCGCGGGTGTTGCTCCAGTGCAAACAATAACTTGGTCAGCTAGGCGCCCATTGTTTGCTTCTTTGAGTTTTTGGGGGACATTTTCTTTGGTGTTTATCGTGTGGTTTGCGCCGAATTTTTCGGCTTGGGTTAACCGAAACGGGTTAATGTCGGAAACCACGACGTTTTGCACGCCATTTGCCTTAGCCAACTGTGTATGAAGAATTCCTGCTAAACCGCCACCGATTATCAATGCAGTGTCATCTTTTTTAAGCCCCGCGAGCCGCTGTCCCCTAACCACGCAAGCTAGTGGCTCAATGAAGGTGCCTTCCTCAAATGACATGTCGCTGGGCAAGGGGTATACGCCGTTTTCCACATTGATTTTTGGCACCCTAATATACTGCGCAAAGCCGCCCGGGTAGTAGTTGGTTGTGTGTAGTGTTTCGCATGCGGTGTGATGTCCACGTTGGCAGTAACGGCACGTGTTGCAGGGCACGTGATGCGAGACAAAGACGCGGTCGCCCATCTTGTATTTGGTGACGTTTTTTCCCGTCTCTTCAATGACGCCTGTTGCTTCATGCCCCAACACTTTGGGGGCTCTGGGGACGCGGTACCATTCGGTGACGTCGCTTCCGCAGATGCCTGACGCCATGACTTTGAGGAGAAATTCATCGTCGCCGATTGTGGGTTTTGGCATTTCTTGTATGCGGACATCTTTGTTGTTGTAGTACATGGCAACAAGCATTCGCGTCACCAAAAAAGACGACGGGTGGTTATGCTTTTCCTGCGATAACCTGCTCGTAGAGGTCGTTGGCTTCGTTGGCGTTGTAGTTTTTGTGTATGATGGCTTGGATGGCGCGCATCGCCGCAGCGGGGTGGGCGGTTTGCCAGATGTTTCGGCCGAGGTTCACGCCTATGGCGCCTTTTTGCATGCCGTCATAAACGAAGTCAAAAACTTCTTTCTGGGTTTCCGTTTTGGGTCCGCCAGCGATAACGATGGGTACAGGGCAGCCGTCGACGACTTTTTCAAAGTTTTCTTTGCAGTAGTAGGTTTTAACGACGCGGGCGCCGATTTCAGCGGAGATTCTTGCCACCAACGCCAAGTATCGGGCTTCCCGTTTTTCCAGTTCACGCCCAACCGAGGTTACCGCCATGGTGGGTATGCCGTAGTCTTCGCATTCATCCACCAGTTTGCCAAGGTTGGTTAGGCTTTTGTTTTCGCCGCCTGTTCCCACAAAAACGGACATGGAAACTGCGGAGGCGTTGAGCCGAATGACTTCTTTGACGGATGTGACTATGCTTTCGGCGGTCATGTCGCCTACTACGCTGACTGCGCCTGACACGCGCATTATAATTGGTTTTGAGATTGCGGGGTCAATGCAGTTCCTGAGCACGCCGCGGGTTAGCATTAAGGCGTCTGCGTATTGCCAGAGCGGCTTTATGGTTTCGGCGGGTTTTTCCAGACAGTGAGTTGGACCCTGGAAGTATCCGTGGTCAATGGGCAAAAAGAGGGCTTTGCCGTCTTTCTGAATGAGTTGTGATAAGCGGTTTTTCATTCCCCAATCCATATTTCATATCTCCGTTGAGTGTTCTGGCTTAACGATTAAATAACCCTTCCTATGATAAGACCATAAGCTGCAATATTGCTAAAAAGATTATAAAGAAAAACAAGGGGGAAGATGTTTAGACATCTTCAACGTTTTCTGGGCTTTTATGTTGGGCAGCCGGAGGGGTCCCAGTCGAAAGTAACGAATGCCTCTTGGTGTTGGCTTGTGGTGTCGAACTGGTATCCGCTCATGTAACCTACGATAGTTCGCGTCCAAATTCCAAGCTTCACACCGTAGGCACATTTGACTTTTGCAGGAGATTGAGTTACTCCACAGAGGTTAAGTTGCATCAGTTCTTGTCCCATTCCGCCGTCAGCAGCTCCAATTACCCCAGTTTCGTTGGTTGTGCTCGTCGGGGGGTCGTATGTTCCAGAACCGATTCCGACACCTGAAACGTTGATGTTTCCGCCGAAAACTGTCAGGGAGTAGTTTCTGAAGTAGTCGTCGCTGAAGTTGCCATAGATGACAATAGGCTCTGGTCCCGTAAATGTTCCGCATTTCCGATAGTTGCCTGCTGTATCTTTTATAACTACGCCTTTGGCTGGTAAGGGTGTGGGGGTTCCTCCAAAAGTGAACAGTTTTGGTTGTACATTGTCGATGACGAGGTGCACTTCGCTGCTCTTAAGTAATGTATGTGCCCCGTTTGCTAATTCCAACTTGAGAAGATAGTTTCCGTTTTTGCCAGCTGTGTTCCACTGCGCAAGTGATGTGAGACTGTAGTTGTCAAGGTCGTCTTCATATTCAGCTCTGCTAAACCATCCATCCGCGTCAGGACCGCGTTTGATGCTGTAACCGAAAATGCTTCTTGCGGTTCGTTTGTCCATAACGTTTTTCCATGTTAGACCATTATCTTCGCTGTATCTGAATCGATAGTATTCGACTTGGTAGAGGTTTATGTTTGCCCAAACCGCAACCAACCCACCAAATGGGCGGTCATAGGTTCCTGGAACAGTGTCGCCTGCATAAATCTTAATGGCTAAGCCTTTTTGGGTTCCAACCTGTGCGATGTCGTCGACGTGTATCCCGCTTACAATTTCAAGTTTGCATTCGGCGCTCGCACCGTTTAGTGGTCTGATCTGGATTTGTTTCTCAAGCACGTTACCCCACGCTGGCGTGTAGGTGTGCCCATAAGGTGTGGGGTCAGCATTCCACGACAGGATGGCTTTTACTTTGACTACGTTTTCAGTTGTGCATTCCTCAAGCTTTGATTCAATTATTTCTTTTGGAATGGTGGCTTTGACAGCGTAGAACAAGTGTTTGTCTGCAGCTTTAGGGATATCGTGGACGGCTACGGATGCGGTGTTGACGTATTGATAGCCTGTGCCCCAGTCGATGTAGAATGCCACGTATTCTTGGCTGCCTAACGTGCAGAGGTCACCGTTGAATCCTGAGGGCAGCTTCAGTTCGATTATGGCTTCTAAGAGGTCGCCTTCTGGGTAAAGGCCCACGCATTTAAGCTCTTCATACTTTACTTTGGGGTCAACCAGGACTACTGGAATGAGCAGGTCGGGATTTACTACAAGTTTGGGTAGCAAATCTTTGACGGTTGAAGACGGCATTGATTTTACTGCTTTCATGAGTGGCGATTTTTCTTGCGATTTACTGATGGAACCGAAATAGTTGGGGTTCTTGGTGATAAGTTCTTTGAAGTTAGCGCGTTCTGCTTCAATTTTGCCTTCTTTCTTCATCATCTCTTCGGCGGCTATTGATTTTTCAATCATGGCTTTGACTTCGAGTTTGTCGCCGACGAAAACCATGTTTTCTGTTTTCGTGAATTCGGGTAGGGCAAGGATTAGTGTTTTATATGGTTTGATTTGTACCCAGCATTCCACCACGTTGCCCCATGCTGGCGGGTAGTTGGGTCCTGTGGGAATTGTTTGCCATGAAAGAATTGCGCGCACTTTTACGATTTGGGGAGAATTGCAGAAGTGTTGTTTTTTGGGTGTGAATGAGGTTCTTACAGCATAATAGATGTGTTCACCGTCAACTGATGAGAGGTCATGGACGTTTACTTCTGCGGTTGCGCCTGCTAACTCGAAGCCTGCGCCGTCGTTGTAGTCAATGTAGAATGATACGTATTCTTTGCTCCCTTGGGCGCATAAAGGTCCGAGGTAGCCGTTAGGTAATTTGACTTTGATTACAGCTTCCAAAACGTTGTCTTCGGGGTATAAGCCTACGCAGACAATTTCTTCATATTTCGTGTTTGTTGCCATTGGAACTATCGGCTTGAATTTTTCGGCTACCAGCTTGCTGGTCATGTTTCCGAAGTAGTTTGGGTTGGCGGCGATTAGGGTTTTGAATTGTGTTCTCTGTTTTTCTACCCCTTCCTGCATCGTGCCAATTTGGTCGACTATTGCGCTGAAACGTTTTGGGCCTATCAGGGGGATGTCGGCTACTTCTGTCAATGTGGTGAATGGACCGCTTTTTGTTTTGGTGTCCAAGATGCGTTGAGCAATTTTTAGGTCAACGTCTCTTTCACCGGGTACTTCAATTGCGTTTGCAATTTCTTCGCTTGTGGTTGCAGCGTTTAGAAAGCGCAAGACTTTCTTCGATGTATTTTCTGATGTTTCTTCTGGTTTAACAATTCTTGACATTTACTTTCCCTCAACAAAATCAAGGTCAACGGTATATTAGGACATAATATTTATCGCTTTTGCTCAGGTGTAATCTCAGGTCGACACTTGTTTGTTTGCAGAATTGATTTCTTTTTGCGTAAAATATATTATTGACTATTTAATTTTGAGTTAAACTAAGTTATTGAAAAGTGTGATGTTGCTTCTTTTTGAATTTTTTGCTCACATTTAAGGGGTTGCTTTTGTTTTTTCAACTTTTTCCTTCTGACGGACAATCAAATAGCCTTTTTCTATAAGCCAATGGTGAAACTGCCATGTAGTGTACCTGCAGGCGGTGCTGCAGGTTTGGCGAATCAACTCGTAGGTTTCCGGCTGGTCCTTAAGTGCGTTAAGGGTCATTTGCACGGGGCATTTGACGTCGTTGCAAAATTCCCGCCTCTTATACTCCGAGTAACCCTCTAAAGTCATAGTGCATCACTTCTAAATGGGACTTCTCAGCTATAAACTGTTCAAAACGTAGAGTGCTAAGGGTCTACCCAAAAGTAGTCGACCTACCCGCACCCACCCGAGTTGGGGTCACTTTTTGTGTCTTAGGTCACTTAGGATTTTACGCTTAACTTCCACGATGTGCTTTGTTATTTGGATTTTTTTTGGGCAAACCTGCGTACATTTAAAGTAACTCTTACAGCTCCACACACCATGCGGGGTATCCATAATTTGCAGCCGCTTCAAAGTGTCGCCTACGCGGGAGTCAAAAATGTATCGGTGCGCCCTAACCACCGCCGCTGGACCCACATATGCCGGGTCTTCTCCCTGATTAACAGGGCACGCCGCCACACAGCAGCCACACATGATGCATTTAATGTCGTCATCAAACCGTGCACGCTCCTCCATCGACTGCAGATGCTCCACGTCTTCCGCTGCCTCTGTTAACGCAATGCCTCCCGATGGGTGAACGGATTTTTCACGCTCAAAAAAAGGCTCCAAATCCACCACCAAATCCTTCACCACCGCAAACACACTCAACGGCTCAATAAGAATTTCTTTGTCAGGCGGAAAGTCTTTGACGAGTTTTTGGCAAGCCAACGCTGAAACGCCGTTGATGGTCATGCCGTCGGAGCCACAGATGCCATGGGCGCAGCTCATGCGGTAGGCTAAGCTGCCATCTTGCTCCCAGCGTATCTTGTTGAGGCAGTCCAGTACTCTGTCGGTAGGCTCCGAGTTAACGGTGAAGGTGTCATAGTGGGGTTGGAGGTCGGTTTGGGGGTCGAAACGAAAAATGCGCAGTTTGACTTGCATCAGTAAGTCCTTGCTCTTGGTTTAAACCGCGTGACCGTGACGGGTTTGTAGTCCACTTGGATTCCGTTTGGGGTTTGGGCAAGCAGGGTGTGCTTGAGCCAGTCGTGGTCGTTGCGTTGAGGATAGTCGTTGCGAAAGTGGGCACCGCGGCTTTCCTGCCGCAACAGCGCTGAGTACGCGATGGCTTCAGCGAGCTTTAGCATGTTTCCCAGCTCCAATGCGTCCTCTAACTCGTAATTGCAACGTTTCCCCTTAAACGACAACCCAACTTGAGCGTAACGTGCTTTTAGCTCTCCAATCTTGCACAACGCCTCCTCCAAGTTTGGGCGGTCGCGAAACACGCTGCACTGTTGGGTCATGGTTTTTTGCATTTCCGCCCGAATTTGGCTTATCCGCTCGTTTCCCTGAGACTCCAGCAAACCCTGCGCCTTCTCCTTCACTGCGGATTCTGCACCAGAAGGCAGTGAGGGCAAATTGTTCTGGGCAACATATCTGGCGATGTCGGTTCCCGCGCGTTTGCCAAAAACCACCAAATCAATCAGCGAATTTGTCCCCAAACGGTTGGCGCCATGGACACTTACACAGGCACATTCGCCCGCTGCATACAATCCCCCAAGCACTTGGTTTTTTCCATCAGCCAACACGTGTCCAACTGCATCTGTGGGGATGCCGCCCATCATGTAATGGCAGGTTGGAGCCACAGGAATAGGCGACTGGCTCGCATCAATTCCCAGATACGTTTGGACAAACGAGGTGACCTCCGAAAGCTTCTGCTCCAACTGCGCCTTGCCCAGATGGGACAAATCCAAATACACAAAATCCTTGCCGTTTATGCCTCTGTCTTCTGCGATTTCGGTGAGGATGGCTCTGGAAATTATGTCGCGTGGCGCCAAATCCTTCAACGTCGGCGCGTACCGTTCCATGAACGCTTCGCCTTTGCCGTTTCGTAAAATTCCGCCCTCCGCTCGGGCTGCCTCGCTAACCAAAATCCCCAGTTTGTGGATGCCTGTGGGGTGAAACTGAACAAACTCCATGTCCTCCAAAGGCACGCCTGCATCGTAAGCTAAAGCAAAGCCGTCGCCTGTGGCGGCAAACGCCATTGAAGTGGTTTTGAAGATGCGTCCGCAGCCGCCAGTAGCCAGCAGAACTGCTTTAGCGTGGAAAATCATGGGTTCCCCTGTTGCCAGCTTGTACCCCGCGACGCCGCAAACTTTGCCCTCTGAACGCAAAAGGGAAGTGATAAAAACTTCATCAAAAATCTCTACACCCCGCACCATACAGTGGTCATAGAGAGCATCCATAATTACGCGTCCTGTCCTGTCAGAAGCATAGCAAGCTCGGCGAACAGGAGCTTCCCCAAAGTTGCGGGTGTGTCCCCCAAACCGCCGCTGCTCAATTTTGCCTTGGGTGTTGCGGCTAAAGGGCACGCCCAGATGTTCGAGTTCGATGAGGCGCTGGGGGGCTTCGCGGGCGAGAATCTGGGCGATGTCTTGGTCAGTGAGGTAGTCGCCGCCTTTGACAGTGTCATACATGTGCCACTCCCAGTGGTCCTCTTCTTCGTTGCCCAACGCTGCAGAGATGCCGCCCTGCGCGGAGCCGCTGTGAGCGCGAGGAGCGTAGATTTTGCTAAGAACCGCAACATGGCAGGTTTGGGAGGCTTGCAGAGCTGCTGTTAACCCTGCGATTCCTGCGCCAACGATTACGGCGTCATATTGGTGAATCATTTTCTCTCTCCCTTTCTTGTAGATTCATGAACAGTGGCGGCTCTTGGAAGCTGAAGAAACATACGATGTTCTTATTTTGGGTCTGCTTCTAAAAAGACTTTTGCCAACCTTTTCTTGAAAGAGAAAAAAGCAGTGTTTAGCGTTAGAGCCTGATTTGCCTATCTTTGAACCGTTGCCTGTACGTCTCGTAGTCAGGTAGCATACGCTGGTAATCTTGGGTCATCAAGGGCGAAGAAACAATAAAGTCCGCCGAAGTCCGATTACAAGCCACTGGAATGTTCCAAACTGCAGCGACACGCAACAGCGCCTTTATGTCGGGGTCATGGGGCAGCGGCTCTAAGGGGTCCCAGAAGAAAATCAAAAAATCAATCTGACCTTCAGCGATGCGGCAGCCTATCTGCTGGTCGCCTCCTAACGGCCCGCTTTCAAAGACCGTGATTTCGCAGCCCAACTCGTTGGCTAAGATTTTGCCTGTGGTTCCAGTGGCGTACAGTTCATGTTTTAGTAGGGTTTCGCGGTTGTATTTGACCCAGTCCAGCAGGTCGGCTTTTTTGTTGTCGTGAGCGATAAGAGCGATTCGTTTTTTTTGACCTATTGTGGCGCTTACTTTGGTCATAATTTGAGCTTCCCTGTTAGGGTTTGTTGAAGTTGCCTATAACAATTTCCTCCATAAAACCCTTAAGAACAATAGCGCGAGTCTGACCCGAAATCTAACAGCGGAAGAAATCTTATAACCTACGATACCAGCATACTGTTGGGGGAGCATGCGCATAAATCCACTGAAGAGTTTTAGGGCAAATGTTCTTGGCCACGGTTGGCGTCATCTCCATATTTAGCATCCTCGCGCTAATCCGTAGCGGGGACGCTTGGCTGGGGCTGACATACCTGTTAATCCTTATGCTTCCCCTTTCCGGTTTCTCGTATCTATGGTGGCAAAACCGAAGCCGCCCCCAGTTGCATGTTGATTCATACGTGCGTTGGAGTAACTTTTTGTTTTCTTTGTTGGGCGTCAGTTTGGCTTTTTGGGTGTCGATTTAGCCACAACATTTTACGCCATAGCTGTCGCGCGGGTTGCCTACGAAGTGACTCCTTTGAGGTGGCCTCTGGGCGCTTTGGGCGCTTTTACCTACTATGCCCCAACGGTCGTGTTAACTTATATCCTGCTTTTTAGGATAAGACAGAAAACCTCCCTCTACGCTGCTGTTCCAATAGCCGTCGTGGCGCTTCTGATGGGCTCCATGAACCTCCATGCAGCAATATGCAACTTCCATTTTTTCCTCGCATACGCCTTTATCCCTGCAGGCATCCGATACAACCTGCTTTTCTTCGTTATAGCAGTGGACTTGGTTTATGCTGCAGTGTTAGGGCTGGCGATTCGGCGGCAACTTCTCCACAGGCAAGCAACCTTGCCACAATCAAACCGCCCTTTATGCTGAAGTGCTGGTGTGGGAACCCTTATTTGCCGCTGAAGAGGTATTTTTAAGGCATGATGCTGAAACGGGACTTCTATCAACAAGACTCGCTAACGGTAGCAAAACAGTTGCTGGGAAAAACCTTACTGTATGAAACCAGTGAAGGCAAAGTTTCTGGTATGATTGTTGAAACTGAAGCTTACCTTGGACCCGAAGACAAGGCTTCTCATGCCTTTGGCAACCGCCGCACCCGACGTACCCACACCCAGTTTGGACCCAAAGGACACGCCTACATTTACCTAATTTACGGCATGTACCACTGTTTTAACGTCACTGCAGGGGCAGTTCCGGGGAAGCCTGAGGCAGTGTTTTTCAGGGCGCTAAAACCGCTTGAGGGCGTGGACCTTATGTTTAAACGCCGACCCGCTGCTAAAGGTAACCTGGCGAATTTAACCAATGGACCCAGCAGGCTCTGCATGGCAATGGGCATCAACAAGCAGATGAACGGTTTTGACCTCTGTGCCTTGCCTTTCTGCGTCAAAGACGATGGTGTGACCGTGGCTGAGGAGGATATTGTTTGCGCAAAACGAGTAGGTGTGGATTACGCTGACGAATGGAAACATATGCCTTGGCGGTTTTACATAAAAAATAACCCGTTTGTTTCCGTGAAAACGAAACCAACCAAAGATGACCACACTTTTTCCCGATAAGAAACCTGCTGGGTAAGCCTTCAGGTCTTCTTGGTTCAAAGTAAACGGCAACCTGTTGCTTCAGGTAGAAAATAAAAATTGCAGTGGGCGGTTTTGGGAAAAACCATAAAAAGCTGACCCAACCATTAAGCGTGATTTACATGAATACCAAAGTAGCCATCACGGTAACCTTGTTAGCTGTTTTGTGTGTTGGGCTAATGGGTCAAGTTTCTGCTCAGACGCGTGTTCCAGGCGTGGCACGGGGTGACCAGTTCACTTACTCGGTGACGTCTCACTGGTCAACTGAAAACGCCACTGAACCTGAACCCGCTGGGTTAGCAGACGTGAACAGCACCGCCAGCTACACCGTTCAGATTTCAGATGTTACAGGTGTGAACGCTACCGCAACCTACACTTGGAATTTGGATAACGGCACGCAGTATGCGTTTCTGCTCACGCAGGATGTTGAGTCCGGGCAAAGCTACTATCACAGCTTTAATGCACCCCCACTGGAAATTTTGGTGGGCGCAAACATAACCGCCGGAGACCTCCTTCACCCCGCAAGTAACGATACCTACGCCGTGAACGAAACAATAACCCGCAACTATCCAAGCGGAGACAGAGACACCAACCTGATTGAAATAATCCTCCCAATTCAGAACAACGAAACTGACACCACAATTGTTGGCACAAGCACTACCCGCTTCTACATCGACAAAGCAACCGGCGTAATCGTAGAACAAGACACCGAACTCGAACACACAACAGACCCCAAGGAAACCCTCTCAATCGTCTGGACCCTAACTGAAACAAACCTCTGGGATGCCTCAAGCACTTCAGGCTTTGACCTTTCCTCAATCCAGACAATTCTAATAATCGTTGTCATTGCGGTAGTTGTTGTAGCTGCAGTTCTGGTTTTCGTTTTGCGTAGAAGAGGGCGATAACGGGAACCACCAAAATTCCCTTTTTCTTCGCCTGCTTTTTTTGTTTTGACTCGTGGTTTATTGTGGACGAACATGTTCTTGCATGAATTCTTGGTCAGAAACTGCCTGCTGCATCAGGTCTTTCACTGCCGCTGTTAGGCTTCCTGCATAGTAACGTTTGGCAACTAGCAAGGTGAAGTCTTTGAGTAGGTCAGCGGGAAACTTGTAGAACGTTACGTCGACGAGTAATTCATTTTCAATGGCGGTTACCTGTAGTGTTTTCTTCTTCACGGGCTTAGCCTTCGGTCAAGCATTTGCTTTGAACGGTTAAAAGAGGCATGTAGAAAAGACCCTGCTGGTGAGAGGAGAGGGGACAGTTGAAGTGAACCGTGAACGCCTGCCATTTGCATTGTTCTTTTTGGGGAACCATGCCGTTCTCTAGAGAGAGCTAATAAGTGCATGGTCATTTAGGATACATGGTGATGGATGGTGAAACCCTCCGCCTCTTCCCGAATGAGCGTTTTGGCTTTGATTGCAGTTTTAACGCTAACAGTCATACTCAGCGCAGCTGTGAATGCCCAGCTTGCGAATTCAAACACCCTCTTAGTCCCCGACGACTACCCCACCATAAGTGAAGCTATCAAGAACTCTTCCCCAGGCGACGTAATCGTCGTTAAATCAGGCGAATACACGGAAAACCCCATAGTCGACAAACCGCTTTCGCTCGTAAGCCAAGAGCCAAACGGCGCCGTTGTTGTGGGTGAAGGCGGAGTAACCCGCGGAGGGCGACCCGTTTTCACGTTAGCCGCCGACAACGTGACGCTTTCAGGCTTCACCATCTACAGCATCAACTACTCTGACTCCAAAGACTACGCTACTGGCGTGAAAGTCGCTGGAGATAACTGCACAATTTCAGGCAACACCATTGTGGGTACATATTACGGGGTTTTCTGTTCGGTTCAATCCAAAACCACAATTACCCAAAACAGCCTCACGGCGACCCTCAAGGACGCCATACGCATCTGCGGCGGCTCCCAAAACACCATCTCAAACAACATAATAACAGGGAACGCTCAGTCAGGCGTTGCCATAGACGGCTACTCTGACATTATAATACACAACGACATTTACGGCAACAACCGCGGTATAGGGTTAGGCGCCTCTTACTCGGTAGTTTTTGGAAACAACCTGTCCAGCAACCAAGAGAGCGGCATGTACATTGCGTCCTCTGACAGCATCATAGTAGCCAATAACATTACCCAAAACGGGTGGGGCATCTACTTTACTTCCTATTTCGCAGCCCCAAACAACAACACCTTCTTCAACAACAACCTTGTAGATAACAGTGAACCCGTGGGCACAACCTCCACCTATAACACTCAGTTTTGGGACCGCAACCAACAAGGCAACTATTGGGAAAGCAACACCACACCAGACAAAGCCTATGTGGTCTACGAAGGTAACGCCGACAATTTTCCCTTGGAGGCACCTTACGTTTTGCCTTCAGAAACCGCAGTGTCAACGCTTCCCGATACACCCAAAGCAGAAGCCATGGTGGGTTTGTGGCATTTTGACGAAGTTTTCCCTAACGGTGTAACCCCTGACTATGCCGACAGCAACCCCGTGGTTTTGGAACCCTCAAGCGACAACACTTACACGCCTGTGCTTGTCCAAGGCATGGAAGGCAATGCGTTGCGGTTTAACGGAACCGACTACACTTACGTGACGGCTTCACCAACCCTTGACATCAGTGGGGAAGTTACCATTGAGGCTTGGGTTAACGTTCAAGAATACAAGGGGGTAGAATACGAAAACATCATGGTTGAAGCCATGCGAACCCCAGACAAGTACCCCACTCGAATCATGGGCTTTGCAATAAATGGTGTGTCCCCAGAAAACGCTACGTCACCCCAGTTGGGTGCTCTTCGAGGGTTCCTCTTAGACGAAAGTGGTGTCTTTAACGAAATTGTCACAACTCAACCCGTGGTATCGCTGAACAAATGGCTGCATGTCCTGTTTGTTCGCAGCCTCGACGATGGCATGCACATCTACGTGGATGGCGTTGAGCAGGAGGTTACAGTTACGTCGGGCGTCAGAAATCCCGTTGGAAACATTGCTCTGGGAACAGAATTCTACATCGGACATGACTCCATCAGCACAATAGACGAGGTTTCAATAAGCACCACCGCAAAGTCACCTTCACCTTCTCCTTTGCCTATTTGGGTGAACGGGTGGTTCTGGATTGAACTTGCAGTTGGTGCAGTTTTTTTGGTAGGGGTTGCTTTCTTTTTGAGACGTAGTCGACAACCTATAGCAGCCTCTGTATGAGTTGCTGTTTGTTTTTGGGATGAACCTTTTAAATACGAGTTTTGTTACGAAATCTTCGTGGAAAGTATGGCGTATTTGCGCAAAGAGAACGAGCTTGTAGAGTTGGATTACCCACTTGGTAAGGTGTGGGAAGCTATGGTCAAAGCTGTTTCCAGTTTAGAGTGGACGCTTGAAGAATCCGACAACGAAACTCATAAGCTTAAAACCAAAACCAAAGGGACCTTTATGGCTTACGCCTCGAACATAACGGCTGAAGCTGCGGCTTCAGGCGAAAACAAAACGCAGGTAGCTCTTTCAGCAGAAACCCCCGTTACAACCATAACTGGAACCGTAGATTTTGGACGCACCCGTGAACGAATAGACACCTTCCTGTTTTCGCTATACAAACAACTCAACCCCGAATCATCAGCTTCCAAGAAAAAAGAGACAAAATAACTCTCGGTTTGGTTTGGCGGACCAGAAAGAAAGATCAACGTGAACTCAAAGGAGAAAGGAGAAAAACGGGTCACGTTAACCAAAGGTTCTGACCCGCCAAACCCATTTGGTTGCTATGTACTCTTTTTGTCACCTGTAATTTATTAGGAGTTAAGGCAATAAAAATTAATGCTGCATCAATTACACAACAACATCTGTTCGGTTTGTTGCTTACAGAACGTTGGCTCGGCAGATCACCGTCTTGCTGTGGGGAGGACAAGAAACCACCAGTGGGGGAGATGGCGTTAGCTGCCCGCAACTTGCCGGTGACCCGCCAATTGCACTGCGTTGCTGCGATTCAGAGTCGGCATTAACCTATAACATCTAAATGAGATAAAACGGTATGTGTGTAGCAGAAAAATGCGGCAAGAGCCAACTCTGATTGACTGAAATAAACACAAACACTGTACATCGTATGTTTAATTCATGAACCTGAACCGCAAAGGTGTTCCTGTCTGCTGTGAAAACTTTCCTTGGACGGGTCGCACAGTCACTTGATGCGTACTAAACGAAAATCCGTGAGGAGCTTATGTTGTGCGCATCTAGGTAACGTTGACCCGCCAAGGTCAAGGTGTTCTACCTTGCTATGGCTTTCCCGTTCCGCATGGTTTTCTTGGTTTGTTTTCTATAAAAACTGTTGTGACTGTAACACTACAACCACAACAACCAAAAATAAGCATGCCCCTTTCAGGTACTTCCTTCAGGGGAAAAGTAAAAGCGAAAAAATAACTACAAAAACAGCCGCTTCACTATCAAGGTCTGGTGAAAAAGAAGTGAAGCTGAGCTTTTCCAACGGGATTTTCTGTGAAAAGAAACTAGACCAAAACATAGCAGCAGTGAAATCCCTTGGCTTTGAAAACTTGGAGTTTAACCTAAAAACCATAGAACCCCGAAACGACATGGCAGCTTACGAGGTTAAAAAACTCATCAAAGAACACGGACTTAATTGCCTCACCGTTCACGCTGCCACTTTGCCCGTGACGGACGTTGTTGAAGTTCACCGTGCAGTTTACTACGGCAAACTCTCCGCCGACCTTACTTATCTCCTCGGCGCGCCAGTGATGGTTGTGCATTCTAACGTCTCTTACTTGCTTGATTTCGCGCATAGAACACGTCTGTTAAAGGAAATCTTTAAAGAAATCACGCCTTACGCCGAAAACTTGGGAATCACGTTGGCTTTGGAAAACCTGTCCTACCCCTCGATGGGGTTTGGCAAAAACGTGGCGGAACTGAAAGAAATTTTCAGTGCCATAGTCGACCCCAACATGGGTGTGACGCTTGATTTCTGTCATGCATCCGCCATAGGAGTTACTCAAAGCCTATTGGAGACCTACCATAACCGTTTACGTAACATCCACCTAAGTAGCCTGATGCATGAGCCGCTACTTGAGGAAACGCCTCCGCTACGGGATTTCATGACCCAACTGGCGCAGTACCATTACGCGGGGCCTGTCACTTTGGAGTTGAACCGAAAATGTACCACGGCGCAAATTCTTCAGACTAAAACGGTTGTCGAAAAACTAATGGATAATGTTGAATCAAGAGAAAGTTTTTAAGCGCACTGTTGCCGTTTCGAAATAATTATAGCTCTGGAGTTACAGAGAATCCTTTGAAACGGATAGTCAATCGATGAATAGGCGTGAATGAATGGTGCCCCGCGTTATTATGTTCAACACCATCAGTGTTGATGGGTCGATAAAAGATTACGAGTTAGATATAGGCTTACATTATGAGGTTGCGGACAGGATAAAAGCTGATGCCCATTTGATTGGGTCCGAGACTGCCCGCACAGGCGTGGAATCCTTTACTGAAAATGTTCCGCCTGAAGCCCCCGCGGACTTTAACAAGCCAATTGTAAAAGAAGATGAAACCAAACCTTTTTGGGTGCTAGTTGATAGCAGAGGCAAACTCAAAGGTATGCTGCATGTGTATAGGCGTTCCTGTTACTGCAAAGACATAATCGTTATCGTTACAAGCAAAACCCCTGAAGACTACATCAACTACATGAAGGAACGCAACTTCAACATGATTGTTGCTGGCGACGAAAACATAGATTTCAAAGTTGCCCTCGATAAGCTCTCGATGTACTTTGGCGTACGAACGGTGCTCACTGACAGCGGCGGCGGGTTAACAAGTGTGCTGCTCAGTGAAGGGTTAGTGGATGAGATGGCGCTGCTGATTTCGCCTGTAATCGTCGGCAAAGAATCAACCAACCTGTTTAGGTTTTTGGAAGATAAAGTTAACTTGGAGCTCATTCGAAGTGAACGAATACGTAACAACCATTTGCTTGTGGTTTACCGAGTGCTTAGCAACATTGCTGTTCTTACTCAAAGAAACGTGAGCAGTGAACGGCAACACCTATAACCGCCAAAAACTACACTTCAATGAGCAAATTGGAGGACAAAAAATGAAACCTGCAGTGAAAAAACCCACCCAAGATGAACAGCAAGAAGCCCAAGCGTGGCCCACTTGGGAGAAAGAAGAATCTACTTTCCCATGGGAATACGACGAGCAGGAAACTTGCCTGATTCTAGAGGGCAAAGCTGAAGTTAGCTGCCCCGAGGGAAAAGTGGAGTTTGAGGCAGGCGACTACGTGGTTTTCCCTGTTGGGCTCAAATGCACTTGGGATATCAAGAAGAAAATCCGCAAACATTACAAATTCGGATAACCCTACCCCAAGTAGGTCAGCTACGTTTCCAATAGCCCCCTTCCCCTCTACGTTTTCGGGGCAGTTACTTTTTTTCGTGTAGTTAGAAAAAGGGTGTTTTCCCCGTTTAAGAAATATAGGGGATGGGCACGTAGGAGGCTTCACGTAGGCTTATGTGGGGTGTTGGTGAGGGGAAGGGTCGGTGAGGTCCAGGTGAAGGATGTAGTGGCTGTGGCGATTCTGGTGCCATAATCTCAGGTGAAGCTAAATCAGTTTTCAATCGTTTCCCTCCTCTTTGGCGGTTGGTGTGACTGTCAGGTCAAGGAGTCTTTCTTCGCGAATCACAGTGATTGTGATTTGTTTGTCTGCGACATCTTCCGAGAGCAGCCGTGGCAGGTCATAGAATTCGACAACGGGTTTTCCGTTAAACGCCACAATGACGTCTCCCATGGTTACTCCCGCTAATCGGGCTGGTCCGCCGGCTTCCACCTGAAACACCATCACGCCTGTCTCCTGATCTAAACCTGCTTCGTCTTGAATCTCCTGCGGAAGAGCTACCGTGTTGGCTATGAGTCCAAGGTATGCTTTGGTGGGTTTTTTGCCTGTTAAGAGGCGGTCAGTTACGGTTTTGACTTTGTTGACGGGGATGGCGATGCCGCGTTGCCAGACGTAGGCGGTGTTTATGCCGATAAGGTTGCCTTCGGCGTCCACGAGGGGTCCGCCGCTAAATCCTGGGTTGAGTTTGGCGTCGGTGGCGACGACGTTTTCCATGGATGTTCCTCTAAAGCCCCTTACGGAGCCTTCGGGGTTTGTGATTATGCCTGTGGTTGCGGTTGGTTGTTTACGGTTAAACGGGTTTGCTACGGCTAAGATGAATTGTCCAGTGCTGAGTTTGTCGCTGTCTCCCAGAGTGATGGGTTCAAAGTTGCCTTGTTCTACTTTGAGTAAGGCGAGGTCGTTGTATGGGTCTGCACCGACAACGTGGGCTTCAAAGGTTCTTTCACCCTGTCCTACTCGGACGGCGCTGCATCCCTGCAAAACATGATTGCAGGTGACGATGTATCCTTGCTTGTCCAGAACGACTCCTGTGCCCCTTGACATGCGGGCGTTGACGCTGACGACGCTTTTGGAGAGTTTCTGCACGAGAGCGGATGTGGCGTCGCTGAACGATTTGAGGAATTCTAAACTGTTAACCAGTTGAGTCATGCTTGTTGCACCTCTACAGAATATAATGGGCAAAATGGTATTTGTTGACTAAGACACTGCAGAAGTCCATCACAAAAGAAGGGTGGAAAATTTTAGGCGGGCATATAGTAGAAGTCTTGACTTCCAAAATAGCCAACATGCCTAGCCACAGGTGTCTGCGCATGCGAGCGGGCGCTAAGCTTGCTTATGTGCGTCATCAACTGATACGCCGCCTTCAACGCAAGATTTTGGTCATACCCATGCAGGTATTTAGCTTCAATTGACAGCGCATTTAACGTGACTTTGGCGTCGATTTGGATGGCGCCATCTTCAGTGACCCATTTTAACGCAATGCCTTCCTGATTTTCTGAGAGCCCCAACCATCTCAGCAGCCCAAACCATCGTCCCCGCAGGTTCTCAACCAACGCTTCCACGGGCAAGTCGGAGGGCAAAAACGTCTGCAGCAGCATCACTCTTGAACCGCCATTGTTGCCTGCTTGGTGGCGGAGTTTTTTGGCGATTTCCTTTGTTACAGTGTAGCCCTCGCTGCTTTTTTTGATAACGCCTTCAGCTTCAAGGCGGCTAAGGATACGTGAGAGGGTTTCGGGGTGCATGCCGAGTCGGCGTTTGAGTCCTTCAAAGGTGAAGAAGTGGAATTCTTCTTCGCCCAGAAACTCAACGACATCTACGTCGCGTTCGCTAAGGGACCATTCGGGGAACCCCTGCAACGTGACATCTAACAAAGGAATTATCATGTTAACTCTTTTCTAGCTTAGAAGTGACTTTTGAAGGTTACTCTGAGAATCAGAATAAATGCAAGAAAAACATATCCTTCTTTAAAACAAAAATAAAGAAGAGAGAAATGCTATTTTTCTCTCCATCGGGTAACTTTAACCCCTATCAAGATGAATGCCACGGCGAGTACGCCTACAATTGCCATGTTGTAGATTATGGTGTCGGCGAAGTGTGTTATCATTGTTGCTTTGAGTCCCTCGGCGAAGTAGGTTAAGGGCAGCACTTTTGAGAACGCCTGAAGGTAAGATGGCATTATCTCTAGCGGGAAAAATGTGCCTGACAGGAACATCATTGGGAAAGCAACTGCATTTCCGATAGCGTTGGCAGCTTCGATGTCTTTAATTACGCCTGAGAATATCATGCCGATACCTGAAAACATGACGGAGCCCAAGAAAATCAGCAGAATGGTTAAGGCATCTGGGATCACGCGGACGTCAAAGAGGACCCAGCCAATACTAATCGTGATGAAGCTTAAGATCAGGTTAAGCAGGGTTTGGCTGAGGATGCATCCAAGGATCCAGTCCATTTTGGTCAGAGGCGTGATTGAGAGGCGTTTTATGATGCCGCGTCGCTTAAATTCTGTGTTGGTTGAGGTTAAGCCGATAATGCCGTTGGTCATGATGAAAGCTGCAGTGATTCCCGGAATATAGAAGTCGATGGTTCGAAACTGCGTGCTCGAAACAGCTTCGTGGTCTATAACGATGACGTTCTCGGCGCCTATCAACTCATAGTTGAAGGCGTTTGTCACACTCGATACGATGCTTTGTACTACGCCAGCCGATTGGTCGGAGGAGTCCAGCATGAGCGTTAAGGACGCGTTGATGTCCGGGAAGGCTTGGGTAAACTCTTCCATCTGGCTGAAGCCTTCCTGAAGCATGATTTTTTCGGTGTCGTTCATATAAGGCGAGAAATACTCGTAGGTCCTGTTCAGAGTGTCTAAGCATATGCCCACTCTAACCCCCATGGTGCCGTTAAGCACGTCATCTTGGAATCCCTCCGAAATTATAAGGACGCGTATGTCTCCGCCAAGGGCACCTAACTCTTCCTGTGCGTAGTCGGTTGCGTTCTCGTCTGCTGGCACATGGTTTAAGGCGAAGGTTTCGGTGCTGTTTAATGCGGTTATGAAGGCGTTTGAAAGCTCGGTTGGTTGCCCGTCTGCTGTGAGGTCTTGGTTTTGCACAAACAAACGGTATTGGCTGGCGCCGCCTGTGCCTCCAAATATGGAGCCAAACACGACCAGCAGCAAAATTGGGAACATGATGCTAAAGAAGAGTCCCGCACGGCTGCGCAGCCAGTTTTTGGTGACGGCTTTGAAAACGGTTATGACTCTCATTGTTTAAGGTCCCCCTCGTCCGTTATTCGAGTGCCTGTAATTTTGAGGAACACGTCCTCAATTGTGGGGGTCTGAATTTCAACATCACTGCTCACCTTCATATTCGTCAGGTTCCCCATAATGCGCCAAAGCTCGTCTACGTTATCGATTTTTATCTCGATGTCTCCTTCGCCGTTGAGGTTGATTTGGTCATAATTGGCTTTCAGGATGTCAGCCAACGTTTTGGGCGCTTTGCGTATGATTAGGATTTTGAGTCCACCGTATTTGGAGATAAGTTCCTGTGCGGAGCCGCTGGCGACGATTTTGCCTTTGTCAATGATGGCTATGCGGTCAGCCAGCGTTTGGGCTTCCTCCATGTAATGAGTGGTGAGGAACACGGTTTTGCCCAGCTTTTTCAGGTTTGAAATCACCGACCACACATCTCGCCGCGCTTTGGGGTCTAAACCAGTTGTGGGTTCATCTAAGAAGACCAGTTCAGGGTCACTTACCAACGCAGCGGCAACACCGACCCGCTGTTTTAATCCCCCTGAGAGGCTGTCAAACTTGGCTTTTGCTTTGTCTTGCAAGTTTAGCATCTTGATGACTTCGTCGATATTGATATGTTTCTCGTACATGTCGCCGATGAGGCTGATGTTCTCCCTCACGGAAAGCTTGTCAAGGGCGTTGAAGTCTTGAGGTAGCACGCCGATGCGTTTCTTAATCTCCTTGACCTCCGACTCTCGGGTTACGTCGTAGCCGCAGACCTTTGCCGAGCCACCTGTGAGCGGGCGGATGCACTCCAAAATTTCTACGGTAGTGGTTTTGCCTGCGCCGTTGGGTCCCAGAAAAGCGAAAACTTCGCCTTCGCGAACGGTAAAAGAAATATCATTGACGGCTTGGAACTCGCCGTACTCTTTAACTAGCGAATTAACTTCTACTATGTCTCCTGTCAATTCTCCTGTATCTCCCTTTCAGAAACGCCCAAGTTTATGATTCATTGTCCATTTAAAACTTTTGAATAATCTAAAATGAGCTGTTTTAATTGTAGTAGTGAAGTGTGGTTTCTGTTTTCTACGGTTTACAGGTGGGGACTATGGTCCAGTTGGTGAGTGCTGAGCCGCGGTAATGCAGGTCTTCTGAGACGTTCACGTATTTACCGTTTTCAATGTTGCCCATGCGATTTGGGTGTCTTGTATGGAAACGTTGCCCCGATACAAAGTCACGTGGAGGCTGCAGTTGTGGGCAGGTACCGCACCCACGTTCCAGACTTCACCCTGAATGTACAGGCGCATGTCGGAGGCGTCCCAGTTGCAGTCCCTGTTGCCCAACAACGTGACCAAACGGGGCTGCAAAAAATCGTCAGCCTGATTTTGGAGCATTATGTTTTGAGTTTGGAGCGCTGAATTGTTTTCGTGAAGCTCTTTGTTTACTGCTTTGAGGGCTGCGTTTTCTGTTTGGAGCTCCAAGTTTTCTGTCAAAAGCGTCGCGCTCTGGTTTTGCAGGGTGCCCAGTTGGGTTTGGAGGTCTGCCACTTGCGTCTGCAGTTCCAAAGCTGCAACTGTGGTTTGGGTAATGAGGTAACCTACGGGTAACCCAACCAACGCTCCCAAAAGGGTGCCCATAAGCACCCAGACAGCGGGCTTCATGTTTGCACCACAATTTAGAAGGGCTCTATGGTTTATTGTTGGTTGCGGAACAAATCGTTCCACACAAGGAACAATGTCGAAAACATTAAGACAAACCAAGCCTTTTACTAGAGCTTACCTATAAGACAACATTTAATAACTGCAGAATTTCCCGATAAGCCCGCATAGTGGCCTGCTCATCCGTCGTGTTCTTCAAAAGCATCCGTCCACCATCAAACAAGCTGACCTCCAGCTTGTCATAATCAAAAATGGTCGCCATCTGGGACTTCATGCGCACCTTGCAGCGGTTTTTCTTGATGCGTTCTTGGGCTTCGCTCATTTTGAACTTCATGGGCTGATTTGGGGTAATGTCCGCGGTTTTGCCGCCGCAAAGCCAAACCACTTTCACGGGCAGGTTAAATGCGGAGTTTTCGTCAGCCATCCACGTGTTCACCATCAAGTTAACACCCCTATAGAGCTACCGTTGGCTTATGAACGTTGCCACAAACTGCCCAAAAGTTTTCTGCTCCAAAACCTCCACTGGTCCGAAGCATGCGTGCTCAATAATGCTTATAAAATTCGCAAGATATCAAGCTGATATGCAATGTCCGCGTTTGGGGCACAACCGCACCAGCCTATCGGGAAAACCCCTCAAATTTGGTCAGAATTGCCCCAAGCAACCCTCAACCACACATTTCCCTTTTACTTGGAGAACCCGCCTATGACCATACTGCTCATGACCACTGCGCCACCCTCAGACGCACCCTGGTACCTCGGGAAAAAATTGCCCCCGCTTGGCTTGTCCTTTGTTGCGGGCGCGTTGGAGAAAGCTGGCTTTGATGTGCAGGTTCTAGACAACTACATGCTAAAAAAAACCATACGCGAAGTCCAAGAACTCGTCCAAAAGCTGAATCCCGAAATTGTGGGCATAACCTGTGGTTCAGCAACTTTTCGCCGATGCGTTGAAACCTCTAAAGCCATCAAAGCCGTTTTGCCCAACTGCAAAATCGTGGTTGGCGGATGGCACGCATCCTACGTTCCCGACAGCATCCTAGAAATCCCAGAAATCGACTATGTTGTCATGGGTGAAGGCGAACAAGCCATGGTAGAGCTTGCCACCACCTTAACCCAAAGAAACGGCGGCGGCAAACCCCTTTTAGCTATTGCGGGCTTAGGCTACAAACTCGACGGAAAAATCATGAAAAACCCGCCCCAATTCATCAAAGACCTTGACCAAGTGCCCATACCCGCAAGGCACCTGCTGCCTATGGAGCTCTACGACCGAACCATAGAGTTTCTAAGCGTCAAACCCGCTGACACCATGAGTATCGTACGCGGCTGCCCCTTCAACTGTGCTTTCTGCGAAACCAAAAAACTTTGGGGAAACGCCTGTCGCACCTTCAGCCCAAACCACGTTGTTGACGAGATTCAGTATCTGCAAGAAAAGTACAATTCCAAAGGCATCTACTTCATCAACGACAACTTCACCATCAAAAAGCAAGTTACTGAAGGCATCTGCGACGAAATCAACCGTCGCCACATCGACATCCGCTGGGCATGCGACACACGTCCAGACCTGATTTCAAAGGAACTTTTGCACAAAATGCACAAGGCTGGATGCGAAACCATCTGGTTTGGTGTTGAATCAGGTTCTCCACGTATACTGGAGCGGCTAAACAAACGGATAACCCTTGAACAAGTAAAACAAGCCGTGAAGATGTGCCGCAAAGAACACCTGCAAGTCGCGTGCTCCTTCATCATGGGCATCCCTGGCGAAACCGTTGAAGACATGGAAAAGTCCCTACAGTTCGCCATTAAACTAGACCCTGACTGGTGCAGGTTCAACATTTACGTGGCTTACCCAGACAGCGTCCTCTACGATGAAGTCAAACAAAACAAGCTCTACAACCGCGAAGAAGACTTCTTGCTTTACGTGAAAACTGATGATTTCGATTATGAGTCTTTGACTAAAATCCAGATGCGTTTCCACATGGCGTTTAGCCGCTCACCCCGAAGAATTCTCCGTAAAATCCGCCGCGAAGGTTTCTTTACAACGCTAAAACAAAGCTATAAACTTGTACGTCCGCCTAAACCTGAGAAATACACTGGCGAATAACTCGCCAAGTAACTTTCTTGGCGCCTTATGAATGCCTATTGGGGTTCTGCGTTTTTCTTGGGTCTTAGAACTGCTTCTTCAATGTCCAAGTACAAGAAGTCGCCTTCCCGATACGGCGAACCCCCAAAATCCACAACCTTATTGCGTTTAGTGAACTTGGTAATCTCAATGGACTGCTTAAACAACGGTGCATCTAACGTCGTAGAGTGGTACTCGCCAGGTTCACCTGAAACATCTATGCCCTTGCCGGCTGGACCCACGAGTGGCTTCATGTCCTCAATACATTGCTTGTCAATCTTGCGTCCCAACCATTCAGGCGTAAAATACCGCTGGTCAACACAGCTCATGATCGCCTTAACACCCGTTGATAGCTCCATGTTCATGATGCGTTTACGGTAGCGGCTGCCTGGAATCAAGTTTAACGGTCTGTCCCACAAGGGCATGATTAGTTTCATGTCCAATTTTTTGCAGGCTTCCCTCCAAACCCTCCTGTGATGCACGTTATCAATGTCGCCAGTGACGATAGCTTCAACCTTTTGCTCTTTGTGCAGCCGTTCCAGAGTTCCCATGATGTCGTCGTAACGGTTGTCAGTGATTTTCACAAAAACATGCGGCACACCAAGCGCCTTAACCTGCTGCTCAATGACCTTGAAGCTGTGAAAAATGTAGGGCTCCATGTAAACGTAGGTGACTAGGCACGCGACTTCGTGACCTTGTTCAATGATTTTGTGGTACGCGGTGCAGCAGTCCTTGCCGCCACTCCAGTGGACAACAACTCTCACTCATTTCCCATCCGTGCTGAACAAAAACAAGCCTGCAAATGTGTATTAAACCTTTTTGCCCACCTACAAAAAAACCTGAAAAACGGCTACGCTTCAACAATTCTGGGAACAAAAAAAGAAGAAGGAAAGAAGGGTTTTATTAACGTCTTCGAAGGATGACTGCCGCTGCAATTACCGCAATTATGATTACAATTGCAATTATGGCTATGTAGACTGTGACGGGGGTGCCTCCAGTCGGCGAAGGCGCACTTGTTGGGGTGGATGTCAAACTGGGCGAAACTGCTGGGCTACCTGTTCCAGTGGGTGGCGCTGATGGTGTGGGGGTTTGACCGCCTCCCGCAGCTGACGGTGAAACGCCAACAGAGATTTGATTATATGATGGCCAGTAGGAATCGCTTCCTTCAAAGGTCGCAACAATCTTGTATATGCCTGTCGATGGTGGAGTCCACAGCATGTTAAACGTGCCAAAAGCATCGCTCATAACTGTGCCAATTTCCAGTGGGTTACCGTCAGGGTCAAAGGCTGCTAAAAGCACTGGAACTCCTTCAACGTCTGCGGGGCATTCCTGTTGCTGGTAGATGTAGTTCATGTAGACGCCTTGGTATTTATCGGCAACTAACGGAATGAAGTTAAATTCGCCCGTTGCCATTTTCTGTCTAGCTCCAGCAGATATGTCGCCTACTGTTCCTTGTATCAGTATTTCTGTCCCTGGTGCTTGAACTGTTGATATCTGTGACAACGTTACTTCGCTGGGTCCTTTACCCATGGCGTAGATTTGGTTGTCATAGCAGTTGTGAGCTACGTATATGCCGTCAGCGATAACTGGTTGTTCCCACCAGCCTGTAACGTTCCACAATTGCTCGCCTGTTTTGTAGTCAAGAGCATACAAGCCTTCGCCTTGGTAGAGCGGTTCAACTCCGTTGCCGTGGTCACTGGTCTGCGTAAACAGTTTACCATCCATAATGGTGATGCCGTTGTAGGTTGGCCACACACCATAAGGTGTGTTGAGCCCTGCATCGCCTGTGCTGAAATTCCACAAATACTCGCCAGTCGTGACATTGTATGCGTGGACAAAACCGTCGTAGCCCCAGTTAAACATGTAGCCGTCTGGAGTCACAATTTTGCTCTCCCAGTTGTACAAAGCAAAACCGTTGGTGTTTAATGGTTCAGTAGAATACATGAATTCTCCATTTTGAAGGTTCCAAGTGAAGAACTGCAGCGATTCCTTACACCAAAGAGGCAATATGCCACCCTCATAGATTTGACGCGCCGAACTGATAACGTTTGCAAAAATCGCTGTGCCGTTCTCTGGGAATTGTGTCGTAACATCTATTGTTGTTGGTCCAAACATTTTTTCGCCGGTCGTCATGTCGTAAGCAACCCAAGTGCTGACCTGCGGGAACGTCAAAATTGCTGCTGTCCCGTTGTAGATGTACATGGTGTTATCGTAGCCTACTTGCCCGATAGAGCCGCCAACTGGAAAGTCTTCCAGCTCGGTGACTAGTTGTCGTCCATCAGTGTTAACTTCTGCAAACGTGCTATATGCCTGCAGGTAAAGCGAGGAGTTTCCTGTTGCATTCAAAACCGAACCCGTATACGCTACTGGGCGCCACTGCCAAGCATTTGAACCCGTGCTGGTGCCCGTTGGTCCATCTGGAGCCGTTGGAATACACTTGCTCGAGTTCCATATCGTCAGTGTCGGTGGAGTTGCAGTGGAGTTGACACTGTAAACCAGGACGTCTCCATTGCCTTTGGGTGATTCTCCATAAAAGTTGCTATTGAGCAGAATTGTTCCACTGGGCACGCCCTCAATGGTGAATATGTATTGGCCTGTGTACGCATCGAACATCCGCCATGTTGTACCTTTAGTTTCCCACAGGTAGGCTAATGCGCCGGCTTGGTTGGGGGAGATGTAGTTGTAGATTTGACCAAAAGACAGAGTTGCATTTGGAATGGTGAAAATGGTGCTGCCATCAACCATATCAACGCATACAATCGTGTTTACATCAGTTGAAGTCATGGGTTCTTCAGCGACAATTTCGTTGTAGTACAATCGTCCGCTGATGACCACTGGCGGCTTGAAAAACTGCTCATATGACCTGCCGTCATGGAACTGCGCGCTGTCAAGTGCGCCGCCAACTGAGCCTCCAAAAGTCAACTCTTTAGTCCACAGGACATGTGCCGAGTCAGGTGCAGTGCCGTAGGGAACGTAGCATGCGCCTTGGTCAAACTGGCGAGAGGTGCTATCCCATGCTGCCATGAGCCAGTTGTTGGAGATGCTTTCCCACGCGTAGTTTTGGTTGTTTATTGGTCGGGTCCAATAGCTGCTGGGGGCAGGATTACCAATTAAAATGGGTAAAGCGTCCTCTTGGACTGTGAGAATCAATGGGTCACTCTCGCTGGGCAGATAGGTTGTGTCTGGAACTGGACCAAAGGGGCCAGTGCCTGCGGGTGTGAATTCTCCAGGATACTTGAAGACTAAGGTGTACTCGCCAAGCTCCTCAGGGGTAAACACAAAAAAGGCTGCGCTGACAGGGTCTGCAGTGAATGGCCCAAACGTTTCTACGCTTCCATCAGGTTTGGTTACGTCAACGGTGAAGTTGTGGAATCTTTCTCCTCCTGCACCGCCTGCTGTTGGCTGAACATTTGAGAGGAAGAAGCTTACTGCGACTTCTTGACCTAGACCCGCGGGGTTGGGGCTTGCTGCAATGAACGCGTATGTTGCCTGTACATTTTCCTGTGTATTGACTGCACCGATGCTTATGCTAACAACTGAAAACGCCAATAGAAATATTGCAAAAACCGCATAAAACCTAGCTTTCTGATTGTTCATTTAATTTTCTCCTAAAATCCGGTGAATAAATTTTGAACACGTGAACAGATAAACCTTTCTCAAGCCGCCCGTCTGCAGACAGAATTGTGTTAAACCTTTATTGTTGACGGTGACTATGTTTTCTTGCCGGATGATGAGAAGGCATTTATTTGACCCTTGTGGGATGACAACTCAGAGTTACTCGGACGGCACCTGTGGCTTTGTGTAGTGGTCTTTTTTTGTTCTAGGGTGTGGTTCGTTTTTGCGGTTAGCTAACGGTGGTTGGCTTTATATGGGTCTTCTGTACACAGCATTAAAGCTAACAATCGTTAGCTTTGGTGAATTGGTTTGACCCAAAAACGAAAAACAGGCAGACCCACAAAAACCCCCGGACAAAAAACAACCCCAGAAAAAATAATCGATGCCGCCATAGACCTCTTTGCACAAAAAGGCTACAACAACATATCCATAAGAAACATCGCAGCCGCCGTAGGCATCAAAGAAAGCTCCATATACAAACACTACGCAAGCAAAAACCAAATCCTCCAAAAAATCCTCCAGTATCCCCTGACAAGAATATACACAATAGCTGAACGAGACGACACAACAGAACAACTCATCACCAAAATGGGCGTCGACGGCTTCTTATCCGAATCAGGAACGGTGTTCACAAACTGGATAACCGACCCCACCACAGTCAAAGTTCTGAGAATTTTCTACATCGAGCTATACCACAATGACCAAATCATGCAGTCATACGTTAATTTGGTTAATCAAGGCGAAATGTTTTGGGCTTCAGTCTTCAATAAAATGATGAAGCAGGGTCTCATCAAACCTGCTGACCCTCAAATGCTTGCCTCAGAATTTTTGGCGGTCTTTTGGACCGCATTCACTGACTACTTCCTCGTGCAGTATGGTCGAACATCCGGTTCTTTTATGGACCTGCACTCGGCTTCTTTAGCTCGTCATACCGAGTATTTCCTGAAGACAGTAGGTGAATCAAAATGAACACCGAATCCAAGAAAGCAATACTTGTTTACGCCACACGGTATGGCGCGACAAAGAGCACCTCAGAGGAAATCGCCAAAGTTCTTCGAGAACACAGTTTTGAAACACGAATCGTAAATGCGAAGGAAGAAAAAGTAAAGGACCTTTCCGAATACGATTTGGTGGTTGTTGGGAGTGGCATGGCGATGGGCAACTGGGTTGGCGAAGCCGAGGCTTTTCTGAAAGAATTCCACAGCGGCTTTGAAGCCAAAAAGTTGGCGCTATTTATCAGTTCATTGAAGCCTGTTGAGGAGAAAGAGGGAAAAACAGCTATAGTTGCGAAAATAAGAAAAGTTGGGTTAGACGACAAAATCTTAAAGTACCAACTCAAGCCTATATCGGTGGGTTTCTTTGGTGGGATTTTGGACTACAACAAGATGGGATTCCTAACACGAAAAGCTATGAAAACAGGCTACAAGGCGCAACTTCAAAAACACGGCTTCAAAGAGGTTGAGTCTGGCGTCTACGATTTGCGTGATTGGGACGAAATTAGAAGTTGGGCAACAGAGCTCGCAAAAAAAGCCCAGAACTGACAAACATTCGAGGGGGTCAATTTGAAGCCGAAGATTTTGCTCGTTGGTTATAATGGGGCAAACAACACAGGGGCTGAAGCCAAACTGCTTGTTAGCATTGATGAGATACGTTCAGTTCTGGGTCCAGACGTCTGCGTCACTGTCCCAACTCTTAACGAAGCAAATCTGCGGCGATACCTGCAAGAGGGACCAAATCTAAAAATCAGACCTATCCGCCCTTCGCTTTTCTTCGTAGACCTTAAGAAGTTGGTTAAAGAACATGATTTCGTCGTTTTGGTCGAAGGCAGCTGCTACATGGACACTTGGAGCTCAGTTCTCCTCTGGTCATACTTGCTTGCTACAAGATACGCTCATGCAATGAAAAAACCCTGCATTTCTTACGCTGTTGACGCTGGCCAAGCATCCCGATTTAACCGCTGGTTAATTCGACGCGAGGCACGTAAAACCTGCCTCATACTCGCCCGAACCAAAAACGCCGCTCAACGGCTCCGAAACTGGAACGTGCAAGCCCCAATTCAAGTCACAGCTGACAACGCCTTTGCTTTTCAGCCCAAACCCCAAGACCAAAACCTGCTCAAACGCGTTTGGCCTGAGGCATCACATGTGGTGGGGGTGGCAGCAGAGGACATTTACTTGTGGCCCGTGCGAATCAGACCTTGGGGCAAAAAAGCGTATTGCTACCGATGGCCCTACTATTTCCAAAATTCAAAGGAGTGCCGCATGAAAAGTGATTTGCTTGTTGATGTTCTTGCTGTTCAAGCTGACGAAATGGTTGAACGATACGATAAAGACATAGCTCTTCTTAGCATGGAGGGGTTGGATACTGTTTTCATAAATAAACTTCAACAGCAAATGAAGCATGCCGACCGAACCAAAGTGTTCAGCTCCACTCAATATAATGCTTCGCAAATGACTAGCATACTGCGAAGTTTAGATTTACTGGTCACTTCCCGGTATCATGCGGGGGTTCTTTCTTTACATAGTCATGTTCCGCAGACGGCTATCGGACATGACCTGCGAATTAAAGACTTTTACTCTGATTTAGACATACCCGAATTGTATGTTGACCACGAAGACCCCGACCGATACAAAGTCTTACATGACAACGTGGAAGCCCTCTTCAACCATTACAACACGATAAAAACTAAGCTCCAAAAAGGCTACGCCTGGTATCTAGAGCTTGAGAAACGAAATGTCCCTCTGCTTCGAGCCTTTTTAGAAGCAAACTTTTCGGAGTGGTTAGATTGAAAACCATCCTGCTTACTGGAGCCAACGGGTTTATAGCTACCCATATTGCTAGGGCTCTTGTTGCCGACGAGGCTGTGGTTATTTTTGCGTTAGTGCGAGCCAACGATGTGCCCAGTGCTCAAGCAAAGTTAGCTCGCGAATGGTGGGATTACCCCGAACTAACCCGTGCTTTAGGAACACGAATCCACGCAATTCCCGGGGACATCAGCCAACCAAATTTCGGAATCGACCAAACAGAGTACCTGAGCCTCGCTGCGAAAACAACCTACATAATACACACTGCCGCTGACTGGCGTTTGCTTCCGCTTGAGGAACTCCGAAAAACCAACGTTCAAGGAACCGCTAACGTAATCGCCTTTGCCAAAGAAGCAAACAAACACCACCGCTTAGAACGTTTGTCTCACCTCTCTACGGCTTATGTGGCAGGAGCCGCAACAGGCACCATATTGGAGAACCAGTTGACTGACAAGTTTGGTTTTTTTACTGCTTATGAGCAGAGCAAATACCAAGGCGAACTGCTGGTGCACTCTGCCCAGAAGGACCTGCCCGTGTCCATCTTTCGTCCGTCAATGGTTGTGGGTGATTCAAAAACAGGCGCTATCAAAACCTTCAACACTTTTTACTTCCCTTTGCGGCTTTTCTTGATGGGTAACCTTCGGTTTATGCCTGTCAGCCGCTCCTTGAGAATTAACATTGTTCCGGTCGACTATGTTGCAAAAGCTGTTGTGCAGCTAACTTTTGAGCCTAAAGCGGCTGGGCAGACTTTTCATGTGGTCTCGCCGTATGAGTCGCTGCCACGGCTTGGTGACCTTCTGGATTTTGTGCAGAACTGGGCAAAAACAGAATTAGCCTGTACCCTGCCAACCCCCATCTGCTTGCCTATGTCGGCGTCCTCCATGAAGACCCTGCTTAAGCTCCAACGAGCCTTCACAGGCAACCACAAAGTCTCCGACGCCCTTATCGCCCTTTCACCCTACTTTAGTGAAAACCGCCGTTTCAGCCGAGAAAACCTCGACTGCCTTTTGGGACCTTACGATTTTAAGTGGCAGGAAATACTGCCCAACCTGCTTGACTACGCAGTTTACAACAGTTTCATGCATCGCTTCAGTCACACCGTGTTTGAGCAAGTTCTTTTTCGGTTAGAAAGCAAAAGCTACCCCGTCACCTACTTCGACCTAATTGAGGGAAAAGCGGTAAAGAAATCTGCTTTAGAGATGCACCGAGACATTTTGGCTCTGACCAGTGCCATGAAAACTTTTGGGGTTAATGCGGGGGACCGTGTGGCGTTGACTGGGCTGAACAGTTCCCGATATTTAGCTGTGGACATTGCCATAGGACTCGTTGGTGCGGTGAGCGTTCCGCTCTACTATACGGCGCCGCCCGTTGACGTTAATGATGTTTTAAAAGCAAGTGGCGCAAAACTTTTCTTTATTGGCATGCCGCGGTTGCTTGCTCGAGCCGATGAACTAACGCCAGATGTGTCAATAGTTTCCATTTGTCATGTTCCAACATCTCCAGATGTTAAACGAGCTGTTGTTTCGTGGGGCGACTTTCTTTCTCAAGGCAAAGACCCCGTCGTGTTTAAGGCGCCTGTTGGGTTTGGGGACATAGCAACTCTTCGGTACTCTTCAGGAACCACTGGTATGCCTAAAGGCGCCATCTTTACCCATCATAGCCTTCGGTACATGGCAGAATCTTTAGTGTCCATCACCCCGTGGAAAACACGAACTCGAAAATGCAGTTACTTGTCCTTTCTGCCTATGGGGCACGTTGTTGAAGGCATCTTGGCTGCTTATTCTCCATACTTTGCCCCTGCACCTTTGGAGATTTATTTCTTGGAAGACTTTAGAAAACTCCAAGAAACACTCCCAACCGTTAGACCCAACATCTTTTTCGCGGTTCCTCGTATCTACGAGAAAATCTGGGAAGCCTTAAAAACCAATCCGTTGGGCAGATTTTACCTAAAAACCAAGAGCGCTCTGCTTAAACGGGTGACCAGAAGGCTGCTGAGGAGCATGTTGCTTAAGCGAGCTGGTCTAAATAAATGTGCCCAACTTATCACGGGGTCCGCAAGTTCCAGCCGTGAACTTCTGGAAAACTACCGTAGCTTGGGCGTTGAAATTCACGATGCTTATGGATTAACTGAAGCGCCGTTGGTGACTTTGAATCGGCTGGGACGAAACAGGTTGGGCACTGTGGGAGAGCCTATGCCTTTTACCGAGGTTAAGATAGCTGACGATGAAGAAATACTGGTTAGGGGTCCTCAAGTTACTGTGGGCTATTTTGATGAGTCAATGGCGTCTCCCCTGAAAGACAGCTGGTTACTGACGGGTGACACTGGCAAATTAACGGCTGAAGGCAGCCTCATCATTTATGGACGTAAAAAAGAAATCCTCAAAACCTCCTATGGCAAATGCATCTACTCCGAAAAAATCGAAGGCATGCTACGGGAATTGCCCTTCGTATCGGAAGCGTTGCTGGTGGGCGAATCCAAACCATACTGCTCCGCAATAGCTTGGGTAGACAAGGCGCACTACGACCATACAACGCTTTCTGCCATTGATGAAGCTATTGAAGAAATGAATCGTCGCCTCTCAAACCCAGAAAAGATAAAGAAATGGGCAATTCTTGTAAATGATTTAAGCGTTGACGGTGGTGAGTTGACGCCAAACCTGAAGCTGAAGCGTCGGGTGGTTTCTCAGAAACTCGAAAAAATCATAAACTCCTTTTACAGTGGTGTGTCCCCTGAAGGTGAAGTGCACCTCGGCGGGGTCGAAAAACCCGGTGGATAGCATGGGTGTTAGGCTTCTAATTCTTAGTTGTTGGACTCCAAAATTTGTTATCCGAAAAGAGCTCGCCAAGGTTTCCCGTCAGACAACGCTAGCTCTGCAATCGCTTATTGAAAAAAACTCAACAACACCCCCAGTACACACAGAAACCGAGGTCTCCAAAAGCATTAAGCAGCAAAGAGCAAACATGGCTCAAACCCACGCAATCCTCGTCGAAGAATTAGCAGCTCTTGTCGGACACGAAAAAGCTGTAGCGTTGGGACGGGAAGCCTTGTTTGCGGTAGGCGAAGAATTGGGCAGGCAAACTCGGGTCAGGCTCGGTGTCAGTAACAACCCCAAAGACCTTGCTAAGGCGGCGAAGGTTTTGTACCGTGTTTTAGGCATCGAGTTCCGTTTGGAATGGCTTGACAATTCGCAAGCAAAAGCCATCATTGACCGATGCGCATTAGCTGAGAAATACTCCAAGCTGACCTGCGAAGTTCTTAGCGCCGCGGATGAGGGCGTCATAAAGGGATTGCAGCCAAATGTGTGCATGAAGTTTAAGGAGTACATGACCAACGGCTGCGCCCAATGCACGGCAGACCTCAACTTTGGCAACGCGGAGGGACTAAAATGAAGGCGATTGTGGTGGGGTCTGGCGCTGGCGGGTCAGTTGCCGCAAGAGAATTGGCTCAGAACGGCTTTGAAGTGACAATTCTGGAAGCGGGAAAGCCGTTTAGTCCTTTGACGCACAAGATTTCTTGGTTTAGTTCCCTGCGGGGCTCATGGCTTCTTAAAGGTGAAAACTCCATCCGACGCGTCTTTCCTCATTACGCCGTTACCCGTGGAAGCGATGACCTCGCGATTTTTAGGGGCGTCACTGAAGGCGGCTGCACCTCAATTGCCTGCGGAGCCTTCATCCGAGCAGAGACTGGACTTAAAGAAATTGGGTTGGACCTCTCAGCGGAGTTTGAGGAAATTGAGCAGACCTTAACAATTACCCCTACTCCGAGAGAACGTTGGCGTCCTCTCACACAGCAAATGTTTGATAAGGCAAAACAACTTGGCTACTCCCCCCAACCGACACCGAAGGTAGTTGACCACAACAAATGTGTTGGGTGTGGCTACTGCGAATTAGGCTGCATGACGGGAGCTAAATGGGACAGCCGACGCGTCTACAACGACTACTTAGGCAAAGGCATTACTCTGCTGACAAACACCCGCGTTCAAAAGGTGCTCTTAGAAGGCAACCAAGCCCGCGGCGTTACGGTTTCTCAGGGCAAATCAACAGAAGTAATCAAAGCCGACGTTGTTATCTTATCTGCTGGTGGCATTGGGACAGCGCAAATTTTGCGGGCTTCCCACTTACCTGCCAGCGACAAATTGTGGGTTGATGTTTTGCTTACCGTGGGTGGGGTGTCTAAGGGTTCACGGATGCTTAAAGAGCCGCCTATGGCTTGGTTCATCAAACGGGAAAACTATATTCTTTCCCCCTATTTTGACTTGTTATCTTTCTGGTTCCACAAGCCTTGGAAAGACGTAGCTGCCGAGGACAGGGTGGGCATGATGATTAAGCTGGCAGATACTGAACAGGGTTCTGTGGCCGCCGACGGAACAGTGACAAAACCGCTGACCCAGGAGGATTATGGGGGTCTTGAGAAAGCCAAAGCGGAGGCAAAACAAATAATGCAAGCAGCAGGCGTGACGGGACCCTTTGTTGATGGTATGATTCACGGTGGACACTTGGGGGGCACTGTTCTGTTGACCAAGGCGGACGTGGAAACAATGCATCATAGTTGGTTGCCTCATGGTCTTTGGGTTGCTGACCTTTCGCTTATGCCGCGTTCCCAAGGTTTACCAGCAATGTTAACTACCTCAGCGCTGTCTTTACGTGTAGCCAGAAAAATTGTCGCGCAAGGCAAGCTGATAAAACCATGACGCAGGAAACTTCGGGTCATTTCAGAAAGGAATATTCAAAGAGCGAATTGTACTTGGGCAACTTGACTATTATCTTGTGGATTGCTTTAGGCGCCCTCTCCTGTGCCCTTTTCTATCCGTTGGCTGCGCTTGGCTTCTTTGCTTTAGTGGTTTTTTTGATTTTCTTTGAGTTGGGTAAGCATGGCTGCGTAACCTGCTACTACTGCAAGTCCTGCACAGTTGGCATGGGCAAGTTGCCTGAGCTTTTCTTCCGAAAAGGCGGGACGGCAAACGTTAACCGACGGGCTTTGAAACTGTTCCCGTTTGTTTATCTCCTGTTGAGCGCTTTGCCAGCAGCTCTGCTGATCGTTTCCCTTTTTCAAGGAATGTCCCTTTACAAAGTTGCTCTGTTGGCGGCGGTTCTTGCTTTTAGTGTGTACACGGGGGCTGTCAGGCGGAAAACGCTGCTTGGAAGGTAAACATACTGCTCCCAACTTGAGGGCGTAACTGTTAGGCTGCATGAGGCCTGAGAAATGTTTAAATGCGTGCGTAAGCCACAGCACATATATTCGGCTGGATAATCCACCCATAAATGGGCTAACCGAACGGCGCTACGAACGTTTGACAGGACTCGAGTATTAAATGACCAAACATGCTGTAACCGTTGAAGGATTAACCTACAGTTACGGGAAACTGCGTGCAGTCGACAACATCTGCTTTAACGTCGAAGAAGGGCAGATTTTTTCGTTTTTGGGACCTAACGGCGCAGGCAAAACCACCACCATCAACTTGCTAATAACCCTGTTGCCCCTCCAAGAAGGCAAAGTAACCATTGCGGGGTTTGATGTCCAAAACGAAAAAGAAAACGTCCGCAAATCCATAGGCGTAGTCTTTCAAGACCAACGATTAGACCGCGACCTCACCGTCTGGGAAACCCTTGATTTTCACGGCAGAATCTATGAAATTCCCAAAGAGGTTCGCCGACCCCGAATCGACGAGCTTTTAGAGCTGGTGGAACTGAACGAAAAACGAAATGAGTTTACAAAAAACTTGAGCGGTGGCATGAAGCGCCGCTTGGAAATTGCTCGAGGGCTTTTGGTTAAGCCTAAAGTGCTTTTCCTTGATGAACCCACCATCGGTTTGGATACGCAGACTCGAAAACGCATCTGGTCCTACATCAAAAAAGTAAACCGTGAAGGCGTAACCGTGTTTTTGACGACACATTACATGGATGAAGCTGACCAAAACAGCGACATCATCTGCATCATGGATAAAGGAAAAATCATCGCTAACGGAACTCCCGAGAATCTGAAAAAATCAATCGGTCAAGGCTATTTACATCTTCAAACCAGCGACGACAAACAAACCAGTAGTCTCCTCCAAGAAATAGCTGGCATCGTTCACATTCAAAACTCACCTGACGGCCTGATTGTTCACCTCAAAGAAAACAGCCATCTACTCACAAACATAATTGATGCCCTCCGCGCAGAAAACATCGAAATATTGAGTGTCAAAATGGTGGAGCCCACTTTGGATGATGTTTTCATTCACTATACTGGTCGAGGACTTGGCGAAGTAAACCCTGAAAACACGGGGCATATGGGGCACACCCACTGAAAACGAAGGCGAAAGGTATGGAGAAAGGGTTTGTTGCAATTTACTGGCGCGACATGGTTAAGTTCTTTCGTTCCAAAGCGCTTCTTTTCTCGGCGTTGATTCAGCCCGTGCTGTGGCTTGTTCTGTATGGCATTTCTATGTCTAACAATATCAACATCTTCTTTTCTCCTGCCCCTAACCCTCAAGGCGTGGTCACCGTTAGCTACATGACTTTCATGGCGGCAGGCGTTGTAGGTATGACTATCCTTTTCACCTGCCTTTATGCGGGTCAGAACGTGCAATTTGACAAACAGTACGGGTTGATGAAAGAAATTGTGGTTTCCCCAATGCCCCGCTCCCAGATACTCATCGGAGTCACATTGGGCGGCATAACCAAAGCTCTCATCCAAACCGTTATCGTGATTGCTTTCGGCTACGTTTTAGGCATCCAGTTCTTTTTCGGCTTAACCGCTGCAGAAACCTTGGTCGCCGTAGGAGGGGTCTCGTTGTTTGCCGTGATTTTCGCCACGGGACTTATGTTCCTGTCCAGCACCATCGCTATGAAAGTCCGTGACCATAACGTTAGCCAAGCTATAATCACCCTGCTCACCCTACCACTGTTTTTTGCCAGCAACGCCCTCTATCCGCTGGATTCCCTGCCCGCCGTGCTAAAAGCCGCGGCCTACCTTAACCCGCTGACCCATTTCATCAACGGCATGCGAAGCTTTGGAATCGGCTCAGACTTCTACGCTTTTGGAATCCACTACACTATCCCGCTAAATGAGTTACTTATTTCCCTTGGCTTTCTGGTTGGGTTTAACTTGGTTATGTTTGTTGCTGCGATAAGAGCTTTTGAAACAACAACCGAATTCTGAAACTCGAACATAGTCGGGTAGGCAGTTGATTTTTTACGGTTGCTTCTCTGACATCGGTCAAAGCTTGAGAGGCGTCGTTTTGTTTGATGCCAGAAAGGGAGTGTATTCTGGTTAACCCGCGGCGGCGCGCTGTTTATTCGATTATGTTTATAAGGTGTTTGACGTTTTAGTGATAATCGAAGCTACCTATCTGAATGATGATTAAATTTGCCTCGAATTCGAGAATGGAGCATATTTTGGCTCGGCTTCAAAGGGTAATCCCAACTAACGGGAATTGAAAGTTGTCTTCAGGGTATAAATCAAAACTCACTTGGTTCTGCGCTTCAAAGGGTAATCCCAACTAACGGGAATTGAAAGTTGACTACTACGATGCGGTTGTCGATGAGCCGCAGGATTGGCTTCAAAGGGTAATCCCAACTAACGGGAATTGAAAGGTAACCTGGAACTATTCAAATCAAACCATCGCTGCAGGCGCTTCAAAGGGTAATCCCAACTAACGGGAATTGAAAGATGTCGTCAAAACGTGGAGGGAACAGAACTGTATGCCCCGCTTCAAAGGGTAATCCCAACTAACGGGAATTGAAAGAAACCCGGATGACGCACAACCCTAGCGAAGCGTTGCTCCGCTTCAAAGGGTAATCCCAACTAACGGGAATTGAAAGTAGATGTCAAAGAGTACCCAGTGAACCTTTTTGCGTTTGCTTCAAAGGGTAATCCCAACTAACGGGAATTGAAAGTTGTAGACGTTGCCCATGGAAGCAGCGGAGTAAGCTTCAAAGGGTAATCCCAACTAACGGGAATTGAAAGTCATTAAGGAAGCGGAAGAGTTTGTCGATTTGGGTTTTGGCTTCAAAGGGTAATCCCAACTAACGGGAATTGAAAGTAGCCGCATACATGCAAAGCCTCTACGACCTATTTGCAAGCTTCAAAGGGTAATCCCAACTAACGGGAATTGAAAGATTAGAGTGCGTGTCACTTGAGGATTTTTGTCATACCGGAAGCTTCAAAGGGTAATCCCAACTAACGGGAATTGAAAGGTTGGTTCGTATTGGCAGGTTCCGATGCTATGCGTGGTGGCTTCAAAGGGTAATCCCAACTAACGGGAATTGAAAGACATAGGCAACATCGTTGTATTCAGTGTAGTATCGGCGCTTCAAAGGGTAATCCCAACTAACGGGAATTGAAAGATTAGAGTGCAATTGATGGCGGGCAGATAGCCCAGCCCAGCGGCTTCAAAGGGTAATCCCAACTAACGGGAATTGAAGACCGAGGCAGATGCGCCGTTTTTCTCCCCCTTGAGAAGCGCTTCAAAGGGTAATCCCAACTAACGGGAATTGAAAGACATGCTCTACTCCGAAATGATCATACGCAAGCCTGAAAGCTTCAAAGGGTAATCCCAACTAACGGGAATTGAAAGCATCTGTTTTCAGCCGCTCCAAAAGGGCGTCTGCGCAGGCTTCAAAGGGTAATCCCAACTAACGGGAATTGAAAGCCTATACGCGCGTTAGGCATCAGCATAAAGAAGGCAACGCTTCAAAGGGTAATCCCAACTAACGGGAATTGAAAGTCGCTGCACTCTCTGCACTCCACGCTGCACTCCTCGCTGCTTCAAAGGGTAATCCCAACTAACGGGAATTGAAAGAAAACATAATCTCTGTGGCTGCGGAAAACGCTAATCGCGCTTCAAAGGGTAATCCCAACTAACGGGAATTGAAAGTGACCATACGAGGCACTCTCGTTTTGTGGCTTACGAATGCTTCAAAGGGTAATCCCAACTAACGGGAATTGAAAGTTTGGCTGTTTGAGTTTGGTTACTGTTGGTTGGGGCTGTCTTTGTTTTGCAGACGTTTTTGGCTCTTTCATCTGGTCAACCAGCCACCAAGTGAAGAAACAGAAGTTTCAGAGGAAAGGGTTTGCTGGGGCTCTGGAACGGGAAATTTAGGAGAGAAGAAATGAAAACCCAACGAGCAAAGTTGGATATCATCTCCAAAGCCCACTCAGTCCCTTTGTGATTCTCCACTTCTTTGAAACAAAAAATGGGGAAGGTTGTTGGTTTTTTGTCATTGTTTATTTCCGCCGTCTTAGCGCAAGCGCTGCAGCAGTTACAACAATGACCGCTATGACTGCTCCTATGGTGATGTAGGTGGTTGTTAGAGTGCCGCTTGTGGGTGGCTGTGGAGCGTCACTGGGCAAAGGCGAAAACGACTGCACAGGTGTTGGCGTAGATGCTGCTGGGGTGGTTGTGCCTGCTGAAGCTGACGTTGCTGGTGTGGTTGCGGTTGCTTCCGACACTATGAATGCGGTGCCTGCTTCGCTGCGGTAGTAAGAATCAGAGCCTTCGAATGTAGCTGTCACGGTGTAGAGTCCTGGAACTGGGGGCGTCCATTCGAAAGCGTAGTTGCCTAGTGCGTTGCTTGTGGCTGTGCCGATGTCTTGTGTGTTGTCGTTGGGGTCAGTTGCCGTTAAGTGTACTATGACGCCTGTTGCATCGGCGGGTTTCGTCTGCTGCATGTACAGGTATTCCATCCAGGCGGTCATGTCGCTGTCTGAGATGGCTGGTGTGCTCTGCGCGCCCTGTGATTGGTCTGTAACTGTGCCTTCAATGAGTACAGTGGAGCCTTGTGTGGTGACTTTTGGTGATGCTGTTACTGTGGTGGCTGTTTGGCCCTTGCCGAAGCAATAGATGCGGTTATCGTAGCCGTTGAATGTTACCATATAGCCGTCTGCAACAGCCATGTTCTCGTACAATCCCGTTATGTTCCAGATGCCTTCTCCAGTTTCAGCATTGACACAGTAAAGTGCCTCTCCTGTAGGCAAAGGCGAACTAGGGGAGTGCTCACCTGTGGATGCGTAAACCTTGCCGTCTGCAATAACAATAGAGCCCCAGAAGGGCCATGTGCCGTAGACGGTTTCAAATCCGCTGCTTCCTGCATAGAAAGTCCATAGTTCTTTTCCAGTGGTTGTGTTGTAGCAGTGTATGCATCCATCGTATCCAGTTGCATAGAATTTGCCGTAAGCCATTGAAGTTGCTGCTCCTATGGTTGTTTGATACATGCCCCAATCGCTAGTGTTGTAAGGCTCAGACACCCACAGCTGTTCTCCAGTATAGGCGCTGTAGCCGTACCACTGCATTTTTTCTTTTACCCATTCAGTGTAGACACCGTTCAGCAACATTCCCCAAATCGTAACGCCTGTGCTGACGATCGAATAGTCATACTGGTTTGTTCGGTTTTGGACCCATATTTGAGCTCCGTTTGTTAAGTTATAGCCAACATGTACAACGGTTACTGGTGTCGTGTCTAGCACTGAGTATGCGAGGGCTATTCCAGAGCCGACTTTTGCGATGCTTTGTGACCCTGGAACATCAGGCACCGTAACGTTCCACTCAATTCCTGTTGTCCAGTTGTATTTTCCTCCAGTGGTGGGGCGCCATTCGCCAACTGTCCATGCTAGGGTTGTTGTCGGTGAAATTGCGGTTGTTGAGTTCCATTTAGCCATCCAGTTGTTGGCGCCCGAAAGCAAATAAATAATTATTGAGCCATCTTCGCCGAGTAGAATAGATTTACTAATAGCTCTCTCGGTAGGTACGCCTTCAATGTCAAGAATCCAAGTTCCGGTTGCGGCATCGTACATTTTCCACGTGCTTCCACTCGTGGACCATAAGTATGGTATGGCTCCATGCTGATTCATTGAGTCATAGTTGAGTATTTGACCCATGCTTATGATTGTGCCGCTCTTCCACCAGAGTTCTTCTCCTGTCCGAAGGTCTACACAAGTTACGCCTGACCAATCAGATGAGCCTAGACGTGTGTTGTAGTAGAGGCGCCCGTTCATTATTACTCGTGTGCTGAATTTGTTCTCGTAAGATTGCCCAGTGTAGTAGCTTGCGGCACCGTAATCTCCGCCGACTATGCCTCCCAAGTCAAACTCGGTTGTCCAGGCAATGTGTGCGGTGTCGGGTGCAGTAGTATAGGGGTTAAAGCCACCGCCTGTGCCATAGAGAGGCGCGAATGAGGCATTATAGCTTGTCTGTAGCCAATTTCCAGCGATTGTGTACCATTCGCGATTTTCGGCGTTTATGGGTCGAGACCAATAGCCCGTTGGAGTAGGTGTTTCGGTTTTCATTCTTATTTGTTCGGTTTGTACGGTGAGTGATGTTGTAGAGCTTTTGCTGGGTTCATAGTAGTTATCTACCTGTGCAAACCCATATGCGTTTGTGCCGTTAACTCTTTGGCCAGCAAATGTCATTTGGAAGTAGTATGTGCCTGTTTGGTCGGGGGTGTATATCGTCCATGATGAGCCCACAGCCTCTGATTCGAACGGTCCTAGTTTTTGTGTTGACCCGTCTGGTTTTGTTACATCCACGTTGAATATCCAATGATCACCGACGTATCCTGAAGCTGTAGGGGGCGGCATGCTAAGCCACATAACGATGGTTACCTGCTGGTTTAAGCCAACTGGTGAGGGCGCGACTGTTAGAAATGCGAAGGTTTCTATATTTTTAGCGTTAGCCATAGGCGTAGCTGTCATGAATGAAGAAACAGTCAGTAGCAGGGTCAAAGCAATAGCGAATATCGCTTGTTTTCTTTGCGCGTTTTGTTCATGGGTTCTAATTTTTGTGGTCATTTCTCTTTTTCTCCAAATTTTATGGAGCAACGTTGCCGCCTGCGCTACATATCGCGTTGCTGCTCGGACGCCTGGAGACTAGCCAACATGCCGTAAACTACGATGGAAAAGTAGGAAGGTAGCCCAAATGGCAACATGCCTACATGTTATTGAATGAATATCGGCTGGAAGTGCGGTTGGTTATGTTTTCTCTTCCAATTCCATCCATAAGATAGTGAAGTAGGCTTTGATAAGAGCTAAGGTGGTTGGGTTGTTTGACCAAATGTGTGGTCCATATTTGATGTCGGTGGAGTTATTGAATGCGAGAACGGTTTGGGTGTTGTCGAATATGGTGGCGACTGCGGTGGGCGGGGTCTGGAGGGCTTTTAGTTTGAAGTAGTCGGGCTTCTTGTTTAAAGCGTTGTTTGTCCAGTTTGGGAGCGCCTTGTTTTCTGGTTTTTCAGTTATTACACGGATGATTACGCCGCGTTTGAGGGCGCTTTCCAGTTGGGTCTCAAAAAGTACAGAAACCTGCTTGAACCGCTTCCACGTGGTGACGGTTTCTATACTTTTGAAGGTGTTTTCTATGGATTGACCGAGTTTTTTGCCTTTATCGCCTTCAGAGACGATGCCCAAGCAAGGAGTTTCTTGGGGGTCGACTACTGATGTTGTGAGCTGGTTGAATTTTTGTGTTAGACAACTTGTCTTTTTCCTAATAAGTGTAAGTTCGTTTGTTTTTTGTTGGAGCAAAGTTTTGAGGGCTTCATCTAGCGGGGTTGCCTTGAAGGTGGTGGGGCTTGTTATTTTTCTTTGTATTAAGCCGATTTGTTGAAGGGTGTCAAGGATGAGGTAAATGTCTTGTCTGTTTACCAAAGAGAGGTCGGCGATTGCTTTGGCTTTGGCGTCGCCTGTTTTGAGCAATGCAAGGTAGACACGCGCCTGTCTGCCTGTAAGACCAAGAGTAATCAAGGTCTCTACATCTTCAACCCCAACCCCCGACACACCTAACCCACAATGACAAAGCGCTTGAGAATTTCCATGCAACTTCGCTAAATTGTGTTTATCGCGACGCGACTGGGTGGTGTTAATAGTTTTCATGTGTGCCCACGCTTTTATTGGTATGTATACTGTATATATGCTTGATTAGACTCTTATTTGCCTTTTCGGATTTGTTCCTCGTGTAGTTATGCCCAAAAAATACAAAAATGTAAGCTTGCCTCAAGAGTTATACAACAAGCTTGAGACGCTCGTCGAATCTAAGGAAGCTGGCTACGTTAGCGTATCTGACGCTGTGAAAGATGCAGTTAGAGAACTTCTAAGAAAACACAAGCTACTGCCCTAATACATTCATATAAACCACACATCTTCTGAAACCATTTGAAAAAGGTCGTGGGAAACGCAAGTCACACCTAACCCCAGAATAGCATCATTCGCCAGGGGACGACCCAAAAAAGGTTAAACGTGAAAGTCGGCGACGTAATAGTATTTGTTGAAGACGAAAAAGGTAACATAGTCATAAAGAAGGGACAACTAAAACTAGTCTTCTTCATATACTAGAAGAAGTAGAACAAGCTTTTCCAGCAAGTTCTTCTTCTTCCCAAAGTTAAAACTCGAAAAATAAGCCATTACTTTTGAGAAGAACAACAGTTGTACGTAGAAAATGCGTTTGTTGTTGTTCTTTTGCTTCTTTAGAATGCTTTGGTAGTAGTCGGCGATAGCAAAGGTGTGACTACTACTTCTTGAGTCCGTCTATCAAAAGGTCGTTTATCTGTTCATCTGAGCAAATTTGGAAAGTTTTAACTTCCCTCTCAGCTATATGCATAGGCGTTGCAGTTTGAGGTTAAATCCCATTATGGGGAGTTGAAGGGTTTGCCTGTTGAAATCACTTTAGAAATGTACGCAGAGAAGTCTCTAACTCTGCCGTTTTTTACCGGTCACGTATCACGGGGTTTGTTGTTGCATTTTATTCGGCTGGTTGACCCTGCCGCTTCAGGGCTACTGCATGAATTGAACGTTTCTAAACCTTACAGTGTGACGCCTTTGCGGTTTAAAAGCAAAAGCCGCACCGCGGACGGATACATCTTGGACCCGCTGTTTCCCTGCAAGGTTGGATTTAGATTTTTGAAAGACGAGTACTCAACTTATCTGCTTAATTTCTTCAAGAAACAAAATACCGCGTTGATTTTTGACACCCCGTTCCAAATTGCTTCAATGAGCATAAACTGCAAAAGTTACGCGGCTTTAGAGAAAGAAGCCCAAGCGGTTGACGGGTTCACGCTGAATTTTAGGACGCCAACGTATCTGGCGAATCTTAACAGCGATTACCACTGGATGTTTCCCGACTCCACAAAAATCTTTTGCAGTTTGATGCGATGCTGGAACCAATTCAGCGACCAACGCCGCTTCAGCAAAGACGAATACATCGCCTACAAGAACTGGCTGGGCAAGAACGTAGGTGTGAGTCGCTATGAATTGCGGACGCGGCTGGCAGTTATGCGTAGCAAGAAAGCTACAGGCTTCATTGGCACCGTTAGCTACGAGTTAGAAGACAAAGAAAACGCTTGGAACAAAATCACCAATATGCTTGCACGATATGCAGAGTACGCTAACGTTGGTGGAAACAAAACCGCTGCATACGGACAAACAAAACTGTATTCAATGAACGAAAACAGTTTTTGCTAACTGCTTAGTTGTTTACTTTTGAAGGCAGGATTTCCGCTTGTTCACTGCTTATTCCATGCCACGCTATTTTGTAGCCAAGATGGGTTAATACGCAGGATGCATCATTTATTCCTGCGGCTTCAATTAGTTGTGTTGCTTGGTTAAGAGTTAGTTTTCCCGGCTGACTCAATGCTTCATCCAGCGACAAGTGTATTTGATGAAGCTTTTCTTCACTCACCAAACTGTTAGTCGTAGGCAGATAACCTGACGGCGGATTAGCGGTGAGCACTGCTTGTACTGCTTCAACAGAAACCCCCACTCTACCCGCAAATTCAGCATATACGACAATTGGCTCTGTGAACTTCACGGGCAGGTTCTCTAACATTTTGATTTCTTTTGTTTTGACCTCTTCAAAGGCAGCATGCAAATAACGCAGAATCGGAGCCAAAGAGATTTTACCTCGATAATAAATGAAGTGCAGTTGTGGACGCTTCTCCAACGCAGTGAGCTTCTCGCATGATAGCGCCTCATTGACTAACAGAATCATTTTAACGTCTACTTGCTTGAGTTTATCCGCTTTACGGCGTAGATATTCCTCGGTCCAGAACCCAACAATCTCCAAGTAAACCTTAAGCCCCGCTTTCTCAAGCGAGAAATCTGGCACAATAACTTGGTTGCCCGCCAAAACAGGTTCAGGCTCTCTTTTCAGTGTCCAGCCAGTTTTAACGGCTTCGAACTGATTAGCAAAACTCTCTTCACCAGTGCTATCATAAGTTACCTGCTGCAAATTGGGTTTGCGTAACAGTGAACTATGCTTTGTGCTTTCCATTTTGAAGCTGCATATCTCATTTGTGTACTCCCACAATATCTTAGCGCTTATAGCCCATTCCTGATTTGCGATAACTACGGGAAGAAGCTTGGCTATGTTACTGCCATACCGTTTTGTAAGTTTAAAGAGACTGGCAGGTCCATCTATCTTTACCCAAAAATCGCCATCACGCGAGACCTCATAGATAAGACCCAGCTTCTTAACAAAATAAAACAACCTCTGCCAATTGCCTGACGCTTTAAAACTCAATTCTGTGCAGTCAAACAGAAGTGTCTGCGCTAAGCTAAGATTGTACTGCTGAAGCAGTTCCAACGCTGACGGTTTCTCAAATTTTTCAAGAATTAACTCAGAGTCTAAATCAGCGTATAGCTGCTCCTCAATGATTTCGGTTGATAAAGCGGTTTCGGAAGCAACGACCTCAAGAATCCTCTGCCTCTTTTCCAGAGTTGTCGCTAAACCGTATTTTTCTGTTGCTTGAAAGATTTTCTTTCTCAAATCAGCAGGGTTAATTTTGCTGCTACAGATGAAGGTGCCTCTTCGGTCAAGCAGCAAAGCTAATGCCCTCACGAAACGGTACTCGTACCCTTCATTTTCTAAGTCCGCAACAAAGGATGCGAGAACCTTTTTCTTTTCTCCAATATGATCCCCGTAGGCTTCTATGAGTCGGTTTGCAATGTCGAGGTTTTCTGAAGACAGTTTTGCGTAACGGGGCTGAATTTCTCCTTTCCGCTTATACACCACAAGTAAGCCGCTGGGAAGCAACTATCGGGTCTCTCCTGTTTTTAAGTGCCGCCTGCGGCTGATGCCAACTTCTACGGTCTCCTTAGAAATTATCTCCAATAGCTTGGCGGTTTTGCCCTCCTTTTTTCTCAGAAGCCGTCCCAACCGTTGCACATACTCTCGTCTGCTTCCTGTTCCACCAAGCACTATACCGACTGCTGCATCTGGAACATCCACCCCCTCATCTAGAACCTGCGACGTAACAATAACCTTGTATTTGCCGCTTTCAAAATTCGCCAATATTTCCCGCCGCTCCTCACGGGGTGTCTGATGCGTAACGGCTGGTATGAGAAAACGCCTACTAACCGTGTAGACCAAGTCATTATAGAGCGTGAAAATTAACGTTTTCTCATTCTTGTATGCTTCAAGCTTCTCTGATAATAAGTCAAGTTTTGCTTCGGAATTAACGGCAATCTTTAACGCCTTGTTTCTTGCCAGAAGCGCCTCCCGCGCATGAGGGTCTCGACCAGTTGTCATTATGAAGCGTTGAAAATCAAACGCAGTTTTCAGAACAATATGCCGCTCCGCAAGATACTTCTTAAAAATCGCCATCTGTGCATCGTAGGTCTGCTGTTCCTCCGCAGTCAACTCTACAGCGACTTTTTCATACGTGTAGTTTGACAGATGTTTTCCTGCGGTAAGCTCTTCAACAGAAACAGAGTAAACAGGGTCGCCTACCAACAGGGGCAGAAGCGTATGTCTTTGGTCGCTTCTATCGTAGGTAGCCGTTAACCCCATACGGTAAGGCGCAATGTACATTTCAGCAATCTGCATGTAACCCGGCGAAGCCAAATGATGCACTTCATCAAAAATTAAAAACAAAAAATTGTTACCCAACTGCGCCGCCTGCGCATAAGCTGAATCATAAGTGGCAACCGTAACCATCCGCACCACATTTTCGCCGCCTCCCACCACCCCCACCTCAACACCAAGACAGTCTCTAACCCGCTTTTTCCACTGATCAAGAAGGTCTAAGGTGGGAACAACAATTAACGTCTGCACCTTAAGAAGGTCCACCGCCTTTAGGGCAATAAAGGTTTTCCCCGCGGCTGTAGGCAAAACTAGCACTCCCCTCTTGCCTGCCGTCTGCCATTTATCTAACGCCTCATTCTGGTATGCCCGCAGTTCCACGTTCCCCTTAATTTGTTCAAGAGGCGGCAGATTAGATACGGCATCTTCAACGTGAATGTTACTTTCCCTAAAATAATCCAAAACATCCTTGTAATGGCATGCTTTAATCCGGTAACAGCCACTCCTCTGATCCCATTTACCATACGGAGTTCCAACCTCCCCCTTCAACAGAAGCGTACCCTTATCAAACCACAAACGAAACATAACAACCAATAAATTCCTAAGCAATCAATTAAACTTCACGCAAAACCCTGAAAGTATGCCTCCGCCATAACTCCCAGCCAAAAAAGACAAAGAAAACCCTGCAACAAAACCACCCACCTGATCCCACACTCTGCCCAACACGCCAACATAGGCGGAAACAAAACAGCAGCATACAGACAAACAAGAGTCTGTCTCTGAGGCGAACCCTTTCAGAGTCTAATCGCTGGTTATGTCACCTGCGTTTTGATTAGCCACTTCCACAAGGGAACTAACTTGGCCGTTTTGTTGCCAATTGATGTTGTTCCTTCATAGTCCCATGTGATGACCAGCAGCTTTTCGCATTTTAATTCAGATGCGGCGATTTCTAAAGCCTCAAGTTCTCGCTCTTCTATCTCGTTTTTGGCTGAGGCGTATGTTACTTGAATGAGTTGCTCTACGAATGCATCGGTTTTTACAACAAAATCTACTTCTTTACCTTGGTGATTTTTCCAGTAGTAGAGTTCCCAGTTTACGTTATGATAGAGTTTTCTTCTCAGTAACTCTATGAACACTATGTTTTCTATTAGTCTGCCTTGGTCTTTGCTTAGTTTAAAGGCGATGTTACCTGCTAGGCCATTGTCGATGCAATAGACTTTTTTGGGGGCTTTGAATTGTTCTTTTAATTTGTACGAAAACCTTTCAAGAAAACATATGAGGTATGAGTCCGAGATGTAGGCGCCGTATTTTGATATCGTGTGGGCATCTTTTATCCCTATTGACTTTAGCCTGTTGAAAGTTACTTCTTTTGCAGTGTTTGAAATTAGGAATTTTGCGAGCTCTCTTAGGTTTTGAGGTTTTCTTATTTTGTGGTGCCCAATTATGTCGTTTTCTATGATGTCCCTGTAGATACTGCTTAAAATTGCGCTGCCGAATTTGTTGACTTCTGGGAAGCCGCCTTTCTCCATGTATTCTGTGAGGTTTCTTTTTACGGTGGCGATGCTGGTTGTTGAGTATTCCCAGTTTTCATCTAATGTTGTGCCTTTTGCCCGCAGGTATTCTTTGAAGCTGAACGGTAAAAGTTCGATGTCTATGTGTCTTCCTGTTAGATAGGTGGCAAGGTCACCGCGTAGCAGATCAGAGTTGCTACCTGTTATTATGATTTTGTTGGATGTCCGAAGTCTGCTGACGAATCTTTCCCATCCTTGGACTTTTTGTATTTCGTCAAAGACCAAATATTCAACTTGGCTGCTATAGAGCTCATAGAATGCCTGCAGAACCTTGTTAAGTTCTTCAGCTTTTAGTCCTACTAGTCTTTCGTCGAAGAAGTTTACGTAGCCAAATTTTTCTCCCTCAAGCAGCAGCCATGAGAATATGGATTTGCCGCATCGTCTTATCCCAAGTATGGCTAACACGTTGGGTGTTGCTAGGAAAGATTTAACATGGGAACTGTCTATGCCTCTGTTTACGATTTGTTCTTTTTTGAACAGTTCCTCCAAAGCCTGACGCTGTGAGGTAACTATGGCCTTTAATTCCTCAACTTCCATAAAAATGAATTCACCCAGATTTTAAAAAAGTTTGTGATTTGATGCTCACTACTCTGCTTACCTTCAACCTTTAACTAACAGAGCATACAAGACCAAACAACTAAACAACCCAAACAAAACAACGCATATACACACACTATGCACAATACGCCAACATAGGCGGAAACAAAACAGCACCATACGGACAAACAAAACTTATGTTAAAACCCTGAAGCCTTTGAATTCTTTAATCAATTGCACTCAATAACATCAGAAAGGTGAGAATTTGCAAAAACATCTCTCTAAGGGACGGCAGATATATCAATATAATCCACTTTTACGTCTCCTGTCCAATTTTTGTAATCATCGGGCATAAGTTGCTTCTTTATTAGAACACGTTTTTTGACACCTGCAATTTTCAGATTAAAAATTTTGGGTAAAGTTACTAATCCAAATCCATATGGGTTTCTGTTTAGCGGTTCATGTGGTTTGTAAAAGACGTAAATTTCGTTCAAATATGGATTCAGGTTGCCTTTAACATAACCCTTTTCCTCGTTAATTGTTCTGGAATCATCCACTCCTATTACTATGGTGTCTTGTTGTAAATTCTTTAAGTCATATGCTTCACCGCCTCCTTCATTCTTGCATAATGATTCCAACGAAATTTTTATTGGATTTACAGAATAACTCCAATTTTGTTCTAACAAGAAATCGAGTAATTCCTCGACATTCTTTCTTCTTTCGCTTACAATCTCGTGGATTCTTTTCAAATCAGCATCCTTTTTCAGTAAGACCATACTAACAGAAGGTTCCCATGAACGAGTCACTAAAATTCCACTTTCATGTAAAGTTTTTTTGGTTCTATCAAAATTGTATACATAGGAATACATCAAGCTAAAAAGGGCGTCCGTAATTTCATCCTTAGCAAGTCGATGTTTTATAATTTCATTTCTTATCTTCTCTTCTGGCAAAGACTTGCCGTTATTGTCATTTAATATTTCAATGAAATGTTGATAATCTATAAGATCCTCTTTCAGATATGCCTCTTCCTTTAACAACTCACTCCCTATTACGTGTAAAACTCCACAGGTGCCTTTTTTTCTAGCACATCTACCTGATCTTTGAATTAACTGTTGCGGATTGCAGAAATCTGTCACCATGATGTCGGAACTCAAGTCGCAACCAACCTCTATAGCGTGTGTTGTGATCAGAATGTACGGTTCGCCTGCGCTATCAATTTTCTTCAGTTTCTTGTACCGACTTGACTTCACAAAATCAAATAACCTGCCATGATAAAAGAAAACAGGAACACCCTTAAAATTATGGTATTCTTCTTTGTCATCCGAAGGTTGTGCGAGTGAGGAATAGATTCTGAATGCATTCGCAACTGTGTTTCGGACAACTATCGTTTTTTTATTAAAATTTTGAGTGATTATTTCCAGAATCTTCTCGTTTCTAACGGTAGGCTCAATATTGTGTATTTCATAGGTCTTTTCACCCTTGTAGTCCTCTCCTTTAACTAACTCAAATCCGAATTTTGATTTAAAAAAGTCAGTAAACTCATTCGGTAAAGTAGCAGACATTAAGGCAACAGTTATTTTTGGATTTGCTATCAGTGAAGATATAAGGCGAACAAAGTTTGTATACGCAACTTCATCGTAAACATGAGCCTCATCGAAGGCTATAATTGACTTCTTAGGGTTTAGCAAGAACCTATACGGATATAGAAGGTTCCATTTTCTTTCTCCGTATCCAAAAAATCTATAAATAAATTTATCTAGAGTTGTCAGAATTACATCCCCACCGTAGTAATGTTTGCGCGTTTTTAGGACTAAGAATTGTCCATCTTCAATATCTGTTATATCTATCGTTGTTTTTGGGCCTACGGAAAAAACCAGTTCAAAGCCTTTTCGATTGGATGTTAATTCTTTAAGTCTTCTCTCTACTGTTTGCATATCTGCATTCTTACCAAAATGTTCGCTGCTTTCTCCAGTGTTATTTTCACTAACAAGAATTTCCTTAAAGTTTTTGGTTGACACCCAAAACCTAATCTGATCGAGGATAATCCTCACAGATTTTTCGTCAAAAACGCTATATTTGTAAGCATCTTGAACCCCGCCAACATCTACAATTAGCGTTCTTCTAATAGCCATCTTTGCTGTTAGCATTTTTCTAATATATCTTTTTGCTCTTTCAATTTGGTCGTCAACGAGACTTCTGGTAGGGTATACCATGATAAGTCGTTTATCAAAAGCTAACGCCGGAAGCATAACTGCTTCGGTTTTTCCAGACCCAGTTCCAGATTGCAAACAAAAGCCAGGTCTATTTTCTGATATCTGTGTCCAAACTTCTCGTTGATGCTTATATGGAATGAATTCCTGTCCACATATTTCTTTATATACAGAATCGCAATCAAGTTGCATGTAAACGCACCTTTTCCCTTGAACCATTTTCTAATCTTGAAAGAAATTCCTTGTTCAGACCGTTACGTTTTCTTGAATTTTTAATAATTTCTGTTACTTCAGTGGTCGGTATCTCCACATATGTATAAGAAAGAGTTACATCTGTTTTGAGGAAATTTTCTGGGAGGACATTGAATTCGGTCACATCTTTTCGCCCCAAAGAAATTTCCGAGGGCACATAAAACTCTAAGTCCTCTGCATTAAGGACTGCACCTACAATTGCGCTGTCTATCCAATCAGCAGTCATTAGTGCATACCAATCTTTGATAAAGGCATTTATTGACTCAATTATTTTCCAATGGTCTTTTTCAAAGTTTTCAAAAATAAAATCGACATTTCTATAAAGTGAGTATGTGTTGAAACCAGAATGATGAAGACGCACAAGATTTAGAATATAATAGTCGTCGAAGTGTTTTTCTCTAACAGATTTATTGAACTCAATATCGTCAAATTCTTTACTGACCAAACTTGCTGGAAACTTGGAACTATGCCCTTTGAATAACGGTCTCTTCACAAACAAGGCATCCGGGTTAATCGTCGCACTTTTCCACAAATCATGAATTGCAGCAGCCTTAATCAATAGCTGCCTATTACCTACAAACTCTTCACATATGGACTCGGAGATTTTTCTGAGATTTTCATTATGGCTTACAATATCAACAAACTTCATTACGCTTTTTTCTTTAAAGACCTTTGCAATGCCGTTCATCGTGCTCAAGATATACACCTTAGCTTTGTCAGAGTTCCCCTTGGAAGAATTACTCGATTATCCGTAGTTGCAAAAAAATCTCCCTCTACTTCGCAACCTTCGCGGGCAAACATACCTTTGGAAAATGATTGTCCATCAAAAAAATAAAGCAGGTCAAACTTAATTTTGTTAGGATAATACATTTCCGAATCCAATGGTACTATTACGCTTGACTTAACTTTTCCATTCTTCTCAGTTAGGTCTTGTGTCTCAAAAACTTGTGAAACGAATGCAAATCCTTCTTTTCCAATTTTGTACCCGTAGTTTTGAAGGCAATCAAAGATGGCTAGACGCTCTTTGTTCTCAGACACCAAATAAGCCGAATATTTGTCTGTTACTGTAAATTCCCAGTCAAGAGGAGCACGCCTTATCTTCGTATCATAAGTGGTCCCTGATTTGACTTTCCCACTCTTACTCACTCGGGCATGGTCAGGAATCAGCCGTTCGTTTAAGTTTAATTCGCTCGCGTAATATGAGATTATGTTCTCTACAGTCTTGAAATAACGATAGTCATTATGAGCTCTTTCGATTTTCTCTTTAACCTGCTTGTAATCTTTAAATTTGCTGGAATTCTGTTCTAAGAGTGATATAATATCTTCTCTTTTCTTTCTAAAGGGCATTAGATCGCTTGCAAACGTTATGCCTAAGGAGATATCCTGATAACCCATTCTGAAACTTGTAAAGTTTGCATAGATATCAGGATACGCGCCAAGAGAAAATACCCCTTTTGTCTCAGGACTCGTCAGGTAGTTTTCTATAATAAAATATTCAGCGGCAATTGGTTTATCATTTTTGAACATTTTAGGAATCGGTATCATCTCGCCTCGAGACAGCCTAATCAACCTGTAGAGAAATCCCGACAGGACAGTGGGCGGTATAAAACTGTAACTAGAAATCGCCTTGTGAGACATGGGCAATTTCCTGAACGAAAGAGCGGATGTTGGAGTGATTTCCAGTCGTTTCAAAAACAACTGCATCACTTTTTTGGAGGCGATATTAATTTTGAGGGTGTGCCCAATCCGCTTGCAAGCTTTCTGAGGAAATCTTCTGCTGCATCGCCGATGAAACGTTCAAACAGTGTAACCGTGGTTTCGTTCTCGGAAATGGTTATATGCTCTTCTGGATTTGTTTTACCATTGACTATCATTGCTTTCCGTACGAACGTTTCTATGGCGGTTTTTTCATTTGATTCACTAACACTAATGATTGGCCTTTTGCCAAGCGGTTTGTGATAGATGTCTACAACAATCAACGGCTGCGGTTTGCCCTGGATTTCTGCTTCTTTGATTTCTGCACCCTTTGGGTGCCCTGCACCTATTCTTTTCCACGTCTCTATGAAACTGAAAGCCACCATCTGTGGTTCTGACATCTTGGATTCGTCATTCTTGGAAGTCTCAAGATAATAGGCGTGCCAGTATATCGGGAAGAGCCCTGTAACATACTCTTTTTCATAAGGCATGGGTTGCGAAAGCCTATTCAGTGCGTCTCCAGTGACACCTCTGTCTTGAAGCATTTTCTTGATCTCTTCCACATTGTATTGACCTATTTTCCCATTAACAACATAACAGGGAGAACTGAGTCTTTGTTTAATTGCGGGCGTAAGCTCTTGTATGGCAACACCACCTGCTTGGATGACTCTGCTCGCAATGCTTCCAGCGAGGCTTTCTTCCTCAGTTCCTTGAGAATTTGATTCTGTTGCCTTAGATTTGGTTCCCTTTTGTGTTGTAACCAAGGCACCATACAGCCGACATACATCACAGTTCCCACATGTTGCGGGTATCCCACAACTCAAAACCTTTTGGTCGCCCAATCGAACTAGTTCCCAGAGAAGGGCTCTTCTAGCTACGCCTCTCATTTTTGTAGGGCTCATATATGGTTTTTGAACTACTGTTCCATCATCCTTTGGAACTGAGATCAGTTCAACTCGGTTTATATTCAGATCCTTAACATTGCCAAAATATAACTCTTGAGTTGCTTCCACAACGGCGTAGATGTCCATGTGGACAAGGTTTTTGTTTGCATTTCTAAAAACGTCAGACATCTTATTTGCCACCTGTTTCCACTAATTCAGGTCTTCGAGCGACTAGTGCATATTTGATTTTTGCCATAAAATCTGAATACGTCTTATTCATTTTGTTTTCATCTTGATCCTTGTATCTCTTAAGCAAGTATTCTCTGATGTACAGATACACCTTAAGAACATCATCTAATGAAAGACGCATATATTCTTGGCCTAAGTCGTTTTGTTTTATTTTTTCTTGAAATGCACCATAATGTTCTTCTTCGTATATAGCCTGCAATAATTCTTTCAAAAGCTTGTAAGATGCCTCGTTAGAGAAAGTTTTGTTTATGCTTGTTGTCTCATCGCTGATCTTTCTTAGTCTGTATAAAACTTCCTCAGGCTGATCCAAGTAGTATGCTACTTTACGTGTATCTGTTTTTGCATCGTCGGCTGCGTTTTTCCATGACTTTGGTAAAAAAGCATCTATAAGTAAAGCTGAGCCAAACACAATCCTTGCATCGTCCAATTCAATCACTCCATACCTAACCAAGCGATATATCCCATTATCTATTAGTTCTTTTCTATTTGAAAGACCTGCAAGATGCCCAAAAATGCTAAAAAAGTTTCCTCGTAAGATATCATAATGAATTTTTCTGAAGCAGCTTTCATCAGATGGTTTGTACATTTTTCTAAAGCCTATTAACTCTTCGAAAGATTTAATGGCGATAATCTTTCGTTTGTCTAATGGATTTTCAGAGGCACCTGAAATTAAATTGACGTGCTGATCCTGCAAAAGTTCAATGGGTGCGGTAGATGCCACTAAATGAGTTACAGTTGTCTCACCATATTTGTCGATGCTTGTTTCAGCGTTTTTCATAGTGAAGAAAGAGCCCACAGATATTCCGATTAGCCTATTGAAAACAGACTCGTACTGTTCTTTACCGCTTTCAGCTACTAAGACGATGTTTTTGGCATAACCTAAGCCTTGTGGATTTGAGGTCCTGATAAGTGAGACGCACGAAGCGAATAGGCAAATTGAGCAAACTATCGCGTTCTGGGTTTTAATATCAGATTGAGGCTTTTGTGAGGCAAAACTTGCAAATCCGCCCATCACTTTATGAACGCTTTTATCATCAACTATTTCTCGTCCACAAAAAAGACAGTTTCTTATAGAATTATCATTAAATAAAGAGGGACTTTCCGGAGTTTCCAATGGAATTTTATTTTTCAATATGCTGTTCTTTATTTTAAACGGGTCAAAATAAGGCTTCAGATTGTAGAGCGCTTTAACTAACGACCACCGGTAAGTTAGGTTGTCATCAGAGTATTGGCTTATCAAGAAGTTCCAAAATAACATATCATAATTTAATTTCTCAAAGCTTTCAAGAATTATCTCATGCCCTTCTTCTTGCCGTATTATCACAAAGAAGGCACGCTCCAAATAATCAAAAAATTCTTTAACCAAACTTTCAACTGCTATAGAAATCAATCTGTCGCTTGGTTCTGGCTTCGCGAAAACATGCATGTATATTTGAGGGCTGAATTCCGTTCTTGGACAATTCTTTGGTTGGTGCATGTTTCTAATTAACAACGGTTCATCCAACTTCTGTAAGTATGACCTAGCCTCTTGCCTATCAGTCTCAGGAATGAATTCGAGAAATCGCTCATCCTTTAAATATCTGGCATATTGAACAATAGTTTTTACTATGTGAGATTTTCCCATTTCAGGAGTGATAGCCATCATAATATTGCATTATCTTTAGGTCTTTAATTATTTTGCTTTCTATTTTGTTTGGCATGTTTGTTTGTGTCCGCATCCGCCTTGGCATTTATAACTCGCTACTCGTATTGGTGGCAGTTCTTCGGTTTGGATTATTCTTTTTATGTGTCCTAGGACGCGTTTGACGTGGGTTTTCATGGTGGGCGTTATTTCGAACTGCAGGATCTGGGTTTCGGGGAGGTAGTTTACGATGCCGCTTTTGACGGTTGTGCTGTAGGTTTCTCCTATGAGTAGGGCGTAGGCGACAAGTTGGTATTTGTGGTCCATGCAGACTCTGCCGCCATCGCTGTTCATGTTCTTGTACTCGACGGGTATGAATTCGTCGCGGGTTGTGTGGATTATGAGGTCAACGTTGCCCTGCAAGCCAAGCGCATCCGAGCTTAAGGATGCAAAGAGTAGTTTCTGGGCACCCACAAACTCCGACGAATAGTAAACGGCGTCTTTGCGCCTCAGCTCCTTAGTCACCTGCTCCTCATGAGACTCTTTGCCCTCTTCCTGCTGTGAACCAAAAACAGGCTTCGCGTGCAGTACGTGGTCAAAGTAGATTAGCCTTGGACAGTAAATATAGTGCTTGACATCGGTAACGGAGATAAAAGACTCTGCCACATCGGAAACACGTAGTTTCTGTTGACGTTTCAGCCAATAATCATTTTTCTTGCCCAAGACTGCAGCCCTTATATTTTGTCTATTAACTCCATTATCTTGGCGTAGGTTTCTACGTTACAGCGCCAACCCGAAGAAACCATGTCCTTAACCGCCTCCTTAGCCTGCTCTTTTGACAGGGCCTTTTCTGAAACTGCCCTTGCCAAAACATACGGCGTGCCCACGTAACTGATTTTGTAAACTTTAGCGGTTTTTCTTGCCACCTCATCATCAATAACCGCCAGCCCCGCGTGTTCCTTGGCAAGAGCTAAAACCTCCGCGTCCGCAGCATGAAGCCCCCGCGTCCTGGACAACCGTGAAAGGAACAGCTTGTCTTTGGGATTGCAAAGTTTAAAAACGCCGTTTTCAAACAGTTTCTCCAAAGCAATAGCGTCTGGAGCACCTTTTTGTTTGCCTTTATCCACAACTTCAACTTTAACCAGCGGAGAAGTCAACTTTTCCTCCTGCAGACTTTCAATAATCCCGCTTAATCCAGCTTTAGACAGGTATATCAAGGGGGTGGAATTGAAAACTAACGGTTTCAATTACGTTTCGCCGCCGAGGCTACCTTAAAGTCTTTCTCAACTTCTTCTGGTTCGAACCTGACCCATTCAACATTGCACTGCTTCACTAAATCGGCAAATTCCCAAAGAGAAAGCTTCGCGATATCAGCGGCTTGGGCAAACGTGGCTTTCCCTGTACCTAAGAGTTCCAAGGCGGTTTGTTTTCTCCACTCAGTGATGCCTGCTTCAAGGAGATTTCGGACGACTGTTGCTTTGTCTAATTTTTCTTTTTTTATGATTTCCGAAATTTCCTCTTCTAATTCGGCGGGGACGCGTACGGCTAATGGTTTAAGCGTCAACACACATCACCGTGTACAATAGATATCGTTTGCATACAAAAATGTTGTGCTTAAAAGTACGCAATTTTGTCTTTGCCTTCTTTGAACTCGTACTTTTTGGGTTTACCCACCATCTTCTTACCCTTTAGGCAGCTGTCACACATGGGAAACAGCTGTACGTTCTCCACCAAATCCTTAATCAGATTCTTCAAATCCACCAAAAGGCTGTTGAGTTGGTCACGTCGGAGGTCGCCCATAAAGCCGCTGTACTGAATCCGCTGCATCCCATAGTCCTTAAGCGTCTCAGCCACAAGCGTTCGCAAGTTGTCGTCGGAAACATCATAAATCACCACATAACGCAATGGGGCTCACCACCCCAAACAGAAAGGCACATACTCGGCTTCCTTGAGCAAGAAACGAACCATACACCGAGGCTGCAGGTGAATGAAGCTTTTCATCGACCCTTTCTGACCATTAAACATGACTTCACTGTCTAAGCGCTCTTGGAGGGCGTCTAAAATGACTTTAATGACTTCTTTCCGTAAAACCCGCCCTTGTTCAACTGATTCTATAGCAATAATCTCGTCAGGTTTTATGACATTCTTAGTGATTAGCCCAATTAGTGTTCGGTCTACGAGTTGCTGGCGAAACTCCTCCATCATATCCAAAACCAATGATGGCTTCCCAGAGCGGTCAGCATGTAAATATCCCGCATAAAAATCCAAGCCCGCGTAGCTGACGGCTTTCCAAACTTCAGGAAACAGAACCGTCTGATACCCAAAATTTAGCATCGCGTTAAACGGGTCGGTGGCGCCTCGGGTGATTCGGCCTGTAAATTCCAGTTCAGCAGGCAAAATCTGCCGTACGCAGTCCCAGTAGTATCGTGCTGCTTCTGCCTCTAAATTCATGATTTGCTGACGCTTTTCGTCAATGTTACGCCCCTGCTCTCTGTTGATTCGCTCGTTGGCGTCGTCAATGTGTTTGGCTGACTCATACAGTTTTTCAGCCAATTTAGGGCTGGTCTGCCTCCTATTCTTAGCCATCAACTTCAAAAAATTCGCTTGATTCACCAGTTTCCCAGTGATGAACTTTTTGGCAAGAACTACGCTTCGCTCATCATTATAAGCCAGAAACTGTTCCCGTCTCGCTTTGACTGAGCCAGTTAACGATGCTGGCATCAAAACCGCGTAAGGCCACCCACGATACTTTGCAAAGACCACCTGGATGTTGTTTTCAGTGGCTAAATCTAATGCGCTTGCAGAAAAAGCTACGCCAGAGGAGCAGCAGATTATTGAGTCAACATCATCAGCCACGATTTCTTTTACTTCGTTGCCTTTCTTAATACTGAAGCGGTTTCGTTTGCGTCCCAAGAAAATCCCAAAATCATCCAAAAACACATTCAAAACAACCACCCCCGCTTTATCCATAGCAGATGTTGTAGTATTGGCAGTACTCTTTACACTGTGAACATTCTGGCTTGCCCGGGTCTCTTCTCTCCGCCACAATCTCCAGTTTCCTGTCTCGTTCCTCAAGCCACCACTGCCGCAGTTCATCGTTAGCAAAAAACAAGTCTTTTTGTACACTGATTTTGCCGTTTTCAACGTTTAAGTAGACGGTGCAGCAAATATCCACCGGTACTTCGTGGATGCTTTCAAAAACAAGGGCATAGCCAAGGGAGTAGAGTCTGTGCCAGTTCTCCTTGAAGCTGGTGACTTTGAGGTCAAACATGATGGTTCTTAGATAATCAAAACAATCCACACTTAGGATATCGCTTAAGCCAAGAAGCTCACCCGAAAGCTTGTGCTCAACCAGAAACGGAACGGCAGTGCTAATCAAGTCCATTTCCGTCGAGTAAGGCTGGCTGCAAGAACGCTCAGCCAGCTGGGCGTCGCACATTTTCTGCACGAAATCCCAGACCTGTCTACACTTGTCAATAGTGTTTTCGGGTTTTTCAGAGATTTCTTGCCACCGGATTTTCTGCCACCAAGCATCAAATGTTATGTTTTGTCGTTGTCGAAAGCTCTGAAGGCAGTCACTTACTATGCCGTGGAACAGTTTGCCCAAAGCCATGCGCGCATTTGGGGCGCCATATTTTTTCTCCACGTTGCGCAGGTATACGTCTCGGTTTGTGGGGCAATATTTTGAGCTTACTTGGTACATGGGCAACCTGACATTGTCGAAGTATGGTTTTAGAGGTGGTTGGTGCCAGTTCCAGCCGCGTAGCTCTTTGCTTACGCCTACTTCTCTTGCGGTTGGCAGAAGCTGGTAGAGAAGTTGCTTCTGTTCGATGTCAGAAAGAAAATACATTCTGGTCGACCAGCACAGTGCAGTTTATTCGATTATGTTTATAAAGTGAGTGACATTTCAGTAATAATCGAGGCTACATACCCAGAATCATGAATAAATCTGCCTCTAATTTGCGAATAGGGCTAAAATCGGCTCGGCTTCAAAGGATAATCCCAAGTAACGGGAATTGAAAGTACGTAACTCACAGGTGACTTATAAGTTTTTTCTGGTGGCTTCAAAGGATAATCCCAAGTAACGGGAATTGAAAGGTTGAGTTTCATCTACAAGTTTTCGGCTATACCGCTTCTGCTTCAAAGGATAATCCCAAGTAACGGGAATTGAAAGTTAACTATTCAGGGGTTGCAGCTTGACACATCCAGCGACGCTTCAAAGGATAATCCCAAGTAACGGGAATTGAAAGAGCAAATCCGTGTTGAACTTAAAGAGGGGAAACGTAAAGCTTCAAAGGATAATCCCAAGTAACGGGAATTGAAAGAAGTTTAAGCCGTGGGCGATGTACGTTAAATGGTGACTGCTTCAAAGGATAATCCCAAGTAACGGGAATTGAAAGTTTACAAGAAATGCAGCAGCTTGAAGTTTTGGCTTCTTTGCTTCAAAGGATAATCCCAAGTAACGGGAATTGAAAGTCATTCCACGCAGTAGCCGAAACGTCATAGTCGCTGTCGCTTCAAAGGATAATCCCAAGTAACGGGAATTGAAAGAACAAATTCACCAACCCCAAACTCTGAGTTGATAAAGCCGCTTCAAAGGATAATCCCAAGTAACGGGAATTGAAAGCCATTAACTACATACTGCAATCGTGCGACATCTTGAGCGCTTCAAAGGATAATCCCAAGTAACGGGAATTGAAAGGTAAGAACTGTTTTGTCTGCGCCTTGCTCGGCAACATCGCTTCAAAGGATAATCCCAAGTAACGGGAATTGAAAGGCTTTAACATTGTTGCAAAGCTTGCAAATTGGGCTTTGGGCTTCAAAGGATAATCCCAAGTAACGGGAATTGAAAGAACGAGAAGATGATGTTAGCGTATCATGCACCTTACTGGGGCTTCAAAGGATAATCCCAAGTAACGGGAATTGAAAGGTCCGGTTTATGGGACAATTCACGGGAGCAGGCTTCTGCTTCAAAGGATAATCCCAAGTAACGGGAATTGAAAGACGTTGGTTCCGAAGCAGGAAAACCTTAACGTGGACAGGCTTCAAAGGATAATCCCAAGTAACGGGAATTGAAAGATCGAATGGGTACGAAAATTTTGACCTAAACGTTCACGCTTCAAAGGATAATCCCAAGTAACGGGAATTGAAAGATGGTATATCTACAGTTCAAAATTTCTGCCGTAAATGCCGGCTTCAAAGGATAATCCCAAGTAACGGGAATTGAAAGATTTTATTCCTGAGGTTCAATCGTTTCTTCGTAATTTAGGGCTTCAAAGGATAATCCCAAGTAACGGGAATTGAAAGGTCATATGGGCGGTTGAAGTAGATGTTGAAGCCTTTGGGGCTTCAAAGGATAATCCCAAGTAACGGGAATTGAAAGCGGATATCATGGCTTTGCTGTCGTATGTTAAGCGTCACCGCTTCAAAGGATAATCCCAAGTAACGGGAATTGAAAGGGATAGAAGAACAGTGGTTTAGGGCAAACATCTTTTTCAGCTTCAAAGGATAATCCCAAGTAACGGGAATTGAAAGCGTATACCGTTTTCTCGAAGCATCAAAATGAAATCAACAGCTTCAAAGGATAATCCCAAGTAACGGGAATTGAAAGGAATCAAAATAGCCTGAGTCAAAATATCGCATACAGCCGCTGCTTCAAAGGATAATCCCAAGTAACGGGAATTGAAAGTAGCAAGTATAGTCCGGGTGGGACGGTGCCGCTGGCGGTGGGTAGCTTCAAAGGATAATCCCAAGTAACGGGAATTGAAAGATAGGTTTCTTCCTCGCCTTCCACCAAACAAATCTCTGCTTCAAAGGATAATCCCAAGTAACGGGAATTGAAAGTAGATGAGGCTGCGTTTGTCGCTGCTTGCTATGGTGACGCTTCAAAGGATAATCCCAAGTAACGGGAATTGAAAGCTGAAAACGACTTCGCTGTTTTCGACGTATACTTCTAAGCTTCAAAGGATAATCCCAAGTAACGGGAATTGAAAGTGGAAGGCGTACCCGTCAACGGCTTGTATTTGAGCGCGGGAAGCTTCAAAGGATAATCCCAAGTAACGGGAATTGAAAGTTTGAACAGCAACTTTTCTGGCGGGTTATCACCCAACCCGCTTCAAAGGATAATCCCAAGTAACGGGAATTGAAAGCGCCGTAAACTGACTGGGCATAACGCGGCTGGCTAAGTTGAGCTTCAAAGGATAATCCCAAGTAACGGGAATTGAAAGGCAAAAGTGAAGTTGAACAGGAGCTGAAGCCATTTTTGCTTCAAAGGATAATCCCAAGTAACGGGAATTGAAAGTTATGATAAGGTATATAATGGCAGTGGTTTGCAAACAGGCTTCAAAGGATAATCCCAAGTAACGGGAATTGAAAGCCGACAAGAAAGGCACCCCCCGCCTTTTAATTAGCATGAGCTTCAAAGGATAATCCCAAGTAACGGGAATTGAAAGAGACTACATGAATCAAGGTCTTTCCAACGGGCAAAACTCAGCTTCAAAGGATAATCCCAAGTAACGGGAATTGAAAGAAGTCAGAGAACGAGCGTGAGGCATAACACAAAAAGGAAGCTTCAAAGGATAATCCCAAGTAACGGGAATTGAAAGTGGGGTAAATCCAAGAACTCGCGGACAACCAAGCCGCCGAAGCTTCAAAGGATAATCCCAAGTAACGGGAATTGAAAGTTGTGCTGGCTCTACCGCCAGATTTGAGCGTCAAACGGTGCTTCAAAGGATAATCCCAAGTAACGGGAATTGAAAGGCATTGCCATTCACCTGTTTAGCGAACCCGTAGGGTGACGCTTCAAAGGATAATCCCAAGTAACGGGAATTGAAAGGATGCTCAGCAGGAATATAATCTAAATTATTCCACCATGCTTCAAAGGATAATCCCAAGTAACGGGAATTGAAAGACTTGTACAGGTTCAGACTCAACCTCAAAATAATCCGGCTTCAAAGGATAATCCCAAGTAACGGGAATTGAAAGTGGGGTGGCTCATCCTTGGCTGCCTAACTTTTATGGTATGGCTTCAAAGGATAATCCCAAGTAACGGGAATTGAAAGTTCGTGTGGTTGCTTGGAGCGTTGCTTGGGGTCTTAATGCTTCAAAGGATAATCCCAAGTAACGGGAATTGAAAGTAACGGGCACTGTGACTGGCGGGGGGTCAATGCTGTTTAACAGTGGCGGCAACTTTAGCGCTGACGGTGTAGGGGTCGATTTAACGGTTCTGGAAGGCACAGGCGTAACCATCGGCAAAGGCGCAACGGGCATAACCTACACTCCTGGCACTTTGGCAAATTGCACCGTGTATGATGAGCAGAATGGTTACGTGATAAACTATCAGTTGGGCATGCCCTTTTACGTTGGTGGGCAGAGAGATTTTAGTTACCTGATTATGCCCAGCACCTTGCAGAATGGTACGGTTGCGTATGTGGCGATTAATGGCAGTACAGGGCAGCCAGTCATGGAACTTACATCAATAAATTTTACATCCACAGCTAACAGCGCCATCGCGAACGGCAACGTTTACATTGCACCTGGATTATATCAGGAAAATGGAAGTTTAACCATTGCAACATCAAACCGCACCTTAACATTAGCAGATGGCGCAATTTTAAAAGTGGGAAACAACCAAAACGCCGCAGCAATCTCCATAGATGGTTTAGCTGCAGGGCACTTTCTTAACGACATAACCATTTCTGGCGGCGAAATAGACGGAAACAACAACACACAGCACTCAATAGACGTACTTACAAACTCTGGCGGCATCGGCGTATTTGCCGTCTATGGCAACCGTATCTTAGTTGAAAAAATGTACATCCATGACGTACAGACTCACTACATATTTTTTGGAGGCTGCAACAACTCCACAGCAAGAGACAACACTTGCATCTACGCATACCTTGGGCATGGAATAGAAGCTGACAAATGGAACGACGTATCTTGGTATGATGGATATAGTCGCAATATTCTATTTGAAAACAACTATTGCGAAAACTCTGGTTGGTCACAGATGAAAATGGAAAACATCAACGGTGGCAGAATAGTTGGCAATACGTTAGTTGGAGGCATCTATGACCGCGGAAACGCTTTCGGCTTAGAATTATCAAATCCAGGGCCAGAACTGTACAGTTGGAACGTGGTTGTTTCTGAAAATACTTTGCGAAACTGCACTAGCGCATTTGCAATAACTGAATGGGGCGGTAACTTGCAGATTCTTGATAATACAATGGAAAACTGCTACAGAGGCATAGAAGCTCTTCGATGCAATGGATTATCTATTTTTCGCAATTCCGCCATAAATATGACTGTATCAAACGGCATTTCCATAGATACCTGTAATAATACAAAGATCGGCGGCAACACAATTATCAATCAAACAAACACTCCTAGCGCTGGTTTGCTTGTGATTCATAGTAATAACACCGAAATTTCGGGTGGTTCCTCTGAAAACTGCGCTGCAGGGCTTACGATTCTGTATAGCAATAATGGAACATTAACTGGTTACTCTACATCTAAAAGCCTTTACAGTGGCTGCCGCTTATATGGCAGTGCATGGACTGTAACTTCCAACAGTTTCTACTCAAACGGGAGAGTGGGTTTAGATTTAAGAGGACAAAACAACACGGTAACTGGAAACTCTATGATAAGTAATGGCTGGCAAGGCATAAATATTGAAAATGATACTGCAGTCACAGCAATCTACAACATCATACTTGCTAATCGAATTGATTACAGTGGAGCTAATGGCATTCTTGAAGCATCAGGCAACTAACAACATGATATACAACAACATTGTTACTAGAAGCACTGGATTATACGATATTTCAACTTCGGGTGCTAACACCATCAAAGGAGATAACATAGGTACAACCAATTAATCTTTAGCCCGATCTAGTTTGAATGGACTATATTTTTTCCATTCACTCTTTCCATTTAGGAACCTAAAGTTTTCACTACCCTTTTTGTTTTGCGCAACAACAATTATGTTTGCAGGCAAACATGTAGCCACTCTTAAAATTGCCAATTCCACATAGTCAATTAATTCCAAAAAACTTTCAGTTGAAAAAACATGTTGATGAAGGCACCGCCTCCTGTAATTATTAACAATATCGTCGTTTAATTTCTTTACTGGAGGATCATTTAACGCTATAATCTCTGGAACATGGCTTTGGTCATCTTCGCCAATATTATGATTATAGTCGTTCGCCATATGTGTTAAGGTGGTGGTTGGTCGTTTGTGGTCAAAAGTGCCTTCTTTATGCGGCACAATTAGTAGAAGTAAACCGTTTGGTTTGACTACTCTTTTGAACTCCATTAATGCCTTTATGGGGTTAGCGGTGTGTTCAATCATGTGAGAACATAACAAATAGTCATATTGCCCATCTTTTAGAGTTGACAGGTTTGTTGCTTCCAATTCATAGAATAATCCTACTCTTCGACCTAAGAGGCAGTTATCTTTAGCATCCATTGACCATTTAGTGACATTAGAGTAGTTTACGTTGTCAAGGTATGTTATGAATGGGTAAATTGGTAGTTGGTTGTTGGGATGGAAGATTCTGCTTGGGCCGCCTATTTCAATACCGTATTTACCTACTACATATTTTGAAAGAAATTGTGTGATTGGTTTTAGTTGAGACTGTTCAAGTGGTCTGTGGATAATTCGCTTTGAAAAATTTAGAAGAACACTTGGGCGTGGCATTGATTGTAGCATAAAAGTAAAATCTGACAGGTTATCTTTTAAGCTTTTACCAAGATTTGACATTACACGAAAAAGTGTTGTATTAGCCTGCTTTGAGTCTTGGTGGATTAAGACGAATGAGACGTATTCTCTCTCTTTGTGTTGCTTTCATTCTGTGGTTTTGCGGGGTGGGTGTGTCACGCCCTTTTCATGGTTTCCTAAAATTATTTGGAGTGTAAACAAGATGTCGAACAAGATTAGTTCAACTTTGAAAAGTAACAAAGCCAACGTAGTTTCCATAGCAATTATGGTTATGTTGTCTTTAGCTACTGTTTCAGGCGTTATTACGCCTCAAGAAGCTCAGCAGGGTGTTGCGCAGGCAGCGGATGTTTTGCAGACGCAGGTAGATTTGCTTGCGCAGAACCAAACATTGCTTTCGGCTTCGGTTTTGGCGTTAACGCAGAACTCTACGGTTTACGGCGAGTTTATCGATTTGCTGGTGGAGAATCAGACGGCGCTGCAGAACTGGCTGGAATACAACGTGAACCCCAGCTTCTACACGACCAGCAACCCCTACAACTATATTGTTTCTGCCCTACTTGGCTCGTCTCAGACGTATTATGTTGTGCAGAATTGTAGTGTCGGTACGCCTGTGTATCCTGTTTCGGGGCAGTGGTATACGTTGTCTGCTCAGCAGGCAGCGGATATTGCGATGGAAAATCTAACGGGCACTGTGACTGGCGGGGGGTCAATGCTGTTTAACAGCTTCAAAGGATAATCCCAAGTAACGGGAATTGAAAGGATGTCAAAAACTGAAAGGGTCTGTTGTTCTTCTTTTTCTGCTTCAAAGGATAATCCCAAGTAACGGGAATTGAAAGTCATTTTTAAACACCTTTTGCTATACCTATGTGTCACAGCTTCAAAGGATAATCCCAAGTAACGGGAATTGAAAGAGGTCACTATATTCTTTCACTATGCCTTGAATACAGATGTATCCGTGAAATCAAGCGTTAAACAAGCTTCGGCGCAATATTATGGTTATGCATTCGGAGATGTAAGTTGCCTCTTCATAATGGCTTTAGAGTATATTGATGGCCTAATCCTTGGCTACTGCGGATTCCGCTATGGCTGTGTATAGAAATGGAAGTATGCACCTCAAAAACCCTTGAGTAAACAATGAACTCACATGCAAAGCCGCTAACAACAAAATTCGTTTTTCCTATTTTATTTAATTTTCAAGAATAATGCGGTTAAATCATGAAAGTTAATTTAAGTCCTACTGTATAAATTATTGGGGCAAAGAATGACTAAATTTGTTGTTTCCCTGTTCCTTTTATTCTCTTTGCTTTCTTCAGGCATGCTTATTACTGGTCCTGTTTGGGTTCACGCACAAACTTACACGGAGACCTCTGTAATCATAAACGTGAAACCTAACCCCGCCACGCTTAACCAACGCATCGATATCACCGTTCAAATTCAACCCGCCCCGCCAACACCCAATGACATCTTCCAAAACGTGACTATCACATTAACACTCCCAGATGGGCAAATCTTGCCGACCTATTCTTACAACACTAATCAGGAAGGCTCATTAGAAAACTTCTTTTACTACACGTTCTCTTCATACGGCAACGCCACACTGAAAGTGACCTTTCCAGGACAAGCTTTCGCCAACGACACAATCTACTATTTGCAATCCGAAAATCAAACAATCTTTACCGTAACGGAACCTTTGCCTTCACCCGGAAGTAACGTAGGCACCTGGAAAACAAAAACACAAATGAATACTGCGCGAGGTAGCTTAGGCGTTGCCACAGTAGACGGCAAAATCTACGCCATCGGCGGTTACACAGAGGGCGGAAAATGGCCTGGCACAGGGGGAATCGTAGCCATAAACGAGCAATACGATCCAACTACTGATACATGGTCTTTCAAAGCGCCAATGCCTACGCCCAGAGCTGATTTTGCTATAGCAGTTTTCCAGAACAAGATCTATTGTATAGGCGGAAAAACAATCAATGGCGCCACAGCCGTAAACGAAGTCTATGACTCCGCAACAAACACGTGGACGACTAAAGCATCAATGCCTGCTGATAGATGTGACCTGCAGGCAAATGTTGTAGCAGGAAAAATCTTTTTGATAGGAGGATACCCCTATGGAGACCTTAACCAAGTTTATGACCCCGCAACGGATTCTTGGACGACTAAGGCAGCAATGCCAACTGAAGCGTACAGTTATGCTTCAGTCGTGGTTGATGACCTGATATATGTGGTAGGTGGGGGTTCAGAGCTGCCGACGGTTTGGTCTAATCTGAACCAAATATATGATGCGGAAACTGATACATGGAGTGAGGGCACCTCTGCGGCATCAAGTGTGTATCTTGGGGCTGCCGGCGCGACAACGGGTGTAATGGCTGCCAAACGAATCTATGTTATGAGCGTAGCAGCGTATAATGGATTGGGTGCTCCTCCTGCTCTTAACCAAATTTATGACCCCCAAAATGGCAGATGGACTATTGGTGCTCAGGTCCCTACAAGCCGCCTTAACTTTGGCATCGCCGTTGTGAACGACACGATATACGTAATTGGAGGGTTCCTTCACGATGTCCTCGGTTTTACCACACCAAGCTCAGCAAACGAGCAATATACACCTGAATGGTGTGGCATTCTTCAAACTTCGTCTCCTCCGCCAACATCCATCACAACTCCTTCACCTTCCCCCTCTCCAACTCTCTCACCTACACCCTTGCCTTCATCCTCTTCACCAACCCAGCAATCAACGCAGTCACCAAAGCTACAGTCAAAAAACTTTCACATGGAACCAATTTATCTCGTAGCAGCAATAGCAGTCGTCGGCATAACCGCCGCAATCGCATTAGTTCTTAAACGAAGAAAATAACTAATAAACTACCTTTTTTCCTCATACCTTCTTAACTTTTGTTCATTCACAAAACGTGCCTTTTGATTTTCAACAAATGCAATGTTAGCTTCAATGGTTAATCCCAAGACTGGGAATTGAAAGCCAACAATCTTTTTTATGCCTCTTTTTTTCAGTTTTCACTTCAGAAGATGACTCGTTTTGGAAAAAAACCTCTCATATGGTCTTTTCACACGGTAAGCCTGATAAATCCTGCTCATCTGGTTGGATGAACTGAGCAGGCGTATGCGTGCTGATATTCTGCTCTGCCGATTAACCTCCTTTTGCGCTGTCACCTCAGGTTTAATCGAGCTTAGCAATAGAAATCCCTCACCTTAAAAGACAAAAAAGAAAAAGAGAAAAAATGGCTTGCAGTGTAAATGTGGTTATATTAAAGCGGGTCCGGTGGGATTTGAACCCACGATCTCCGGCTCCGAAGGCCGACACCTTAATCCGTGCTAGGCTACGAACCCGCAGTCTAACGTACCAGAATCATCTCAGACATTAAAAAAGGTAACTAAACTGCCCGCGTTTCAGGCACAAAAAGCTCGCTTTTTTCGGGCTGACCCTTTAGATAACGGTCTTTGTGTCTTGGTGATGTGTTTATACTTGGTATCCAAGCTGTTTCGCGGTGCGGTCTACTACTTCGAGTTGTTCCCTGCTCATCTGCTTAACCAAAGGGTACACGGACTCTTCTTCTTTTTTGGTGTGAGTAATTAATTCTTGCACCAAGCTACGCAGGTTTGTTCTTCTTTCCACATTACTATTCGACCGCTCCGCAATTCCTTCATACTTGCCCACTATGGATCGGTGCTGAACCAAAAGCTCATCCACCAAAGATTCCGCAATTTTGCCAATCTGTTTCATTTCAGGAAAAAGCGCTTTCTCCTCAACAGTAAAATGTAAACTTAACCCCTGCTTGAAGGCTTCAAGGAATTCTTTTTGCTGCTCCAACGTCCTATCCACTTGCTCTTCTGTATGCTTCTGCAGAAGGTCTGCCAATGCTTTTTCAAGGATGTTCATTTTGACAAAGATTTCTCCGTGTTCTTGGTGCAGTGAATCCCACGTTGTCAAGTTTTCACCTTCATTGGTACTGTTTTGTTCTTCCATAAAGCTGTTCAGAATTTAGAATTCAGATACAAAATTATTTGGCGACTGCCAATTCAAGGTTTATCCGTCATTGCCGATGTTTGTTGAGTGTGAATTCACAAGTTATATCTACAAAGTGAACCCTCAAGCCTATTTAGTGCTGCGTAATGGTCAACGGCGGAATTACCATCAAATCCTCAACTTCCTTTCTCAACTGCTTAAGCCTGTTGGAAAACGAAACATACCTCCTTTACCGGTCAGTTGCAAAAAAGGTCAAACCCCCTCTAATCCACGCTCTTGTAATGGAAATTGCCCTAGACAGCAAAAAACATGCTCTCCTCGTTGCTGGACTTAGCGAAAGCATCGCAAAATCAAAGGCGAACCCTAAACATTGCGAGACGCAGGTGGGGGAAGCGTGGTCTTTGGTTAGAAAAATGCGTCGTGAGGTTGCTGCGATGGGCGACTTTTCCGAGGAAGAATTGCCCCTGTGATGGATAAGCTGGATGTCTTTGAAACGATCTTGGGTGAAGAGTACAACATTTTTGTTCAGATGAAGACGTTAGAGTTTGTTGTCAAAGAGTTTGAGCACTCCTACAACCTGAATTTAAATCACGTCAAGAGTATTTTTGTTAGCATAATCGGCGACGAAAAACATCACTTAAAACTCCTAAAAACCATCAGAGAACTCTTTGCGCTTCAACGGGCACAGTAATTTATCTGTTGGTCGTTTTCCCATTTTATTTTGTTGATCCCTGTTTGTTTATCTGTTCTTTTTTCGGGGGTCCTTCCCCTGTTTTGGGTTGATTGGTGGGTGTGGGGGGTTTTACGCTTAAACTGTACCGTTACGCTTTTAAACCAACATATCATTAAGTTGGTGTCACCACTAAATGTGGGCCGGTAGCTCAGCACGGCTGGAGCGTTCGACTGATAATCGAAAGGTCGCCGGTTCAAATCCGGCTCGGCCCACCATGACAAATCTTATAAATCCACAGTTGCAAAAACTATTCTGGAGAGTTTTACTTGGTTAGTGACGAAGAGATTTTAGACGAACTCAAAAAAATTCGCGTATTGCTAGAGAAACCGCCTGCGCCACCCCCACCCCCTCCTAAGGGGCTATGGGACGAATTCAAAGAGTTTCTGTCCAAGTATAAGGTGTTTGGGCTTGCTGTCGCCTTCATTATCGGCTTGTATCTGGGAACCTTAGTTCAGGCACTAGTCAAAGACTTGCTTTTGCCCGCGATAGGCTTAGCGATTCCAGGAATGACAGATTTGTCAACTTACACTGTTGGACCCTTTGCAATTGGTGACTTTTTAGTTGCGTTGATAACTTTCATAATTGTTGCCTTCATCGTCTTTTTGGCGGTAAAAGTTGCAAAGCGTTGGGGCATGGAGTAAGGCGCTCTTTATTCCCCTTTTCTTTTTTCAATGTATGATGCAGTGGTGATGGTCATTAAGGTGGGTGTGTTTGGGCGTTTGGGGTTGTTATTGTAGTTTTTTAGTCCTTGAATGATTAGGTGTTCGATGAAGGTGCTGCGTTTTTCTCTTCCACGGGTGTTTTCTATTTCTCGGAAGATTTTTTGTTCTAATGTAATGCTTATGTTGTGCTTCATCCCTTATGCCCCGTGTATTTGGTATATTTGGTATACTGAAAAGCTTTATTAGCTTTGCCCTATAAAATGAGCAAGGGTCAAACATGAAAACCCTAAGAATAAGCGACGATGCCCACCAAAAACTAACCGGAATGCTAGGCGAAATCACTGCCCAAACCATGAAAATGCAAACCTACACCGACGCCATCGAAAACCTGCTCAGCCAAAGCGTAATCCTCCCACCCGAACTACTCAACGAAACCCAAAACTTCATCGAAACAAATCGAAAACTCGGCTACACCACAAGAGAAGAATTCATCCGCGATGCAATCCGCTACAGATTACGCTTCCTTAAAAATGAAACCGAGTATCTGGAAGTCCCAAAAGAAGAATATGAAAAACTAGCCCAAGCTATTGACCAAATGGACACGCCTTTTCACTGTGTAGAAGATTTTATCAACCAGCAAGTTGAGGGGCTTATAGAAAAGTACGAAGAATGGCTCAAACAGAAGGAAACCTTCGAAAAGACCAGCAAGCTATAACTTTTCTCGCAGGACTCTTCAAAAACTCGAGTTTTGAGAATCATTGTTCAACGCTCCCTTTATGCCAATTGGACAAATAGAGTCGGAACAGAGGATTTATATGTAATCTAAGCATGTTTGAACGCCGTAATGAGTAAATTTCAAGACGGCTTACGATACTACTTGTTGGTTGCAGGGCTTGGCTTGTTAGTATCCTCCATCACCGTCGCGTTTTATTTACTCTACATGACCTTTTGGGGCTTCACCGAATCCGTCATCAATTACTCCATTCTCCTTTTCATTCCCCTAGCCTTCTTGTCGATAGGCGTACCCTACGCATTAGTGAAACTTTTTGCCCAAACCAAAACTACTGAATCTGGAACCCACGCCGTCCTCGAAGCATACCACCTAACAAATGGAAACATCGAGTTAAGAGACACAGCTGTGAAACCCGCTGCCGCTATGCTAACAATCGGGCTTGGGGGCAGCGCAGGACCTGAAGGCCCAAGTTTGCTTGCCGGAGGGGGAATCGCTGCTGCCCTGTCAAGGCATTTTAAGATAAAAGCGGATGTGCGGCGTAGAGTTTTCATTGCTGGTGCCGCAGCTGGCTTGGCAGCGACTTTTCATACGCCCTTGACCGCCATTCTTTTCGCGCTTGAAATTCCCTACAAAAATGACTTAGACCGGGAAACTTTCATGGAGGCAGTAGTTGCTTCTGTTCCTGCGTATTTGCTTTCTGTCACTATTCTTGGCAGTGAACCGTTTTTTGGTCCAATTCCAAGTATGCCCATCACGCTTTATGAAATCGGGCTTTCAATGTTGCTTGGATTAATCTGCGGATTATACACCTTGTTTTTCATAAAGTCATTTTCTTGGGTACATCACTTAAGCTACAAGGTCCGCAGAAGACTTGGCAATCTAGGTCTGGTCCTAATCGGCGGAACCATTCTGAGTGTGTCAGGCGTTTTATCTGTTTACTCCATAGGTATCGGTTTTCATTTCGTTAGCGCTCTTATTCAAGGAACAAGCTTCAGTTTAGCTGTACTAATATTGATTGTTCTTCTGAAAACCTTCGCAACAGCTACAACCCTTAGTTTTGGGGGAAGCGGCGGACTCTTTTTCCCTACAATTGTAATCGGCGCTGGGATTGGCTACATTTTCGCCACATTTTTTGACGTTCAAGTTACAGGCGTGATGTTTATGGCTGTAGGTATGGCTTCTCTTCTGGCGGGAACTCATAAAGTCCTTTTAACTCCCGTAGCCTTCGTTGTTGAAACTTTGGGCGGCGTGTTTGCAATACCTGCGCTTTTGGCGAGTGTGGTAAGTTATGCTCTTTCGGGTAAGCATTCCTTTTATTCTGTTCAACCTCATGCGCGGCTAAAGACAGAGGAACTTGCTGTTGAGCGGTTCTTTGCCAAGGGGCAGCGGTTAATTCCTGAAAAACTTTGCCAGACTAAAGCCAAGGAAGTAATGACCACCAAACCGGTAACCTTGCATCATGGTACAACAGTGAAAAGCGCTTTGGAGACTTTTGAAGGAACAAAACTGCGTGTTCTACCCGTAATCGACGATGACGGCTGTGTTATTGGGGTTGTTAACTTGGAGGACTTAGGATTTGCGGATATGCGTCGTCAAAGCATGACTCTCTCTGAAGCCGTCACGCATAAACCTGTGCTGATCTGCGAGGAAACCAGTTTGGAGGAAATCGCTCAGCTTATGATGGATACACAGCAAGACCACGTTTTTGTTGTCGATGCTACTGAACGGTTGACAGGTGTAGTTTCAGGAATTGACGTTGTGAAAAAGATACTGGAACTCTTAGCCACATAGAAGCAACTGGAAGAGTTTTATGTTTCGAAGTGGACCTGGGGCGTTCTTTATCTAAAGAAGCCGTCACCTTGTATTTGTCGCTGCGAAGACTGATTATTTCCTGAATTCGGCTGGCATCTGCCTTTTCTTTTAACCTTGATGCCCATAAACCACACCTAAACCCCATTCAATATTCTGGTGAAGTATGGGTCGGAAAAACCGATATAAGTTTGTGTATTGCTACTTGTTATATGCTGTCTTTTTTCTCTTTCAAGAAGAACACTAACATTTACGGCGGCTGGCAGGGACCTTTTGGACGAAACATGTATTGAGCTTCAAACAATGAATGACGTACTGCAATATCCGTCTTTTTTGGTTCTTTTCTTCCAGATTTCTAAGGGTTGATGTTTGGATGGGAAACATATTTACCTCTTGACCTATGCTTAGAAGTCACAATCGGAGAGTTGGGTTTTGATGCAACGAAAGGACTACCTCCAAAACCCCGTTGAACAAATGAAAATAGCGGCGCCGCTCACCGTCAATCAGCTAATGCAACAGTTCAGCGGGTCTGGCTCGTTTGGAGCGGGCAGATTAGCTTCGGCTTGCGACATTTATGAAAAGATGCTCCGCGACCAAGACTGCACCGTGTTTTTGGCGCTTTCTGGTGCGGTGGTTCCAGCGGGGTTGCGGGTTGTTATCAGCGATTTAATACGCAAAAGACTAATTGATGTGGTGGTTTGCACTGGCGCCAGCATGGTTCACGACGCTATTGAAGCAGTTGGTGGACGACACTACAAAAGCAGTTGGATAATGGATGACTATGAGCTTTACAAGTATCACCTTTTCCGAATCTACGACATTTTGGTGACTGAAGAAGACTACCTTCAACTGGACTATCAACTAGCGGAATTATACGGCAAAATTGCACAGAAACAAAAAGGAAACGCCCTTTCGTCCCGCGAGTTCGCAAGGGAACTGGGCAAATACCTTTCTGACCCACAATCTATTCTGAGGTCCGCCTACGAGATGGATGTACCCATTTTTATGCCTGCACTGCGGGACTCAGAATTTGGCTTTATTCATTGGTTGCATTCTTCGCAGCAAAACCGAGAAAACGTGCTGTGCGTGGACGCCTTTAAGGAAGTTCCTGAAATCTGTGGCATCTGCGGGCAGTCAACCAAAAACGGCATGGTGGTCATTGGTGGAGGGGTGCCGCGTAACACGGTGCAGTCTGCTGTGTTGGCTTCCAAAAAGGGGATGGACTACGCTGTGATTATAACTTTGGACCGACCGGAAACGGGTGGTTTGTCAGGGTCTACTTTGAAGGAGACCATTAGCTGGGGGAAAGTGAAGGATGGTGCTGACAAAGTGATGGTTATCGGTGAAGCTACTATGGTTTTTCCCATTATGGCAGCATCTGTGCTGGAACGGTTAGGCTCCACGTTTCAGCGTACGTTAACAAACAAACCTTGGAGGTTGGAGTCATGAAAACTTCTGACGAAGCAGCAAACGGTAGGTTTTGTGGCAACTGTGATGGGCATAATTGCTATGAGTACCCAAGTAAGGTGTTTTGTAGCACCCGTTATACTCAAAATAAGGATCCCATCGTGGACACGTTAGGTTGCTGCAGTGACTGGAGCCCTGTAAGTCAAGAATGCTACTGTGTGCGGGAAGCCATAAAAGCTCAAGAAGCAGCTAATGGCAACGTTAAAGTTATTACTTAGAACCTTCCTTTTTAGGTGGCGCATCGGTTTTTGGAGCCCGGTGGTGTAGTGGCCAAGCATAGGGGCCTCTGGAGCCCTTGACAAGAGTTCGAGTCTCTTCCGGGCTACCACTTTTAATTGGAGCTGTCTGAGTGCGTTCAATCATTTTTCTTGATGACTTTTGTATATCATTCAAATCACTATGGCTTATTGTATGTAACATTCCGTGTTTTGTTGAATTTTTTGTTATTAAAAAACTTTATAAGTGCTGATTTGCGAATGATTTAGTGGGGTGATTCCCAAAAAATTTGTTGCCAACTTTTACCGTAAATTCTTGTTCTTGATAATCGTGTACTTGGTGCTATGCATTCTGTTGGCCTTAAACTAACTGTAATGCGCTTCGACTTTAGTGTATTTGTTTGTGGCTCTCACAAAAAACACTCCATTTCGTGACATCGGCATAATTGTTTTCTTTGATTATCTTTAAAGTTTCAACAAAAGTGTTTGGTGTTTTGTTTCTTCCCGAAACTGCCCCTTTTGATTAAAAAGCGTCCAACGATTCGAATCAAACAAGAATTGATTATAAAAGCACGGGAAATGTTTTTTACGTGCTTGCTTCGAGTCCGCTCCGTCACGGAGGGATTCCGTAGATTATCTAACATTTTGTGTTTGGGCTTATCCCTGTTTGAGATCCCAATGAGTGATATTCATTTGACTTTTGATGTCCCCACTTCGTGTTCTGTGTGAGGTTTTTCGAACATGACCCGAGCAGGCTACAACAGTTATTCCTCTACAAAAATCGTTATTATTCCAACTTTGAATGAGGAACTTGGAATAAGACAAACGATTATGGACCTCAAAAGAAACCTAAACGAATTTTATATTCTTGTCGTGGACGGGAACAGCACTGATAGAACCGCCGAGACTGCAAAAGATTTTGGTGCCGATGTTACTTTTCAAGAAGGAAAAGGAAAAGGCGATGCCTTAGCTCAGGGCTTTAAACAAATTGGGTTTGGCATAGAATATGTTGTGTTAATTGACGCAGACTATACATACCCAGCAGAATACATACCCCACATGGTACGTATATTGGATGATAACCCTCTGGTGGGTATGGTGTGTGGCAACCGTTTAACCAAACGACCTGACTCAGAGGTTCTACAGACGAGGTTTTTTATCGGCAATCGACTGCTTGCTTTTGTGCATAACACGTTTAACGGGATATCTTTACGGGACCCTCTGACGGGTTTGCGCGTGGTGCGTACAAGTATTCTTTCGGATTGGGTAATTAAGTCTAAAGGCTTTGACATAGAAGTTGAATTAAACTGTCAAGTAAAACGAAGCGGCTACCACATAGTAGAGGTACCCATCGAATACAGAAAACGCGTAGGCAACAAAAAACTCGCTTTAAGGCATGGGGTAAGCATTTTAAAACGAATTCTAACCGAATCCATCTAACTTGCCTTGGCGCCATGCTGCCTAGCCAGAGTTTTGCCCCAATGTCGGCTCTCTGCAGATAAATGAAGTTGCTGTTATGCAGTCGTGTCATGGATACGGCGAAACGTAAGTTGTACTTTTGGGTATTTTTTGTGTTTGATTTTGAAGCGTGGTCCGAAAGTGAAGTATTGTTAAAAGAAGAGGTGATATTTAACGAAGGTGTTAGTGGCTGGGGGTGGCGGTTTTATTGGTAGCCATCTGGCTAGAGCCTTAAAACAGCAAGGTAACTTTGTGCGCGTTGCAGATGTAAAATTTAACAATTATATCAAAGAAAAATACTGGGATGAAAAACTGAGATTGGATTTGAGGCGCTGGAAAAACTGTCTTAAGGTAACCGCAGGCATCGACTGCGTCTATAATCTTGCTGCGAACATGGGCGGTATAGGGTTCATAACTGATGTTGGCGCTGAAGTTATGCACGACAACACTTTAATCAATGCAAACATGATTGAAGCCTCAAGATTCAACGTGGTCAAACGGTACTTGTTCTCTTCATCAGCCTGCGTATATCCAACCTACAGGCAAACCCGTCCAAACCTGAAGGGGTTAAAAGAGCAAGATGCTTATCCCGCTGACCCTGACAATTTTTATGGTTGGGAAAAACTTTACACTGAAAAAATGTGCGAAGCATACCAACGTGATTACGGCATGGATATCCGTATTCTGCGTTATCACAACATTTACGGACCCGAAGGAACCTATGCAGGTGGCAGGGAAAAATCGCCTGCTGCGTTATGCCGCAAAGTAGCACAAGCCACGGATTATTCTGATGAGTTGACCATTTGGGGTGATGGAAACCAAACAAGGTCCTACTGCTACATTGACGACTGCGTTGAAGGCACTATTCTGCTTATGGACTCCACCTACAACAAACCCCTCAACATCGGTTCGGAAAGGCGGGTTTCCATAAACGAATTGGCTGACATAATAATGAACATTGCCGGTAAACACCTCAAAAAACGGTATGACCTTACTGCTCCACAGGGAGTCCGCGGAAGAAATGCTGACTTGACATTAACACGCGAAGTTCTCGGGTGGGCCCCAAAAGTTAGCTTAGAGGAGGGGCTTGCTAAAACTTACACGTGGATTGCGATGCAGTTGCATCAGAAAATTATGCCCGCATTGGAGGCTTAGCTTTCTCTTCGTTACAAGGAACTAACGTTCTAGTTACTGGCGGGGCTGGCTTTATTGGCAGTCATTTAGTTGATGTTTTGCTTTGCCAAGGGGCACATGTGAAGGTAGCTGATGACTTAAGCCGAGGCTCCATCCGAAACCTCATGCACTGCCTTGACGAAATCGAGTTTGTTAACTGTGACTTAGCCTGTCCAGAAAGCGCCCCGCATGTTTTGAAAGATTGCGATGTCTGTTACCATTTAGCAGCTGTAGTAGGTGATGTGCAATGGATGAATACTCACCCGTCAGAAATCTTTAGGTCTCTGCTAATAAATTATCATGTGATTGATGCCTGCCGAAAATTGGACACCGCTAAACTGCTTTTTGTCTCCTCTGCCTGTACTTACCCGGTTGGGCTTCAATCTAATCCAGAGTTGCCTCCCTTACGCGAAGAAGACATGCTAACATTTGGTGCTATGCCTGACGGTGACTACGGCTGGACTAAGCTTCTGGGCGAAATTCAATGTAAAGCATACAACAAAACCTATGGGACTTCAGTGGTTGTGGTTAGGCCGTTTAACCCCTATGGACCAAGGGAGTCTTTTTGTCCTGAGGATAGTCATGTAATTCCTGCTTTAATTAGGCGGGCTTTGAATCGAGAGAAGCCTTTCGTAGTGTGGGGTGACGGCAGGCAAAGGCGGGCTTTTACGTATGTGACTGACCTTGTAGAGGGCATGATTTTAGCATGTCAAAAGCTGCCAAATGCGGAACCCGTGAATCTGGGAGAGTCTACGGACATAAGCATTAATGATTTAGCTGAATTGATTTTGAAGCTTACTGGTTTTGACACGCCGATAGTGCATGATGTATCTAAGCTTAGTGGGGTGCGTTCAAGAAAATCGGATATGTCCAAGGCTATGAATCTTTTAGACTGGCACCCCAAAGTTTCTCTCGAAAAAGGTTTGAGAAACACTGTTGAGTGGTATCTCAAGAATCAGAAACTGTCCAGCTTAATCTACGGTTAGGTGGTTAGTTTGTTTTTAACGGTTTTCATCATACTACTCTTCATAGCCCTTATTCCCTATCTTATTCGCATCGCCCTTTTTGTTTACTCTTTTTCAATAACAAGCGATGCAACCTCAACAAAAAAAGTTACGAACCCCCCTTTCTTTCCAAAGGTATCCATCATTTTACCAGTTTACAACGAAGAAAAGCTCATCAGCCGTAAGATGAATAATCTTTTGAGTTTGAGCTACCCAAAAGATAAGGTGGAGGTTATCGTAGTTGACGGGGGCTCCACTGACAAAACTGTTAAGCTGCTGGAAGGCGTTGAGGATGACCGTTTAGTTTTGGTTAAAAACCAAGCGCGGGAGGGTGTAACCCAAGCTACTAAAGATGGTGTACGCATTAGCACGGGGGATGTAGCTGTTTTGACTGATACTGAGGCGTTGTTTGATGAGGATGTTTTACTGCTTTTAGCTGAAGACTTAATGGACCCAAAAGTGGGAGCCATTACAGGCGTCGAACAGATAGTAAACCCCAAAGAAAACCTTGTTACGCAAATGGAGCACACTCATCGTTCACTTTACAACACCTTCAGCATTTCTGAAAGCAAAGTTTACTCAACCTACTATTTCCGAGGTGAATTCGCCGCGATTAGACGAGAGCTTTTTCCTATGAACGTTGACAGCCGAAAAGGTATTTTAGACGTTTGCATCTCCCTATCCGCAATACGCGCTGGATATAAAGCTAAATGTGACCCCCGAATCAAATTCTATTGCTTGGCAACAAACCGTTCAGATGACCGAAACCGACAGAAAATTCAACGAGCCACCCTTAATCAGGAAAGCATGCTCCAAAACCGCGACCTCCTGTTCACACCCACCCCATTTGGTCGAGTTATCTTCCCCAACACTTTTGCAATCCACTTGGTTTCACCTTTGCTTTTTCTATGTGCCGTTTTGTTGATTCCGCTTGTTTTGCTCGAATTGCCTTGGCAACTTGTAGCCCTAATTTGTGTGTTTATTGTTGCGGTTTTTTTGCCCTCTAAAACCCGCAATATTCTCATCGCTTTTATTCAATTGCAGCTTTATCTTTTGATTGGTTTGATGAAAGCTACTGTTTTTGGGCATTCAAGATTTCTTAAACAGGTAAAGACGACAAGACGAGAATTTGACATGCACAGTAAAGGCGTTTAACCTACCTCCGAAACGCCTGTCTAGGCAGTGAAACTTGGTGACATAATGCGTATACTTGTGGTTGCGGTCGCTTTTGCGCCCTCTTTCGCGTTTGGAGGTGCACCAAAAGTAGCGTATGACCTTGCTAAAGAGCTGGCGAAAAGGAACCATGATGTAGTTGTCTATACGAGTGACGCGAAAGATGCGTACTCCCGCTTATCGGACGCGCCACTTCGGTTCATTGACGGAGTTGAAGTTCATTATTTCAGGAACCTAACCTTGGCTTCAGTTCGCGCAGCTAAACAGTTCATAACGCCAAACCTTATCGAAACGGTTCAACGGTGTGTGCAGAGTTTTGACGTGATTCATCTTCATGAATACCGCTCCTTTCAAAACATTGTAGTTCATCATTACGCAAAAAAATATGGTGTTCCTTACTTGCTGCAGGCACATGGTTCACTAATGCTTGACCAAACCAAGCGGAACATGAAACGGGTTTTTGATGGGTTTTTTGGTTATCGGTTACTACGGGATGCGTCGACACTGCTGGCGTTAAGCAAAACGGAACAGTGGGAGTACCACCAGATGGCTCCTCACATAAGTGTTGAGGTTCTTCCAAATGGGGTTGACCTTTCCTGTTACGAGGTTCTGCCTCCAAAAGGTGCCTTCCGAGTTCGGTATGGAATTCCCGCCGACAAGAGGGTCATACTGTTTTTAGGGCGGCTTCATTGGAAAAAAGGTGTTGACCAGTTAGTTAATGCATATGCGTATTTAACGAAAAATTTACATTTCCACGAATCGACACTTTGCATAGTTGGACCCGACGATGGTTTCTTAAAAACGCTCCAAACACAAGTCAAATTCTTAAATCTACAAGACAGCATTCACTTTGCTGGGCCTCTTTACGGTGAGGACAAGTTAGCGGCACTTAACGATGCAGATGTATGTGTTTTGCCTTCACGATATGAAGCTTTTCCAATGAGCGCCCTTGAAGCTTACGCCTGCGGCAAGCCCGTCATAGCAAGCAAAATACTTGGACTTCAAGAACTTGTACAAGCAGCAGGAGGCTGCCTTTATGAATCTGAAAACGTTAGGGAGCTGGCTGAACTTCTTTTAGGGTTGTTGCTTGATGAAGAAAAAGCAAACACCTTGGGTTTGATGGGGAAACATTACGTCAAAGAGCATTTTTCTCTTCAAGTTGTCGTTGATGACCTGCTAAGAATCTACACTGAGGCTATGCATTCCTGATTCAAATGCCCCGGCTTCACAGCTTCAGCTTCGGGTGATTTGTTGAAAATACTCAGTGTCATAGCAGGTATCCTACTTGACGATGCAATGTCTAAGCGCATACTGAACATCAATCGGCTTCTGATAGAGTTAGGTCACCAAGTTCACCTCGTACAGTACGCAGAAAAAAAGGCGTGGCTAAAAACTGGGGGAAACGCCGTTGACCTGAGCGTTTTTGACCATTCAATCGTTTTTTCTCCAAAAGCCCTCACAAATCTAACTCACCTGCGCGGCCTTGGCAAAGAAAACTATGACTTGATGTACGGAAACACCTACGGAGGCGCCTTTTGGTCAATTCTGGGGAAACTAAAGCATGTACCTCTTATCTACGACATGCACGGAAGTGCCATAGAAGAACATCGTCTAAATACAGGAAACACCCAAAGCTTAACAGGGGCGATACGTCTCTTATCAAAAACTGCCGTTGAAACGGCCGCAATTTCCTTCTCAGATAGAATAGTTTGCGTTTCAAACAAAATGATGCTTTACTTAAAAAAATATAACGGCGGGTCTTCTAAAAAGACCTATTACGTCACAAACGGCGTTGACTTGAACTTATTCAAACCGGTAAGCGACGTTGATGCTTATTCACTCAAAAGGAAACTGGGTTTAGACGGCAAGTTTGTTTTTGGCTACATAGGGGACACCCAGAAGTGGCAAGGCTTGGCGAACTTCATTTACGCGGCTAAGCTGCTCCGTAACCCTAACGTTCAGTTTTTAGTTGTCGGTACAAACCAAAACAAGACGCAAAAAGCTGGTAACCTTCTGTTTGTTCCACGGGTTAGCCACATACAGGTTCCCCTATACGCGGGGGTCTGCAATGTTCTTGTCCTTCCAAGACCCACTCATCCCGCAACCGAAATAGCCGCTCCAACAAAATTTGCTGAATACGCAGCCATGGGTAAACCCATATTGACCACCAACGTTGGTGACGCCGCCGAATTGGTGACCCGATACAACTGTGGTCTCGTGACAAAAAAAAGCGCGGCAGTTGGCTTATTGGAAGGTTTTGGGTCGTTTACGCAAAAGCCAGTAGACCTGCTTAGGGAAATGGGGCATAACTCAAGGGAACTGGCGGAAACGGAGTTTGATTGGAACAAAATTAAATGGAATTTAAGCCGAGCAATTGCACTTTAAACTTGCTATATGCTTCTTTTCAGGGAACCCCTTCCCTGCTCGCTTTTTTGTTTCTATTTGGCTACACTGACGCCTTGTGATATGCCCAAGAGGTGAACGCTTGCAAGTACAACATGCTTTAAACGTTAACTCATGGGGACTCAAAGAATTCCTTTTTTGTGTATTGTCAATTCAAGCGTTATTTTCTGTCCTGATAAGTTTGAATTGGCTGGGTTTTCAAACTCCGATTTTGACGCAACTGGTTGGCTTCTGTTATCTAGTGTTTGTTCCAGGGATGGTGCTCTTACGTTTCTTGCGGATAGCCAAGCAAACCACAACAGAAGCATTATTATTCACAGTCGGTTTGAGTCTTACCTTGCTTATGGCACTTGGACTTCTGCTAAACTCACTAAGTGCCCTTTTCGCAATCGGCATAGTTTCTTTGATTCCTTTTTCAATCGCCGTGAGCGTAGTCGTCTTAATTCTCTGCGGCATACTTTATATGCGGGAAAAAAACAAGCCTCTGCTTCCAGTTACCCTGCAAAATGACCCTTTCCCTGTACGCACGCTTATAATTTGTTTGCTTCCGCTTTTGAGCATCCTTGGCGTCTATACAATGAACGTCTACGGGCAAAACCTCATTCTTCTGCTAACTCTTCTGGTTTTGTCTGTTACACCAGCAGTAATCTTTATCAAAAAAATCCCCTCCAGACTATACCCTGTTTTGGTTTTCTCTATTAGTTTATCCCTTCTTTTTTATTCGTCTTTGATTAGCAACAACTTGACTGGTTGGGACATACACAACGAATACTACTTTGCTAGCTTGGTTCAATCCGAATCGTACTGGAATCCTGCCCTGCCTTTCACTTATAATTCTATGCTCAGCGTTGTTATGCTTGCCCCTATTATCTCTGAAGTCTGCAACCTCAATTTAGTTTGGGTTTTTAAAATAATCTATCCAATCTTGTTCTCTTTAGTTCCCGTTGGCCTCTACGAATTGTTCAAAAAGAAAACTAACGCTTCCATCGCGTTTCTTTCAAGTTTTTTCTTCATGGCATCTTATGTTTACTATCAAGAAATGACTCAAATAGCGCGTCAAGAAATTGCGAGCATTTTTCTAGTGTTACTTCTTCTGTTGATTGTGGAAAAAAATTGGCCAACAAAAATCAGGAACGTTCTGTTTTTTGTTTTTTGTGCTTCTTTGGTTATTTCTCATTATGGGCTTTCTTATTTTTTCCTGTTTGCCCTGAGTCTTACGTGGGTTATTCTAAAGTTAACTGAAAGTAAGAAGCTTCAAACGCTGATTAGCCGATTAGTTAGAAGACCCGCTCTTTCTAAAAGGGCGAACAATTTAACTGTAGCCAAGTCTGATGGCAATTCACTTGTTGCGGTTTGGTCAATACTATTTTTTGCAGTCGTTACCTTCACATGGTATTATCTCGTTTCGAGTTCCACGCCTCTTTTTGAGTTTATTGACATAGTCAATCACATTTTTTCTTCTTTCCTCGTTCAGTTCATCAACCCTGATGCCTCTCAGGGTTTGGCGATTTTAGTCACTCAACAAGGATTATTTTTTCACTTGCTGAACAAAGGGCTCTTTTTGCTTTTTCAATTCTTCATAGTTGCCGGATTTTTCTGGGCAGTTCTTCATGAACGATTCACTAAGTTCAGCAGGGAATACTTAACTTTCTCTTTTGTTTGCTTAGTTGTTGCTCTTGCTTGTGTTGCAGTTCCCTATTTTTCCGACGCGCTTAACGCCTCCCGCCTTTACCTTATCACCTTGTTTTTTTTAGCGCCCTTCGCTATTCTTGGATTCTTAGTCCTTTTGGAAAAAGTGTCTAATCTAATGAAACTCAAGGTTACCTCGAAAATTGGGTTAATGTTTCTGTCGGCACTTTTGGCCCTGTTCCTATTGTTTAATTCAGGCTTTGTTTATGAAGTGACTCAGGATAATCCGACTTCGATGTCGCTTAATAACTCCCTTGATTATCCCCGCTTTAGCGACGCGGAAGTTGAAGCTGCAAGATGGATGGCTTTTCAGTCAAGTCAATACCCATTTAATGTTACTGTTTATGCAGATTTTTATGGTCGAACAATTCTTTCTGAATTTACTTTTTGGAATTTAGATACGTTTTGGGGGGACACCGAACGGTTGCCTCCGCACTCTTTTGTTTTTCTTCGGAAAGAAAACCTTAACGGAACAATAATGACGGCGTATGTGGAGTATCCCGACAGTGAGCCTTTCGAAAACTCTGTTTTCGCTACTTCTGCTTTAACCCAGTCAATCCAGATATATGATGATGGGGATGCGCAAGGTTATTGGCTTATTCCATAAGTAGCTGGTTGATGACCTGCTAAATTCAGGCTGCGTGGTCAGCTGGCTTTTAAGGTAACTACGTTTTCTTTGTGTCTCCAGAACTTGAGGTGGCTTGTGATTCATTAAGTCGTCTCTTCAGGTGATATAATTCGATTATTTCCCATGTGGTGCTGGATACTTTTAAGTTTGAGCCATCAAAAAAATCTATGAACCTGATTTCGTTTTCGGGTTCAGCAACACCGACCGTTTCCATTAAGAAAACTTTATGATCGTTTGTGAATGACGGGTATTCGAAAAGGAACTGGCACTTCACGGTTTGTAGTCCTGTTTCTTCTTCTAGTTCTCTTATCGCGGCGTCTCTTCTACTCTCTCCACTTTTGGCGCCGCCGCCTGGAAGGAAAAAGGTTCTGTTGTTGCGGCTGACAACCAGAATACCCTCTGGCGTGTCAACTATGGCTGTACCTCTTCTCCTTTTGCCTATCACTTCTTCTCGCTTAAATAAGTAGTATTGTGGCTTAATAGTTGTTTTCTTTCTTACGATTCCTTTTGGGTAGACGCCTCAGAATTGGTTAAAGCTAATCATCTTTTGGGGGAGAACCGACTTTATTTACCTCCCTTTTCATACTGACGTGTTTATCATCACAGGCGCTTAAATTCTCCCGATATTATAGGAGTGATTTCTGTTTTCCCGTAAAAGAAGACCCTTGACAGATTAGAATACTTCTATAGTCAAAGAAATCTTGAGGCGACATTAAATTTTTGAAAATTCTGAGTTTTGATGATGCAAATATTTGTAGGGACAGATACGCTTAGATAGGTGTACATTATAACTAACTCTGTACAACTAAATTGTACCCGCTGTAGAAGGAGTTGAAAAACTAGATGTATAATAAAGAATCACACAAGGCAACCTGCGCTGAATGCGGGAAGGAATGTGAAGTTCCTTTTAAACCCGATGGTACAAGGCCAGTGTACTGCCGCGAGTGTTACGCAAAACGAAGACCTCCGCGAAGATACTAAGCTTACATTAGAATCTAACCTCACTATTTCATTTTTTGTTTATAGTTCTTTTACACCCAAATTCCTAAGGGTGCAATTGAACGTTAGTATCTCCGTGGAAAAATGACTCCTACACTCTGTTGTAGCTTTGTTTATTTTGATTTTTTCCTTGAGAAATATTTTTAAAAAACACTGTTATGTTAACTATAAGAATTGCCTATTCTAATTTATGCGAAGCAGAGTTGGTAATCTGCGTGAATTGATTTTGCAAGAAGCATTAAATTCGCCCCTTTCATTTAAGTGAAAGAAAATCGGGGGACATGAAATGGTTAGACGATCCATATTTGACCAGATATTTAAAGAAATGCAGAGTATCCGTTTCCGACTCGACGACCTTGAAAACAGCATGTCGAACTGGAAGCCACATCCAATGGAAATTGCGGAATCAAAACTAATTGCCCTGCCTGACCATCTACGGCGGACTTATTTGGTGGTTGTTTCTAAAGGAGAATGCGCCGCTGTTCACGTTTCAAATCTTACTGGACGGTGCCGCGCCATCGAAAGCAATTACCTGAACCAGCTAGCGCGGATGGGCTGGCTCAATAAACGCAGAATTTCAAAGACGACATTTTTCCGTGTGGTTTCTCCTTCCCTTCTCAGATGACACTGTGGCTATTCCTGTTTTCGTGGAGCATAACGGATCCAGGCAAGGTCCACAGCCATCTGGTTAGGGTGATTTAGCGTAAACTTCCACCTTAACTTCGGCTGCCGTCTGTCCAGTGAATTCCTGCAAGGTTCCCCTCCACAGAGGGTTTGCGTCTGCGGTGAACCCAACCGTCTGGGCGATGCCTCGCCAAAGCAACGCCTTGTCGTAGTCCCGAGCGTCTTGGGGCATGAATTGGAAAATAGATTTGCTGGCGACAATTACAAGTTTCTTTTTCATGCGAGACACAGCTACGTTAATGCGGTTCAAGTTAAGCAGAAAGTCGCTTTCGGCGCGGACATAATCAGGGTCGCTGACTGTAGATGAAATAATGATGAAGTCGCCTTCTCCGCCTTGATACCTCTCTACTGTGTCCACACGGATTTCCCCGCGGTCAGAGAGCAGGTTTTTTATTAACCCCCGCTGCGCGTTGTGCGGCGTAACAATCCCAACATTGTTTGAAGGTGCATTTCTTACCAGTGCCTCAATAATTTTGGCTTCAACCAAGTTGGACTGAAAACTTTCAGCCTCATCATGCACTATGAGGACAAACACGTTTTCAGGCTTCAATGCAGCCAAAAGCCCCGCGGTTTTTGGGTTTGCAAGCTGTAGGGTCTGTTTTTGGTCTGAGCGGAAGTCGATGCCGTCTTTCTCGTACACCCATTCTTTAAGAAACGCTGCGACTACTTCGTGGCATCGGTGGCTTTCGCTGAGCCGCTCCGCAGGAATATTCGCCTTATGTTTGCATTGGATATGCTCAAGGCCAAGGTCTTCTTGACGCAGCAGGCGAAGGAAGTCTTGCGCGGATAAGAATGAGGCCATTTCTTCGATTGTGCGGCGGTCTTCTTTTTCCCAGTTATGTGAGACAATAGGCGGCAGTTGCCGATGGTCCCCCGCAACCAAGATTTGAGCGTTCTTTTTGACGAATGCTCCTGAAAGAATCAGTTCAGGCAGCCGCATCATGCTGGCTTCGTCAACTGCAAGTAAGTCAAAGAAACCTTCGCCCCATGGGGGTTCGCCTTCACCGATTTTATTCATTAATCCATACATACCCGGCGGGGTTACACAAACAATCAGGGGGGAGCAGTCTTCGTTGTCGGGTACCAATTTGCCCTGATTTATGAGACTTGCTCGAAGCTGGTCCACGGCTTCTTTGTCCTCGTTATAGTTAAGGTATGTAACGCCATCAAAGGCTGTTGCTGCTGAAACATCACTGCTTAACACACGGTAAATCTTCAGATCCCGCAAATCCACTCCGCCATCAGCAAGGTACTCATGCCAAGCGTTTGCAAGTTTTGCGACGAATTCGTGGATAGCTTTGTGGGTGGGCGCAACCATCAACACACGGCAACGGGCGCTTGCCCCATGCGCCGCGATGTGTGCCAAAACCGCCAGCTGCAACGACTCCGTTTTGCCCGTTCCAGGCGGTCCCTGAAGCATAACGATTTGTTCAGGACTAAAAATGCGGTCGATAAACGCTTTCTGTTCTGGTTTGGGTGCATGACGCCTTTGGTCAACCCAACCCAAAAATCTTTCTGCTCCTGCTTTTGGTAATGCCTGATGTTCAGAGGGCACATTCTCGCCCGTCAAGAAGCCCGAAAGCAGCCTGTAAAATGCGTTACTGTCGGTGTATTCTAGACATTTACCTGCCCTTTCAGAGATGATGTCGTCGGCTAACTCGTCAAGGATGTATGTTCTTCCTGTCTCGAAAAGCTGGTAGCATCGGCTGCGGCTGGCTTTTTCAGGGTCAGTGGTGGGTAAATTGTGCCATGCACTGTATTTTCTTTTCTTGCCGCTTGGCCAAGTAACCACTTTGATGATGATTTCCATTTTGTTGAGGTTGACTGTTTGGACGATGGCGCGTGCGGATTTCTCAACTTCAGAAGGTGACCTTTCTTGGGCTTCTTCAAAGAGTCCCTCCTTGTTACGTTTAACTTCAGTTACAACCAGCCAGTCACCTGAGCCCGAACTGTCGGAGCCTTTGAGTCTACAGGCGTTGGCGGTGCAATCCCCACTGGGGAGGCCGATGCCGTCATAAACCATTTTGCCCCTAACCGTGAATTCCCGTTCCGTTTCCTCCACGCTTGTGCATTCAAAAATCACGGATCGCCCAGTGGCTACCCGTTGGTAAGGCAGCAACGCATAATGCTGGTACATTTCTTGGCGTTTGGAAAAGTATTCCAAGTCAAGGAATTCTCTACAGCTGCGCTCTAAAGTTGCGGTTCCCAGAGAGAATTCGGCGATTTTGGGAATGGGTATTGGTTTTTTGCCCAGCCGCCTGTTTCGTATGTTTAGTGACCGCTCGATATGTTCAAGCGCAACGCACAGTTTTATGCCCAGCAAGGTGAGTTCTTCGTCGCTTACGCGGCGGGTTTTCTGTGGATAATCGCACCACATGCGTTTCTCAACAAGCACTTTTGCCCAACCCGTTTCGTTGTAGTTGTCAAGGCGTCCTTTGGCTGCCCAAATATATTCAATGGGGATTTGGTTTCCGAAACGTGCCCGTGCAGGGTAGCGTCCCTCATGGCGCCGGTTGTCGTGGAAATCAAGGATAAACGTAATTGCCCCCTCTGGGGTCCGACAAAATGGGAGGGTAAAATTGAAGAAACCCTGCTGGAAGATTCGGCGTAAATCTACTGTTGACCCATCTTGGCGTTGGACGTTCCATTGGTTCCAGTCAAAGTAGCCGCTTTGCTCAAGGACAGGCAAAAGCCCCGTGCTGTGAAATCCGGCTGCTTTGCGAAGCAAGACTTCGTTTTGAATGATAGAGAACATGGGTTGGTCGATGGCTTGTCTTAGTCCCAGAAGGTCCCTGACTGCTTTAGCGCTTATAAGAGAAGGTTGACGCCTAACTGCCTCCATCAGTTTGTCACGTTCATGTTGAGTGTAAAAGTAAAGGTGAACTGGTGTCTCGTCAGGGCATCCAACTTCTGCGGCTACCTGATTCATGGCGTTGGTGACTTTTGAAAAGAATTCCTCCAGCATATCTTGCTCTTCTTCAATGCATTCTTTTCGGTCATCAGGCAATCCGCCAATAACTATGGATATGTCAATTGGTTTCCCGCGGTATCGAGTACAACTTATCCGGGCGCTCACCATCGACAAGACATCCAACATGTAATCCCACTGAATGTGAAAATACACGCGTACCATGCTGTCGGGCTTAAACAAAAGCGCCATGTTACTTCCTTCTTGCGCGCTGTCCTCAGGAAGACCCCCATATCCCGTGCCGGTCAGCCAAGGCATCCAACGAGTCTTGTTTACGTATGGGCTTTTAGGGCGGATCCAACCGAGCATGAATTGGGCACGTTGAACCATACGGTCCAGTTTAGGTCCAATAATCAGGTCAGCTGAAAGCGCCTTAACTTTCTTGGGTTCACGTGCAGGAATTTCTTTAAAGTTATAGGGCTTTTGAGAGCAGGCATCGGGCACAACCTTTAAGCGGGCAAGGTCCTCCAACTGCTTTATGCCCTGTTTCTGTAGTGCGTGCTGTTCGCCGCGGGTGAGGTTAAGAAGGGCAATGCTTTCGCTTTCTACAGCGCGAATGACGCAGCATTCGTTGTAACCGCAGTTGTCACAACGCAAACCCAGTTGATATTCTACCTTTGACAGTGGAGTTTGGTGAATTCGGTAAAGCTCTCCATCCTTGCAAAGAAGTCGTTCTACATCCTGAATGAGGGGTTCAAGCTTGAATCGGGGCATGCTTGTGTAGGTGAGTGTTTCTAAGTCGGATTCTTTGTTTATTACTCCGCCTTCTATGTCCACCTTGAATAGCTTGTCCAAGCCCTTAGAAAGCAGCAGCGCATAAATTGCCACCTGAATCCGATGAGCCGTTTGTTCCTTCCATGACGATTTAATTTCAAAAATCCGCACCCTGACTCTGCCGCCTTTGGCGGGCCAAACGCCAATGAGGTCTGCCCGCCCTTTTAACTCCCAGATGCCGACACGTCCAACCATAGGCACCTGATAGAGAAGAATAGGTTTTGCGTCTTCAGAATACGGGGTACTTAGCTGCTTTGTGATAACCTCCTCCAAGATTCGGCTGGCTTTTTCCCCTGCGTTTTGCCATCCGCAATACTTTGAGTCTATGTCAGTTAAGTCGTGGTATTCAGCGGCTTTTGCCTTCAACTCTGTTATTTTTGCCTCTTCGAGTTCTCTACCTGCACCATAAAGCAGAGGGCTGAGTGGCTTGAAGGCTTCGGGCCATTTGCGGCTTTTCTCCTCAGCTTTTCCTTCGGGACCAAACTTGAGCTTGAAATATCGGGGGCAGCAGTCAAAGCGAATGTATTCGGCGATTCCTGAGGCGTCCAGCGAGGGCAAATCCCCCGTTTCATTGTTGCCTGAGGCTTTTTCTTCTGAATAGTTGGGGTTATTTCTGGGGCTGCTCAAGTGTCTTTAATCCTCACATATAGCCTAAGCTGGATAAGATAGCAGTTTAATAGTGATGTTCCAGTTAAAAGCCGTTATCCAAAACCTAAAGCAAACCCAAAACCAAAGACACTACCAGCCAGAGCCTAGCTCACTGGCTTTTTACATTTTGGTTCAAGCCAAAATGGCTTGCCTGAAAGAAAACTTGTCAGGTACTGAGCAAACGTTTCGCTGTAGCTGTAGTGTTCAACAATTTGGTCGCCGACAAAAACCAGAAACCGTTTACGTGCCTCTTGAGCTATAAGTTCCGCCACACCTGCCTTTCTGCCACCGTCTTTCACTTTCTCCTGCAGCAGCGCGGCTGCGTCGATGAATTTTCTGTACACCTCCACAACCCAGCGTCCTTCTTCGATGAATGGTCCAGCCACCACATTGCTGTTTGAGTGATACTTCTCCAAGAAGCGGCTGCATTCGTTTTGCAACTCCAGTGGGGGACCCAAATGCTTCTTGATAGAAGGTATGATTTGCTGGTCGATTTCGAAAACGAAAACCGAAAACAAAGCGTCCTCTTCGCTCCACACTTCATCCCGCAGGACATTAAAGTCGGCGAGTTCAAGCTGTTTTCGTAGCGCTTTTCGAGTGCGGTGCAGTTGTCCCCAAAGCACGTCAGGAACTGCGTTGATTTTGCCCAAAACAAGAAAGAGCACTGTGGAGCCGCGGTTCATAAGAGCCTTTTCAAATTCTTCCAAGCTGAGAGGGGTGACTTTGAGTGGATAAAAGAATTCGGCGATGGGTTCTTTGAGGAAGGCGCGGCTTGCGGCGACGAATGTGTGGAGCCGTTGGGGTTGGACGGCGGAGGCGACGTTTCGGGCTTTATCGACGGGGTCCACGATGACGAGGGGTTCAGGGAAAAGCAGTTCAAGTTCCCGTTGCCTGTTCTGATAGTAACCTTCAATGTCTACTGTTCGTTTGGGTTTGTGGTTCGCGAAGGCTTCAAGAACTTTCTGAAATGAACCGTAATGAAGCACCAACAGTTCGCATAAATAGCCGCTGAAGCCGCCTACCCTGATTTCTGCCCCGTACACACCAATGCCCTTCATGAACCGCTTCAGTAACCTAACATCTCCTCGTAGGGCTTTGCTTAGGTGCATGTTGATGTAGTCAGTGTGGTAAGGCGTTCGGTCAGTGGCGCTTAACCATTCTCCTGGTTTGGCGTCGTAGCAGGGCACAATATTCACGCGAACATCATGTACAAATGCTTCCAGATAGGGGTGCTCAGCAAACCGCTCCACTTGCACTGAACCCGCAGTGGCTTTACGGGCAACTTTGAGGGCGATTTCGCCTAACGCCATCCGCGGAATAGATGTGGGCAGCCGCATAAAAACGTCAATGTCAGGGTCCTCACTTAACCAAGTGTCCTTTGCAAAAGAACCCTCCACCCTCACCTCAGCTTTAACGCCGAATTCTTCGCATGCAGCCCCAACTTTTTGCTCCAACTCTTTGGCAAGTGCACCTTTTTTCTGTCTGTCTTTTGGAGTTGGAGTGCTTTTCTGAAGAATCTGGCTGGTCACAGTTTCCAGCGTGGGTGTGGCGGTCATGGCGTTACCTTTCTGCTATTTTGGGCAGTACTCTTTTAGTGCGGAATATATTGGGCCATTGGGTGTTAAGACGCTGCGTTTGAGTCGAAAACATTGGGCTTTGGTTGTTCCAAAATCGTAGGTTTTGTTTTTGGTGACGTAATCCGCCAGTTGCGGTTTGTTTCGGGCTGAACGAACCCGCGCAATCGTCAAGTGGGGGCTGAAAGCGTTGCGTTCCGCGGGGAACCCCAAGCTCTGTAGTTTGGGTTCGATTTGGTTAAAGACGTTTTGGAGTTGGTCTGCGCCCAACGCAATGCCTGCCCATAACACTCTTGGGTAGTTCAAGTTGGGAAAAACCCCAACGCCCGTGAGTTGCACAGGAAACGGCTTAAACTGGGTTTTCTTCATCTCTTCAAAGATTTTGTCAGCCATGCTCAAAGTTATGTCGCCAAGAAAACGGATAGTTATGTGGATGTTCTCAGTTTCAACCAGTTTCAGATCTGCGCCTGTCTGCACAGCCTTCGTCTGCATGTACGCCAGTTTCTTTTTTACTTCTGGGTTATCTACGTCAAAGGCTAAGAATGCTCTCACGGACTCAGACATTGCAAAGTTCCTCAGATAGTAGGTTTATGTTTTCAATCATAAATGCTTTTAATATCGTTGTTGCGATTTTGTTTGACTAAACGGTTATAAGAAACTTATACGGGTGACTATTTTATGACTGAAGCACCAAATTGTCCTTGCCCCAAACGGGACTGCTCCCGTCACGGCAAATGTACCGAATGCGTCGCGCATCACAAAGCCAAAAACGAGTTACCCTTCTGCGCAAGATAACCGCGTCTGTGTATGCTTGCTGGTTGAACAGGAACATTTGCAAATGCTTTTTAATTGTGAACAAAACTAATGCTAAACGCAGAGGACTAGACGTGGACACTAATAAACTGGTAATCGGCTTAACTGGCATGCCGGGTTCAGGAAAAAGCCTTGTTGTGGAAGCCGCCCAAGAACTCGGATACGACGTGGTGACCATGGGTGACGTGATTCGGGGTGAAACTGCACAGCGAGGATTGGAGCCAACCCCTTCAAACGTGGGCGAAGTCATGCTGGAACTTCGTGAAAAAGGCGGCGTAGGTGTTGTAGCTGAGATCTGTGTACCTAAAATTTTGGAAAAACATAGCTCCAAAGTGATTGTGGATGGGCTTCGCAGTTACTCGGAGGTGGAAGTGTTCCAGAAGCGTTTGGCAGATTTCAAGTTAATCACCGTGCATTCTGCACCTGCAATCCGCTTTGAGCGGCTTTTTGTTCGGGGCAGAAGTGATGACCCAAAAACTTGGGAGGTTTTTCACGAGCGGGACATGCGTGAACTGAGCGTAGGCATCGGGTTTGCCATCGCGTTAGCCGAAAGTGTTATCGTAAACGATGGGACCAAGGAAGAGTTGTTCGTGAAGGTTGCTGAGTTTTTGAAAAGGATTGAGGAGAAATGGCGCAAGTAACTAAGATGTCTATAGAAGTAGATGTTAATCCAACTGAGTCCGAAGAGAAAGTCAAAAAAGCAGTATGGAACCTTTTCGGAGATGTGCCCACCGAGCTTAAACCTGCATCAAAAGGCAGTATCCTAACAGCAGAAGCCAAAGGCATCGAACCCCTTGGCACCTTTCGCAACGTTTTGAGCCGAGACAAAATCCGTGATGCCTCCCGAAAAGCCCTCTTTCATGGATTACGCGGTGACACCTTCACTTTCTACCTTAACAAGCAAGTGGCGTATGCGGGGCATGTTTCTTTCTGTGAAGCAGACGCTGAATCACCTCTTGGACCCATAAAAGTAACCGTGCAATCCTCAGACCCCCAGCAACTCGTTGACTGGCTTGCCCCCAGAACCACCCGGTCGCGAAGTGGAACCGCTTGAATGAGAAAGCTTCGGTGACGTCGCGTGGCGCGGTATTGTTGGGTAACTCGGTAGCGTGTGATGCTTATCACGAAAATCGTCCCCTAAGAATTGTAACGCATGCGCATGCGGACCACACGGGAGGGTTACGGTGGAGTCTGCGGGAATGCCAAAAAGTTCTCATGACCAAAGCCACACGTGACCTTATCGACATTTTGGAGGGACCGTTAGGTTCAAGACTTGACGACATAGAGACGATGAATTACGAGAAGCCAATGCAGTTTGACGGTGAACGCATAACCCTTTTCAAAGCCGAGCATATCTTGGGGGCAGCGCAGGTGCTTTTGGAAACCTCCAACGGAGAACGTATCGTGTGGACGGGAGACTTCAAGTTGGAGGGTACACCTGTTTTGAACTGTGACACACTTGTGGTGGAATCCACTTACGGCAACCCCGCATGCAGGCGCAACTTTGATGCGGATGTGCGGCGGCTTTTGGTTCACATGGTGGAAGAGCGGCTTAAAAGCGGTACCGTTTACGTGTTTGGTTACCACGGTAAACTGCAGGAAGTCATGCAGATTCTTCACGACGCTGATGTTTCTGTGCCGTTTGTGATGCCTGAGAAGGTCTACAATGTTTCCCAAGTTTGTGCACGACACGGGATGCGTTTGGGCTGCATGACTTTGTCTTCTCAAAAGGAAGGCAAAATGCTGTTGGAGGAGGATTTGCCATGTGTGGCGTTTTATCACATGAACAACCGAGGAAAAGTCGGCTTAACCAACGAACGTATTTGTGTAAGCGGATGGGAATTCCGCAAACCCTGCCGACGCATCGGCGAAAAAGAACACGTTATCGCATTAAGTGACCATTCAGATTTTGACGGGCTAATTGAGTATGTGCGGCAGGCGCGTCCTAAGCAGGTAATCACAGACAATCATGGCGGACGACACGGTGAGGCGCTCGCAAAGGCTATTCATGCGCGACTGGGCATACCTGCAGTTGCGATGCCCTGCAAAAGTTACCAAGCTACTTTTAGTTAACTGGTTTCTTTGTTTTTCTTTTGTTTTGCAAAGCAAACGTTTGGTTGCCATTAAATTATTTATACCAGTTTTGCACATACAATAATTCACTTTTTCTGAAGTCACACATGCGAGCCTTGTAACACGGTTAATTGTCAATCATGTAACGAGGCTTGAACTCAAGTTTTAGCGTGATAATCCATGCGTTTCACAACGACCATAATAACCAGCCCAATTGAACTCGCCAAAGTAGAATCTGAAATCGATGCCTTCCTTGACCAACACAGCAAAAACCCCTTCATGCTCTCCCAATTTACCAAATCCGCTATGCAGCTAAACAGGGGCCCCAAAAAAACCCCTGCAGTTTTAGTTACCCGCGTAAACGGCGAAATCATCGGAGTATCCCAAGTTGTATTCAAACGGTTCTCAGGGTTACAAACAGTTTCCTTTCTTCTAAAAGACTCCCTGTCCCCCGACTTCGTTTTCGAAAACAGATACCGAAAAGAAGCTGTAGAACATCTCCTAAACCTGTTCTTTAAAAAAATGAAATGCCACTCCCTATCCCTAACATTTCCAGTTGAGTCCCCAAATCTTCCCATCTTAGAGGGACTATGCCAAAAAAACAACATCGGTCACAACAGGAAAATCGACATTGAAAACGGGCATCGTATCCTGCCCATTGGTTGTTCTTGGGAGGAGTTCCAAAAAAAGCAGGGAACAGCTTTCAGGAAAAGGTTTAGAGTAGCAGAAAGAGACCTTACCCGAGCGGGCGAATGGACCGTTACCTGCATTGAGGATTTGGATAAACAAACTGCGAACTTTGCTTTGCAAAAAATCCTTTCCATTGAAGGGAGCAGTTGGAAACAAACTTGGCGTTCTCAGCTCGGGATGAGTGCGGACGCTGACTTGTTGTGGGCGTGGCATGCTTCCATTTTTTTGGTAAATGCTAACCCCCAGTTTAAGATGTATTTGTGGTTTTTGGAAATTAATTGCCAAAGCCTAGCTTACTCAATTATTTTCAAATACAAACAAGTAGCCATTGGCGTCAAAACGTCTTATGTGGAAAAATACCGCAAGTTAGGTTTAGGCATATACATTACAAACGTGGCGATACGTGCCTTGTTTGAAGGAAATGAAGTGAAACATTTGGATTTCTTGACTAATCTTCCCCACATGAGTGTCTGGACACACACTTCCCTGCCGCGAGTCACGTTCGTAGTGAACAGAAGAAAGTCCTTTGGTCTGTTTTTTTGGGCGCTTCAAACTTTTAAGAAATCCTCACGAGCCAAAGCATTAGCAAAAAAGATTCTCTCTTAAGCAAACTTGAAATCTCAAAAATATTACGCTGCAACCGAAGTCAAGACTTAAATGCAAATTCCGATATGTTAAACGTCTGGTGCAATAAATGGAGAAATCTTCCGCCATTTCAGGCTTCTACAAACTTACTCCTCATGAACGATTAGTAAAAGTCAAAGAGTTCGCTAACTTGACCGACGAAGAAGCATCGGTTTTGTCAAACACGGGTGCCTTGCCCATGGCTGTCGCGGACCGAATGATAGAAAACGTCGTTGGAGCTTTCCCCTTGCCACTGGGAATAGGCGTAAACTTTCAAATCAACAACAAAGACTACCTGATTCCGATGGCTATTGAGGAACCCTCGGTGGTTGCAGCCGCAAGCTACGCAGCACGTATGGTGCGCGAAAGTGGTGGCTTCCACACCAGCAGCACAACACCCGTTATGATTGGGCAAATTCAAGTTGTTGGCACAAAAGACCCCTATGCAGCAAGGCAACGTGTGCTTTGTGCAAAAGCGGAAATACTCCAAAAGGCAAACGACCAAGACCCCGTTTTGAACAGTTTTGGCGGAGGAGCCAAAGACTTAGACGCGAAAGTCATCCAAACAACCGCGGGAACAATGTTGATTGTGGAGTTGCATGTGGACTGCCGGGACGCCATGGGTGCAAACGCGGTTAATACGATGGCAGAAGCCGCAGCCCCAATGATTGAAGCCTTAACAGGTGGTCACGTTTACCTGCGTATAATCACCAATTTAGCTGTGAAGCGGTTGGCGCGTGCTTGGTGTACAGTTTCTAAAGACGCTGTTGGCGGCGAAGACGTTGTCGACGGCATCGTTGCAGCGTCAGCTTTTGCAGCCGCAGACCCCTACAGAGGTGCCACACACAACAAAGGAGCCATGAACGGCATAATCGCTGTTGTTGTAGCTACTGGAAATGACCACCGCGCCATTGAAGCCGGAGGACACGCCTATGCAGCACGAAACGGTGCCTACACAACCCTTTCTCAGTGGGAGAAAAACGGCAACGGTGACCTTGTCGGCTCCATCGAGTTGCCTATGGCAGTGGGGCTTATCGGCGGCGCTGTAAAAACTCACCCAACCGCAAAAGTTGCCATGAAAATCCTCAACGTCAAATCAGCCAACGAATTCGGCGAAGTCCTTGCAGCAGTTGGTTTAGCCCAAAACCTCGCGGCGCTACGTGCGCTATCAAATGAGGGTATTCAGCGGGGACACATGTCCCTTCACGCAAGAAACATCGCAGTACAGGCAGGAGCCGTGGGTGCACAGATTGATTTGGTGGCGGAACAGATGGTGAAGGAACGTAAAGTCCGCGTGGACCGAGCCAAAGAACTCCTCGCTTCCGCGGCACCTACATAGACCACCTTTTTCTCCTTTTTAGAAATCTTTTTTGTCGAGACATGCACCGCCAGTTTTCTTATTGAAAGAGCGGTATGCTGAGGTAGCGTTCACCCGTGTCTGGAAGAATAACCACGACAAGCTTTCCTGCATTTTCAGGTCGCCTGGCAAGCTTCAACGCCGCAAACGTAGCAGCCCCCGACGAAATCCCCGCTAAAATGCCCTCCTTCTTCGCCAACAACCGCGCCGTCTCAAACGCATCCTCATCAGAAACTGGGAAAATTTCATCAATCAAGTCCCGCCTAAAAATGTCGGGAACAAACCCTGCGCCGATGCCTTGAATTTTGTGGGGGCCTTTTTTGCCGCCGTTTAGCACTGGCGAATTTGCGGGTTCTACAGCAACTGCTTTGAACGTGGCTTTGAGGGGTTTAATGTATTCAGCGATGCCTGTTATGGTTCCGCCTGTCCCAACACCAGCAACAACCATGTCAACTTTTCCGTCGGTGTCCGCCCAGATTTCGGGACCCGTTGTTTCGCGGTGGATTTTTGGGTTTGCAGAGTTTTTGAATTGTTGCGGGATAAACGAGTTAGGTGTCTGAGCGGCAATTTCATTTGCCTTCTGAACTGCCCCTGCCATGCCTTCTGAGCCAGATGTGAGAACCACTTCCGCCCCGTAGGCTTTCAGCAAGGCTCTTCGCTCTATGCTCATGTTTTCGGGCATTGTCAAAATAAGGTGATAGCCTTTTACGGCGGAAACCATCGCTAATCCGACGCCAGTGTTTCCGCTTGTGGGTTCAATTATCACGGTTTCGGGCTTAAGCAGACCCTGTTTTTCGGCTTCGTTAATCATGCTGAGGCATATGCGGTCTTTTATGCTACCGCCAGGATTGCGTGCCTCCACCTTGACAAAAACTTGCGCTTTTGAATCTGTAGCAATCTTGTTTAGCCTGACAAGAGGTGTTTTTCCTATGGTTTGTAAAACAGAGTCATACGTGTGCACCTTTGTTTCCCCACCAAAATGTCATAACACTGCTATACTCAGGGCGATATAAAACCGTATCTCCAACAAAGAAGAATCAAAACGCCTTCAGAGCGCATCGTAAGCGTATACCTCAAATTACATAATCTTCAAGGGTTTGAGAGGCAGGCAATTTTTTTTCTTTACACGAAACCTCTAAACAAAACCTACACACATCCAGCGAAACTTCCTCCCAAGTAATTTGTTTTTTGGCGAGTTTAATGGCTGTTTCTTTAGCGACGGCTTCAATTTTTTGTTGCACTCTACCGAATTGTTGGGCGCCTTTGAAGGCACGTTTGGAGTTGATGTATTGGCTTATAGCTGCTTGGGTAGTTCCTAAAACTTTGGCGGCTTCCATTTGCGTCATGTTGTGGGTATTTACTAACTCTTTTGCGACAAGTGAACGGAACACCGGTAAAACATATTTACCTACAGTTTCGCATCGAGCCTTCATTTTCCTTCTGAACACTATAACCTGCTTATCACTATAAATTAGTTACACTAACCCTCTTTTGGCAACCCGAACTGGAGCAAACCTGAAAAGAAAAACTTGCAATAGACAAAATATAGCCTATGCAAAAGCAACGTTTCGAGAAGAAACCTCAGGTTCATCTTTTTCCTTCGGCACATCCGTCTGCATGACCGTTAATGTGCCTGATTTTCCAAGCCGCACCTGTTTTTCGCCTTTAAAAGTGGAAACCGACGCATTTGTAATTTGGATATTATCGCCGACTGTTACTGCATTTACTTGTTGGTCCCATAAACAGAGCTTAATTTTTCCCGAAGCGTCTTCAATTGTTGCGTTAGCTAAGAGTGCGTTGCTACCAAACTGCGTGTGTACCATGCGAGGTTTGTCAATCTCTACAACTTTTGCTTCCAAGTTAACCTTCTTCATGCCATGCCGCAAATCATTAATAGAGGTTGATGAAGGCTCAGTGGGATTTAATTTTGCGATTTGTTTGCGGATTTTCTCGGTGTCCATCCAGCTTTCAAAAGATATGTCTTTTTGTCTTAGAACTTCTTCAGGAGCTCTGAATTGGACAACTACGTTGTCATTTTGTTTAATCAGAAAAATCGCTTCGTGGTCCACGCTCCCTCGATATTCTACAGTTAAATCTTGAATTTTGGCTGTTTTGTTTTCTCTTGCTTTAACCAAAGTTTGAAAGAGCTCGGCTGGATAAACGCTGTACTGTACGGAAAGCGAAGCTAGATATTCACTTATCGATGTCTTCTTATGTTTCAGGTGTTTCCCCTCGTTGTTAGCCGTCAGAGTCATCTTGAAAAAAGCCCGCCGCTTGTTTCCTTTTCTTGAAGAATCCGACATTTATCTAGAATGCATTCGAGACATATTAGGTTGATGCATACGAACCCAAAAAACTCAATGTTAGTGCAAAAGATTACCCCCGCGACTCAAGGCTTCCTAGCCTGCCCTCCTCCAAGGAGAGACTCATAAAATGTCAACAGATGGAATTTGAACTAACGCTTCAAAAAAGCTAAGCCAACATATACCTTACATGCTTACCTCAAATCTTACTCAGGGGAATATTGCACAATTGGTAATATCTGCTTTTACGAGTTATTCCTTAAATTACAGTAAACGTTTTAAGTGTAACCATTCTTAGGAGAAGTGCCAAGTGTGGATTGATAATGCACAACCTAACCTTAACCAAGAAATGGATTCCTGCCATGGCAATTCTGGCTTTGGCAGTTTTATTTGTTTCCAGCACTACTCAACCAGCATTCGCATTGGACTCAGTCCTATTCGATGACCAAGGTCAAGAGTACTGGTCTGTTTACAATGGAGGTACTGGCAACCTAACAGCCACAATCACAACCGAAACATCCACCGTTTTCGCTGGGCAATCTAGCCTTAAAGGCGTTATCTCTTCTGGGCAATATGCGACAGTAGGTTTCTATCATCGGTTTAATCAAACACAAGACTTTTCAGAATACAACAGTATTTGTTTCTGGCTTCACGGTTCAAACTCGAATGCATGGATTACCTTTGCAATTCTCGATGTTAACAACAACAACATCGCTAAACTAATTGCCGATAACTTCACTGGCTGGCATTTCTTTGTCTTGGACCTCAAGAACTTTGATTTTCGTTCCTCAGACTCCTTCAATCTTTCACAGGTTAACCTGATTGAATTCGCGTTCTCATACCCAGCTCCCAATCAAGTGTATCTTGATCAATTAAGTCTCCGAAGTGATGTTCCTGAAGAAACAGCTGCAACTTCCCCGTCCCCCTCTCCAACATCAACACCTACACCAACACCATCCGCAACTCCAAGCATAAGTCCTTCAACCACACCAACGTCTACACCCTCTCCAACTCCTACTTCAACTCCTACTTCAACACCAACTCCAACATCAACCCCCACAACCCCAATTTACACTCCCACGCCATCTCCCAGTGAAGAGCCAACAAACGAGCCAGTAATAATACATGTAACTAACGGTACCACTCCCTTGACTAGTGGCGTTGTGCATATAGAGTCTTTTTCCTCTCCGATTGGAGCAAATGGAGCGGCAATCTTTAACGGCATCACGGTAGGCAATTCTTATCATCTATGGATTGCTGTGGATGACACAACCGTTTACGATAATGCATCTTTTCCCATTGTTGGCGGCAATTCCTTTAATGTGAACATTGGTGAAGCATCAGATGTACCCATACAAGACGATTCGTCAAACCTTTGGGAGTACGCTTGGATAATTGCAGTCATTATTGTAGTGGTGATAGTGTTGGTTGCCATTGCCGTCCTCTGGCAGAAACGAAAATAACAAAGTAACCTGCTGTTTTTTCTTTTTTCTCCTTAGTTTTTACATAGTATCAGACGAAATTATTGCGTCTTTACCTTTCATGGATTAGCTGAATCATTCGAAGTGTTAAAAAATGCATGTGTCTGTTTTATTGGCATTCACGTGTGTGGTCTATACTGTTTTTTGAAGCTTTTTCATGCATAACTTTTTACGATTACAAAAATCTTATAAACTGATTTGCCGCTACATAGCGAGAGGAGAAAGGATTGAAAAAATCATTTGCCATAATATCTATATTAGTGCTTGTAATTGGCACATTTGCCGCTCTAAACTTCGCCCACGCAGACCCACATCCCACTACAGGCGGTCCTGATTCTTTCGGCTACACATACATAGACAGCAACGACATCAACGGGCCAACATACAACTGGATTGACATAACCCAAACTGGCACTCAAATCTTATTCGGTACCGACGATTCATATGTCGCAAATGTTCCCTTAGGCTTCTTCTTCAACTACTACGGCACTGATTACAGCCAAATTACAATCGGAAACAACGGGTTACTATTCTCGACCTTCGGGTCAAGTCAATACGTAAACCAACCCCTAACTCAGACACCCAACCTTCACGGTTTTCTCGCACCCTACTGGGACGACCTAGTTACATGGACAAGCGGCGCAGCAATATACTACCAAACGATAGGAACAGCACCAAACAGGATTTTCGTAGCAGAATGGTATAACAACGGTCACTACCACACTTCATCAAGTGGAGTTACTTTTGAAGCCCTACTTTATGAAGGCTCAAACAGCATTATCTTCCAATACAATGACTTAGACTTTGGTGGCGTTTCTGGATCAACATCGTCAGATCTTGGGCCGTACAACAACGGCGGGTCAGCCACAGTCGGAATTGAAGACCCCATGGGAACCGTGGGGCTACAGTATTCCTACAACCAGCAAGTTATTAATCCTGGCTTGGCAATTTTGTTCAAATTCCCCGTTTTCAGCGGAGCAAACCTTTACTTGTCAATGAATGGTCCCGCATCAATGGATCAAGGGCACCTTGCCACATACACCATCTTCTACAACAACTATGGAAGTGTCCCCGCAGCAAACGTTGAATTACAAGCAACCCTGCCTGCTGGAGTTGAATTCCAATCGGCATCAGACGGAGGAGTCTTGGCTGGATCAACAGTAACCTGGAATCTTGGGAGCGTTCCCGCATTTCCTAATGGTCACGGAAGTGTGACGGTAACTGTACGTATTCCTGACACCACCCCAGTGGGCACGGTGTTAACTACTTCTGCAGCAATCAGTTCAACCACAATCGAAACCCGACTTGACGACAACGAATTCTCCGTCCAAACAGCCGTTACAGGTTCATCCTTGCCGCCCAACGTAGACGTTGGACCCCTAACAGGAAACACGGGACCAACACCAACAGTGTACTGGGGAACCCCAATCACCTTTACGTATGTTGATGCTGCTGCGGTTAGTGTGGATATCACGATTCATGTGAATGATGGTGGAGCGGACATTACGGGTTCTATGGCGGGTCCTGCGCCTACGTGGACTTACACCACTACCTTTTATCCGCGTCATGGTCAAGCTACCGTAACCTATACGCCTCACTACCCCAGTGGCACAACTAATACGGTGCAGTTTGGCATGTACATTGACCCCGCAGGCTACGTCTACGACGTCACCACCAACAACCGCATCCAAGGCGCCACCGTCTGGCTACAATGGTACAACGCAGTTGCCGGCGAATGGGAAAACGTGCCCACCGGCCAAACACCCGAAATTATGCAGCCCGACGTGAACCCGCAAATCACCGACGTAAACGGCCAGTACCAGTGGGACACCTTGGCAGGTTCTTACCGCGTACACGTGGAGGCACCGGGATACTACTCCGCTGACAGCATTGTGGTTACGGTTCCGCCGCCGGTCTTTGATCTTAATGTTGGTTTGACGCCTTTGCCTGTCACTTATGCTACTTCGGCTTCTGTTTGGACCACTAATGATGCGGGTGTTGAGCTTAGCGAGTTTAGTTTGGGTCAGACCGTCTTTATTCATTGGCATCCTAGCCCAGAACACACGGTTGTGGATATTCAGGTGCAGGATCAGGATGGCAACGTCGTGTTTGGTCCAGCGCTTACTCTTGCCCAAGCAGACTCACCCGTAAGCTTCACGCCGCCCTTTGCAGGGTACTTTACCGTGCTGGTTAACGGGTCACCGGCGTTTCACATCGCCGTTTCAACCCTGTTTGTGGTCCCCGAAAGCGCACTAGGCACCCTAATGGCCACCATCGCATGCCTCGCAGCCGCAGTCACCCTCCACAGCAACAAACACAAACACAAAAAACCCTAAACACCACCCAACCTTTTCCTTTATTTTTTATGTAGTTTTTTTCTAGATGTGAATTTGCATTATTGATTACTTGACTAGAAAACTGTCTTTGCTTTTCCATTAAGTTTTATAAGCAACGGTAGACAACATAGACTACCGTAAACTAAAAAGGAGAATGGAGGATGCAAGTTAAAAAAATAGCAGTATTGACTATTATCTGTACTCTAGCTCTCGCAGCAGCCGCAAGTATGGCTTTTGCAGCACCAATCGAGGCTCAAACCGCTTCAGTTATAACGCAAGATGCAGCCGGCGTACCCAAGAACCAATTTAATCATGGCGAAACAGTGTATGTAAAGCTTGTTTCAACAGCACCCGACGGTTCCGTAGCTGACATTACAATTCTTGACTCTGATGGCAACGTAGTTGCAGGGCCATGGATGGCGCAATCCGCAGGTTCAATTAACTCATTTGTACCACCAACATCTGGATACTACTTCGTGAACGTTAATGGGCAACCAGTTTTCACAATCGCGGTTGCAACCTTGTTCGTCTTGCCTGAGAGTGTGTTCGGAACATTAGCAGCAGTTGGCGCAGCATTTGCAGCTTTCGGTACAATCGCAATAGTCAAAAAGAAACAAAAGTAAAAAATCAACAAAACACATCTTTCACCACTTTTTCTTTTTTAATAATCATAATTCTATTTTAATCCGCTTTGTTTTTAATCTGTAAAAGCGTATTTTCGTTTTGTCCCCAGTTTTTGGGAGTAACTACTGAACGAAAAACCCGGATTTTGGCAGTTTTAATGAAAAAAAGATGAAAAGCTTTTGTTGGTCTTTCTGTGTGGTTTATTGAACGTTTTCGACTCTTTCGACTTCGGGCACTTCCTTTTTAAGGAACGCTTCGATGCCCTGCTTAAGTGTCATCATAGACATAGGACAACCTGCGCAGTGACCTTGAAGTCGAACTTTAACTACGCCGTCTTCAAAAGCTATGAACTCTACGTCGCCGCCGTCTGCTTGCAACTGAGGCCTAATTAGGTCCAATGCACTTTGAACTCTTTTTTCTACAGATTCACTCATTTTTAACACTTCACATGAAGGAAAGCTCCTCTTGAAAGGTCGCTGTAATCTTAAAAGCATTCCGCTTTAACCCGACAAATTATGCCATTCATGCAACAGCAGATGTGGCTTGCCTAAACAATAATCGGTACACGGCAAAAGCATAGCAGCTCATCAGACGGCATAATCAAAAGTAGTTAGAACTGAGAACGACTGTTAACTTTGTTGTGCATTCGTTATGTTGTCTACTTGATAGTGAGTTTTCTTTCATAGTCTCGGCTTCATTTGTGGGTGGGTGGCGTGAGTTTAGGGTTACCGTTTACGGGAAGATTGCTGTTTCTTGCTGTTGGTGTGGTAGGTGGGCTACGTTTTGATAGACCTCTACCCCTCTATAGGTTCTGCATACAATTGCTAATAGCATCCAAATAGAAGCCAAATAGTTACCCTGAAAACAATTACCCCTCTAAAGCAAGAGAAAAAATAGTCCAACCACCCGGTCGATTTGCCCGTCTGAGTTTAGAAAACCCAACCGCCGTCCAGTTTGCTTTTTCTCCCTCGGCAGGTTTGAACGAGAAGTAAATTTGTTTTTGTTTGTTTCTCGTGAAACTGCCACTTCTGTCCGTAACGAAGCTGTCCATTATTTCAAAGGCAATCGTTTTGTTCAGGCTTATTTGGTGGTGGCTGTTATTGTTTTTAAATTTAATTCGTCCCAATCCCATCTGGCCGTTCGTTTAATTCAGCGAATTTGTTTAAGTAGTTGGCATGCCATGCACACTTCACCCGTTGCAGGTTCGCCACATTCACGGCACTCCTTAAACTCCCCTTTCTGTGCTATTTCCTGCATTGCTGGTCGCAGCTTCTCCATCGACTTGAAAACGGTATGTTTGGTTCCCGCATGGCGTTCCTCCATCCGGTTCAGCAAGGCACGGATATCATTGCGCATTGCTTCCCCCGCGTAAGGGCATGGTGTGCTCTGAAAACTTATGCCCCTCACATAGGCATACAAAGCGCTTTCACGTTCAGGAATTTCACAAAGTGGCTTCACCTTCTGAACCAGCCTTGGATGCACTTTGTTAGTTACTGGTTTTTCAGCCGCAATTTTAGGAATATCACCATGAAAAATGTTTAGCAAGCTGGTTTGCACCTCATCGTCCAACGTGTGACCCGTTGCGATTTTGTTTGCTTTAACCTCCAAAGCGGCTAAGTTGAGTGCTTTTCGTCTTAACACGCCACAGAACGCACAGGGAGTCAAAGCGTTCCCCCGTTCTCGGGTTCGCGTGACAATTTCATCCAACGTGAACCCATAAAGTTCCTTGAAGCTAACGGTGTGATTTTGGATGCCCAGTTTTTCACAGGTTTGCGCCGCAATTTCCATAGCTTCATCCCTGTAACCCTTAATGCCCTCGTCCACCGTTATCGCCACCAATGTGGCGCGGGGATATTTTCGCTCCATTTTTGCCAGAATCTCCAACAGGGTCAGGCTATCTTTGCCACCGGAAACTGCAACTGCAACATGGTCATTATATTCGAGCATGCGGTAACGAACGATTGTTGCACGAACTTTGTCTTCAATGGATTCGCCAAAGCAGTGTTTGCATAGACGTTCCCCACTATAAGGTCTGCTGTAGAAGGGTAGTCGGCGTTTGCATGTGCTGCATTTGGTTGTTTGTTTGCTCATTTATGTTTCACGGTGAACAATTCTTGATTGGCAAACGTCTAATAAACTATTCAGCTAATTTTCTTCCATAGAGACGGTAAATGTGAATGAGAAACCCAAACAGCGTCCAGAAACTCGGCAAGTCACTTACAGCAATGAGCATTGGAGTCTGCTGGGACAGTTTAGGCAAAAAGCACAAGACTTAATTTATGTGCTGGAGCAGAGACACATCCAAGCCATAGTACACGGGAGCATTGCTCGCGGAGACATAACCAAAGACAGCGACATAGATGTTTTCCTCCCCAATCCGCCCAGCAGTTTCCTGCTTGAAACGGTACTGGAACAAGCAAACGTTCCCATTATAAGCCGATGTGTAATTCAAGCTACCCCTGCATACTCCATGAAAGCCTACCTTGAACTTGACCCTTCAACAACTATCTCTTTTCCTTTGATGGCTATGCGCAGAAGGGAGCGTGAATTTTTTAGGTTTAGTGGTGAAGTGACGCTCAATCAGCTTAAAGCAGGGGTTCGGGTGTTAGGTGTGGATAAACGGCTCATTCTTATTGAGCCCTCAAAGGGGGGTCACACTGAAACAAGCATAGTTGGACAAGAAGATTATGCGGCTAAACTGCTGGGTGTAGCTGTTGAAACAGTGATGGATCGAGTGCATGCGCTTACAAAGCGAGATGTCGTTGGAAGAACGGGCGTGTTTATCAAGAGAGAGTTGGCGCCTGAAGAAACATTCGAGTTGGTTCTGAAACGGTTTGAGGATGAAAACCCTGCTGTACGACGCAGACTAAAAAGCGCACAATAGAAAAGGGCGATGTTGTTGTTTATGGCGGGATGGCTGCGCCTTCCACGTCAGGGTAGAAGATAAGGTCCTTCTCTTCAAGTATTTTTTGGATTTTGTCTACCGCCGCGTAGACTTGCTCTTCCTTCTTGGCGCCCACGCAAACAAGCTTTCCAGCGCTGAAAATCAGGAAAACTACTTTTGGTTCGTCCATTCGGTAAACGGCTCCCGGAAACTGCTCAGGCTCATACATGACTCTGCCCAGCTTGTAGACGAGACTTTCCAGGTCGATTTCGCCGCCTAACTCGGCTGATGCTACAATGTTTTGGATGTTGACGATGGGTTTTTCAGTTATCTGGATTCCTTGTCCTCTGAGTTCCTTCACAACTTTTTCTACGGCGGCACGAGATTCCTTCTCGGATTTGGCGCCTGTGCAGACCATCTTGCCCGTACCGAAAATCAACGTCGCCGTTTTGGGTTTCTTAAGCCTGAAAACCAAGCCGGGGAATACGCTGGGGTTGTATTCGGTTTGGGGGAATTTTTCCACGATTTTTTGGAGGTCGATCTTCTGGTTTAAAGAAACTGAAGCGACAATATTTTGAATCGAGATTTTCGGTTGTCGTTTGGTCATTGCTGAATCCCGTGTCACCTTAATTTATATACCTACGGGTATATAACACCATGCCTTTATAAGCACTTGCACTCCGCATATTGGACAAATTTTCATGTTGCCTTATCCTTGGTAAAGCGGAAATCTTAGAAGAGCTGCTATTCCGCCCAAAGCCAAAAGCTTTGACCCCGCTTCATGTTCGGTGCTTACGACGGTTACGCTTCCAGCGCGGTGATCTACTTCCCGCATTATCTTCTCTATTTGCAGTCTCTGTTCATCTTCTGACTCACGCAGCAAAGTATCAGCTAAAATCAGCTTCTCAATAGCCCCCAGTTGTGCTGCCTTTTCCACATCGCTTAATCCATAGGTTACTGTGCTATCTCCTTTGCCCAGACGTTTCATGGCTTCCTCCATCACTTCCGTTTCCTCCAGTACCCGCATCGCATGAGCCGCTTTAAGGAGGACACCGGACCGTAGCGCTTCATATATGCCAGCGATTCCGCCGTTGTTTACGCTCTTTATGTCAGCTAAAGATTTGGCGGTTTCTCTTGCGTTATCTTTGAGGTAAGCTGCAAAGTCGTTTTTTATGAATCCAACACCAACGATTACGATTGGGTTATGGTTTTGGCTCCAAAACTGGTCGAGGCTGTTTAATACCCGTTTATAATACTCGTTTGTGGCGCCTTGACGTTTTTCTGCTTCATATTTTCCGGGAAGCTTCACACGCTCCTCAGCTTTCACTTCAATTCCGTACTGACGTGTTTCTGCTATTGCGTAGCCTTCGTCATCTATAGCGACAATAAGCATTGGTTTTTCAGTTTCGCTTGCCCGTTTTAGTCTATCCAATGTATGTTTTTCCCATGCTTTTTTCACAATCGTTATGGGGTGGTTTAGTGAAACGCTTATCGTGTGGTGCGCTCCAGTGGGGATAATGTCGGGCGCATGGATTATGATGCCGTGGACGCGTAGTTTCCCCAGAAATTTGTCCCATGCTACAGATTCCACTTTTACTCCCATAAACGCAGAAACTCTCTCAGCGCTTTTGGGGCGGCTGGCTTCCGTGTCAGTTTTTATAGCGCGGCTTGTGTAAGCGTAGACTTCATCACCCTTGTAGATGACATTGTACAGATGCCAAAAGTCATCTTGGCTGTCAGGCACGACTTTGACGAAGCCTTGGCGTAAGTTTGTTTCGATAATTTTCACAGCTTTACATCTCGGCGGATATGTGATGTTGTTTGAGGTAGAAATATGCTGTGGAGCCAGAGACAGTTTAAACCCGCCCCTGCGGCTTTATAGCCCTATATAGTATATTGGTGCAACTCTTAACTGCTTTGACTGTTCTATTTAGAATTGCAGCCTAAAGTGCCACGTCGGGAGGAAAAGCTTTGGCGGACCACAGCATGAACAAGGTGTCGAGTCTCTCTCCGATTGCCTTTTTTTCCTTCTTGCGCCTTGTCTGTAGGTGGATTCGCCCAAAGCATAATTCTTTAATCGGTATACGCGGTTTTCTATGAAAGTCAACACTTTTTTGTAAATAGCATGATGGTGTGGGTGTTTTTTTTAAGCTTTATTTTTCCAAACTGTGCAAGTTTTTTCTTGAAACGTAGTTTTTTGAAGTTTTTTAAGCTTTGTTTTTCACTAAAATTTTTTATACTAATCGTTGTGTATGTTTGTGTATGCCTCTGGATGAACTCGACAGGCAACTGCTCAAGCAGCTCAGTTCTGGGATAAACTCCTATGAAGAGTTAGCACGTATATGTGGCGTAACCCGAAACACCGTCTATCGAAGAATAGCCGCACTCGAAAACAGTGGCATAATAAAAAACACCATCCGCTGCTCCATCAACTTAGAAAAACTTGGGATTGTACCAATATGCATGGGCTTAAGAATCTCTCAGCGCGAAATGGACCGCGCATTCAACTTGCTTTCTAAACATAAAAAAATTCGGCTTCTCTGGCGTAGCTATGGTGACCACAACCTAGAACTCGTCGCTTTAGTGAAGAAAGGAGACGAAGGCGAAACAATCCACAGCATAAAAGCCATCCTTGAATGCTTTGAAATAAAACATCTCGATGTCTCCGTGGGTTTCATTTGGGAAAAATCCGATTTTGAATCCTTTGAAGGACCCGCCGAAGTTGAAGACGAAGTTAGCAACCTACTCGAAAAACATTGACTCTTCATCTGGGTTTAGTGCGTATCTGCTTTAAATCAACCAGGATGTAGTAGCGGAGCCCCTCGTTTTGTGCAAGTTTTTCAATCACGTCCTCAAATAAATCGGGGTAAGTTTCCAACCACAGCTTGTACGACGCTCGTATTGTCACGTCAGTAGTGCCCAATTTATCAGCAAGTTCCCGCTGCTTCTTAACCGCGTCGTACCGAAAACCCAGAATGTAAAATAAGCCTCCAACGATGCATTTGGCGCTTTTCCCGTTAAAAAATATGAACTTTCGTTTGTATGCTTGACTTATGATTTGGTCTGCTTCTTGAGCAATTTTGTCGCTGATTATTTTGTTTGTCCAGATTCTGTGTGCGGCAATTGAAACTTCTTCAAAAGGTATGCGTTTTAGTATGCTCATCTTTTTCACCGTAATTTTGCTCAAAAGTAAGAAAGATTTTAACGTGGTTATCCTTAACGCGTGGTGAAAAAGTTGCATTTTTAACCCTTTTTTTACACGAAAATATACACATACTGGTGAGGGTTTGCTTTTTTCAAAAGCTACTAGTGATGATTTATAATATAGTGATTCACAAACCTCTTATACACGGCAGAATCCTTCTAATCCGGCTCATTCCCAAATTACCCCATGATTTCTGGATAGAAAGGGTAGTATTGTTTAATGATGCCAAAGTATCGGCTAATGCTGAAAGCGTTTTGGCTTCTGTTTACCGCCTTGGCATCCTTTGATTAAACAGTTGTTTTTGAAACAGAATATAGGCAGAAAATGTTAAAGCAGATGAGTTCCATGCCTTTCCTGAAGGTGATGTGCCCAAAGTTTTACAGTGAAGATTTTTCATAATGATTATTTCTAAATGCTTGGCGCCCAGTCCAAACACTTTCTCAAGGGCATCTGAAAACTCTTCAATTCGCCTAGGGATTGTGCGTCGAGGGCTTCCAAATTTGTGCTCGAGATGGTAGTATATGGCAGTTTTGGGGGATTCTCCTAAGGTGGAGAAGGCTTCGTCTATGGATTCAAGCAGCAAGTAGTCGAAATCCTCGTTTGTAGTGGTGACTTTATTGTGTGCTTTCTTGTCTGCATTATCAAGAGCCATGGATGGTGCCCATTGAGTACATGGCTGTTTTTTGTTATTAAGTATGTAGTTGGTGGGTGTTCTTCCAACAGTTGGAAGGAACATTTAATAATTATATGTCAAGACACAATACTTGCTCTTGTGGCGGGAAAATAACTCTAGGAGAAGATGTTACTTTGAGAAAGGACACTGAAGAGTATGTTGATGTGCTGGTTGACCTTGGGCTCACTCGTGCTCAAGCCCGTTCCTATCTGACGTTGCTGGAGATTGGAACAGCTTCTGCCAAGGAAATCGCTTACACCTCTAAAATTGCGCGCCCAGATACTTATCGTGCAGTTGCTGATTTGTTGGAGTTAGGTTTAACTGAAAAAATTGTTTCTGTACCCGCACGGTTTAGACCTCTGCCGATTAAAGAGGCTGTTGAAGCCTTACTTCTGAAGCGTGCAAAAGAGAACCTAAAGCTCTCCAAGAGGGCAAATCGTCTAGTTGTTGACCTGCAGCATAAACCCCTAACCAAACAGCCCTCAGAAAACAACCAGATGATTTTACTTCCTTGTGGCGAGACGTTTTACCTCAAACTTCGAAAAGCTTTAGAAAAAACGTCTAACAGCGTCTGTGCAATAATTCCACGTAAACTAGCCGCAGTTTATCTGAACAAAAATCTTGAAGTCGCTGAAAAGGCTTTATCCAGAAATGTAGCTGTGCGCCTTCTTACGGACTCTCCAACTGAGTCAGAGCTGACAGAAATTTGTGACCTACAAGTAAACCCCCTTTTTCGAATCCGATACACTGCTTGCCAGCCCGACGTTTGCTTCCTTATACTCGACGGTAAAGAAACGTTACTTCCAAAAATATCCAGTGTTGGACGTTCAAAGGCTTCAGTAATCTGGTCAAATAACTCTTGTATTACTAAATTAGCCAAAACCTACTTCGACACCATCTGGGAGGGCGCACGGTCCAGTTGATCCTGTTTTACTCCGCATTCTGGGCAGAATCGCGCTGTTTCTGGGATTTTGCTTTTGCATTTTGGGCAAATCTTTAGCACAACAGGCAGTCGAAGGGGCGTTCCGCAGAAGGGGCAGTAGTTTGAACATGTTGGTGTCTGCGTGCCGCATTTGGGGCAAGCCGTGTTTTCTGTGTAGGACGGAACGGGTACGACCACGAAAGCCGAAAGAATGCCAAGCAACCTCCACTAAAAATATTGACCTGCGGTCTTTTCTCTTTTTTGTTCTCAGCATTCAACTTTAATAGTAAGAACGTAAGTTCTTAACTTATGAACTCCGAGATAAAAATTCTCAAACCGTTTACCGCTAAGGAGTCAACCCTCATCGTTGGGTTGCCTGGTATGGCTTACATCGGAAAGCTTAGTGTTGACTATCTCATTCAGCAGCTTAAAGCCGAATCAATAGGCGAAATCTATTCCCAGCATTTTCCACCTTACGTCATCATAAAAGAAGATGGCTTAGTGGAACTTTTGCGCAACGAGTTACACAACTTCAAAACCGAAGCGGAGGACAGCCTTGTTTTCCTTTCAGGGAACTCTCAAGCTTTTTCCCCTGAAGGACAGTACGAGGTTTCAGAAGAAGTTCTGGATTGGGCAATTGAGCACGGATTAAAGCGGGTCTATTCCGTTGCCGCGTTGGTAACTGACCGGCAGTTTGATGTGCCCGACGTTTACGCAACCGCCACCTCCGCCGAGTTGCTTGAGCAAGCAAAAGCCAAAGGCGCCAAGGTTCTGGACCACGGCATTATCGGAGGCGAAAACGGCTTAATCATTGGTTTAGCCAAGAAGAAAAACGTTGAAGCGGTCTGTCTGTTAGCTGAAACTCATGGTTATCAGACTCCGACGGGTGAATACGTTATTGACCCGCGGGCTTCCAAAGCTGCCCTTAACGTGCTTACTCAGATTTTAGGAATCGAAGTGGACATGGAGCCGATGGAGAAGCAAGCCATAGAAATGGATGAAGCATTCGCCAAGATGGCTGAAATTGAACGTCGTGTGCGAGAAGAAATGACGCAGTCCGGAAAGCGCCCCAGCTACGTGACCTAATCGGGGTTTACGCATGGCAACCACCCGCGACATCTGGATAAACCGCTACGAAACCCCCACCTTAGTGGAGCCCGTGGCAGTTGTAGGTTCTCCTGGGCTACGCAGCATCGGCAAACTTGTGGTTGACAGCCTTATCGCCAAAACCAGCGCCAAACTTTGTGCAGACCTTTACTCCACACACCTTCCAGCCGTCTATCAGACTACGCCCTCGTATGCTGCTCATCCGTCACTTCCCGGCATGGGCGGAACCGTGGTTGAGGGTGGAGTAGCTGATTTTCCCAAAACTCAATTCTATGCCAGTCAAACGCCGCCGCTGCTTCTCGTGAGAGGATATCATGCAAACTTTTCTGGGCAGTACGCTGTTGCTGAAAGCATTGTGCATTATCTTAAGGATATGGGGGTTAAACGTATGATTGTGGCGGCTGGGTTTGGGACAAAAGAGAAAACGGTTGTCTGTGCCGCCAACAACCAAGCCACCCTTGATAAAATGAAAAAAGACTTCGATGTAGGTGTTGGCTATAAAGGTCCTTTCATGGGTTTCTCGGGGCTGATTTTTGGTTTCACAAAACTTGTCGATATCGACGCGGTTTGTCTTTTTGCTGGCACTGAGCCCACAGAGAACGACTTGGAGTTTCCAGACCAAGAAGCCGCTGACCGCATTGTTGAGGTGCTGGGGCGAGTTTTAAGTTTACCCAAACCCTAACCACTGTTCTCATACGTTTACGTAAACCTTTTTTTCAACGCTTCTTTTTTGTTTTGTGTGATGCGACGTGACTCCTCCTAAGTACCACATCTACCTTGAATACCAAGACGAAGAGAAATCGGGGATTCGCTTCAACCTCTCTGAAGAAGAGTTGACGCGCACGTTTGTGACGCCGTTTAACTCGAACAAGCCGTTTTGGCTAGGCGGCAGGTTGCTTAGTCCCTCAAAAGTGGCGCGGGTAGTTATCTTTTGGTCAAATGACGACTGCAGTAAACTAAGGTTGCATAGCGGCGAGTGTGTTTCAAACTGTAGTGACCGAAAAAAAGTGGTAGAAAGCGTTTGCCTTGGCGAAATCAGCGGAGTTCACTTGTGCACAGAAAAATTCCTAACCCCCCTAAAAGACGACTCGGGCGAGGCATCGATGTCTTTGACAGAAAGGCGTCAAGTTCATGTTCTACACGGAAAAGATGAACCCATGAAGCAACAAGTTGTCCAGACTTTACAGAAACTTGGGCTGGAACCCGTTGTGCTGCGTGAGCAGCCAAATCAGGGTAAAACTTTGCTAGGTGAATTTTCGGAGTACTCGGATGTGACTTTCGCGGTTGTTCTGCTTTCTCCCGAAGACCCCTCAACCGTGATGCTCAAAGTCAGCCAAAACCTAGTTCTGGAACTGGGTTTTTTTCTTGGTAAGCTGAGCAGTAAACGGGTCATGCCGCTTTTTAGAGATGTGAAAGGGTTTGTTTTACCCGAGGGCATCTTGGGCGTCACTTACACGCGGTTTGATAGGGAGGGGACTTGGCGATACAAGTTAGCCAAAGTGCTACAGAGCAATGGCTTTCAGGTTGACATCAACAAAATTGGTTAATTATAATGCAGTTATTGGTTTTCTTTGTTGAAGAAACCCTTTTAAATGTTAACCATCCACTCGAGTATAAAACAGATTGAGGGGAAATAGCATAGGGGAAAAACTTGGAGTTACTTGGACAATTATATTTTTCTCTAACGTGAACTCTCATAACTTGGGTTTCTGGAACGGGAAACAGGCGTGAAGAAAAAAACATTTCTTCGAATAACCTTTTCCTTTCTGTTTTTCCTCATGATTTCTTCTGCCTTTTTAACAATCAAACCTGCAAAAAGCGAAACAATAACCACACAAAATGAATCTATACCCATCAGTTATACAATAGCTGAAGCCATAAACGCGTGTAACCTTAACTGGACCGCAGACCCAAACACTGTCAAATTTGCAATGGTTTTCAATGCCTTACCCTTGAACTATTATGATACGCTTATCCAGCAGCTTGTTTCTTGTGAGGATTGGGTTAATGTACTGAGGGTAAAACGGTTCAGTGAAATCGACGGTTACGATTCTCCGATAATTGAGCAGGCTACGCGTCAAGCTTTGATTGAGCTTCCTATGCTTAAGAATCTTCCACTTACTTGGCAAGATGGCGACCAATCTTACTTCAGCGTCAGGAACCGCTTTGTTTTGAACGCGTACCGTTATGCCCCTCAGTACAATTTGACGGAAAAATGGAACACAACCGCCGCGTACCAAGACCTTCTCATCACCTATCAAGCCGCTGGCAAGCCCTCACTGGGCTATAATCCTTTGGACTCAGTAATTTTCCAGTGGCAACCTCGCTATTACGATGAAGCTGCCGAAACCTTAGATGCGTTTGTCAAACTTAACGATGAGGATGCTGACCTATGGAATTATATTCAAGACACTTTTTGGGGCGGACGAATTTACGGATACAACGGGTACAACAGCAAATACGAGTACGAATGTGAAGTAGGCTCCTTTGCAATAATAATAGGCAACTACTACGTTGCACGTGGGCAAACGCTTCCGAATTTTGACCGCGTGTATTTGGATTTATACAATAAGCTTTTGGCGCAGGGGCTGCAAAGTGTGGCTTGGGGCATCCCAGGTGTGCTTAGCCACTCGGAAACTAACCATGAGCTACGACTTGAAAACACGTTAATTGCCATTCAAGCGCTACATGCATACACTGGGCTATCGTCATGGAAGAACGATTTTGCAGATTTGCTTAACGAAACTAAAGCCGCCACCGCCCTCCTAAACAGCCCCCTCTACTCACACGGAACGTTCAGAAGCACCAATCAGACTGAATTTTCTGACATTGCGACCGCTGAGGGAATGATGACCCTTTTCTTGGAAGGAATAATTCCAGAAACAGGAAGTTTAGCGATGCCCCTAAACGACGAAGGCTACCAAGAGGCATGCTGGTTGTCTTCTGCTTCCCTTTTCGGTTTTGACTACCCAAAATCAACCATCCGCATCCCCGTTAACGTGGGAAACTTGACGTTTCAGTTCGGAACTAACCCCGTTTCGTACACCTTTCCCCGTTCGGGAGTTTACGAAGTACAATTTGACCAAAACTGGAACAGTATCCTAAACGTAATCAAGTTAGGTTCTTTAGATACCCAATTTACGTATTTTCCTTCTCCGATAACTCTTCCAAGCGCTAACTTTAGCTGGGCTGAAACGTTGGCTTTGGCGAATCAGTCTTTAACCTTTGACGCTTCAACCTCTGTGCCTGGTTCAAACAGAAGTGCCCCAACGCCTATAACCCGATACGTTTGGGATTTTGGTGACGGTAACACTACAGACACAAACTCTTCCATCATCAGCCACGTATACGACTTCGGGGGTACATACCAAGTTAGTTTGCTAGTTAAGGACAAGGAAGGCTTCATCGATTCAACATCAAACCTGCTGCCTGTGTATGTTCCTTTGACTTTGAGTTATTCTGTTCAGGGCGGAGCGTCGGGTTTTCTTGCTCCCCAATTAACTTATACTTTTAATGGGACAAAGCAAACAAGCACTCTTTCGTCTTCCACCACAATGTACGCCTTGGATTCAGGTACTTCATGGTCCATTAAAAATCCCGCCTCCAATTTATCCCCTGAAGAAAGATGGCAAACCACTCAACAAACCGGGGGAATAGCCAGTGTGCCCCAAACAAAGGAAATACTTTACCACCATCAATACCTTGTGACCGCAGCCTATTCAGTCACAGGCAACTCCCCTCCACAGCCACCCAAACTTTCTTCAACTGCCTTCTCCTCTCCAGCTGTCCACCTCCTGACGAGTACGCCCACAAAAATCTGGCTGGACAGTGGAGCCGCATATTCAACCCCC